>NZ_JAGGKR010000001.1:1700172-2040207 GCF_017873855.1 Methanolinea mesophila
GTCACCCCTCGCATGACGGCGGAAAATGCAGGATTATTCACTTCCTGAAGTTCGTGGGTCACCGAGAGATCGAAGGGAAAGACCGCGAAGAGATGTGCGGCGATAGAGAGCGCGATCCCGCACGAAAGGAGCAGGACTATCACGGTCTCCATCTTCAGATCCATCGGGTATTCTTGAGATATCATGGCGATAATGGTTCCGACCCGTACCTGCCCACGCAGCCCCCCTGCCATTCCCGGACCCTTGGAGAAAGGTTTATCATATACGTCCCCGCTTCTTCCCTGAAGGTGCGTCATATGATCGAACGACTTGCCGAAAGTTCGGGAAAGAACATCGGATTCCGGCTCTCCGGAAGGGTGACCGAGGCTGACTACATGGACGTCCTCTCCCCCGTGATTGAAAAGAGCATCGAAGAACACGCCCGGATCAACGTCCTCCTCCTGATGGAGGATTTCAAGGGGTGGACCGTCGGGGCCGCCTGGGAGGATTTCACTCTCGGTCCGAAGTTCCTGAAAGTCGAGAGGCTCGCGGTGGTGGTCGACGAGACCTGGGACGAATGGATGACCTGGCTGTTCCGGGCCTTTTCAACACTCACCGGGACCAAGGTCAGGTTCTTTAAAAAAGAACGGGTGCAGGAAGCCTGGGACTGGTTGAAGAGCGAGGAGAAATAGGGCGTTCGCCCATCGTGGCGAACACATCTCGCGGGGTATTCATATGGCCGCAGCAAAGTCCTGGAAAGAGGCGAAGGAGGTCGCGGAGAAAGAGGGCGAAGAGCTGGTCTTTCACAATTTCGATACCGGGGAGTACGGTGCGTGCTCCCGCTCGAAGAGTTTCGGCTGTTTCAAGCACGGGGAGTTCGTCGAAGAGCGGTGTATCTGCATCCCCGCGAAGTTTTCCACGGCCGAGCTCGAGGAGAAAGAGAAGAAATTCCTTCTGGAAAACCCGGAATGGGAGAAAGGAGAAGGGTAGCGGGCGGTTTCTCACCCGGGACCCTGCGATACGGTGTATGCCTGACGTTTCCGAATCAATGAATGACTGACGGGTCATGTAACGGCGAATGACCGACAGGTCCGTTGTATCTTCCGCCCTGATCCTTCCTTCGCGTGGGGCAATCGTTACGCCGTAGGTCAGAAAATCCGGGAATCCGTTCCTGCACTCTTTTTTTGGCTGAATCCTTAACCCTTGCAGTGGCGTGTGCTGAGGCGGGCGCGAAGCCCCGGGTGAAGTCATTTAAAACAGGATTCCGACAAAAGCCGGTTTCCCGTGAGAGGCCCGGGAGTCCTGCACATCCCTCGCTTAATTCTCCAAGGGCGAGTGTCCTGTGCGCGGGTGAATAAAAAACACGCGAAGTATATCGTGCTCCCGGGGAGATACGTACCTGAAAATGGGTGTCTACCGATACGAGAACAGGTATTCCGCTCCCACAAGGGAGCAGAGGGACCGTTACATGAAAGGCGACTGCGAGGAGCACAGGTTCGGTCCCGACGGGGAGATCCTGCTCGTGGTGTATGACGAGGCGGTCTACATCAAGGACGATATCGAGGACGTGAGGATCCTCTTCACCGGGATAAAGGACAAAGAAAAGGCCTACGAAGAGGTGAACCGGCTGGTGGAGTATTACCGGCAGAAAGAGGAGCGGGATGATCCGTTCAGGACAGGAAACGACTGCTGAACAGGGATACATTCCCTGGCCGGGACTCACGATCCAGGTGGTACGCCTGCTGAACGGGGCGGATTATTTCATCCAGGTGTGGGGGACGAGGGTGCCGGCGGAGAAGACCATGACCTTCACGGGCTCGCCTTTCCGAAACCGCCGCATCCTGTCGTCATAGACCTTCTGCACGTGCCGGAGGCCATGCTCCGCAAAATAATTCCCGATCAGTTCGAGGAACGACAGTTCCTGGGAGAGGACCGCGTTCTCGTATTCCTTGGTCTCCCTGGCAAGTTCCGTGCACTCCTCCGGCGGGATATCGTGATGGTATTCCCCGTGTTCGTTCAACCCGGAGACCTGGCGCCAGTCCACGATCCCTTCCTCATCGGGTTCGCGGTGGAGCATTGACGGGTAGATGCGGCAGATGGAGGGCCTCTGTCGGTAAATCCTGCAACTGCCATTCTCCAGGAACCAGCATGACCCTGCCGGGTCTCCCTGCGAACGCAACGCATATCCGGAAACGTAGAAGGTGCCGTTCTGGTCGCAGAACTCGGGGTCGGGGGCGGGCTCGATGGCCGCGGGATCGAGCGCCCGTATCACGGCGGCATCCCGGTCAAGGAGGAACACATGCCCGTTGAAGGCACGCGTGCAGCATTTTCCACAGCAGGTGCAGAAGAACCCGACCTCCCGGATCACCTCTGCAAGGCGCTCGGGTGGATACTCGAAAAGGTTGTGCTGCTCCCGGGTCAGGGCCACGATGCGATAAGGAATCGGCACGAGGGAGATTTCGACCACCGTTGGGTAGTAGTGGGAGACGGAGAGAGAAAAGGTATCGGTGGAGACATATATTGCCCCGGCCTATTTCATGGACCGGCCGGTGCTCATGACGGGCCGAGAACAAAGGACCCCGTGAGGGCAGGTCATGCCTTCCGGCGCCCGGTTATTCCCTGAGCGTTCCTACCCGGGCAAAATCGATGTGGGCATGAACGGGGTCGGTCCGCAACAACCGGACTCTTATCTTCTGGCCGACCCTGAGCCCCTGGTCCCCCTCGGTGACCTTTCCCTCCGCGGGAGGGGCAGTGAGCCGGACGAAGCTCCCGTGCTCCGTCACCCCGGTGACGAACGCCTCGAAGAGCTCCCCGATCCTGTCCGAAAGGAGCACGGCGGCCGAAGCCTTCCGCATGAACCGCTCCACTTTCTGGGACGCCTTGTCCCTTCCGGTAAGCCAATCGGCCTGTTCGGTCAGTTCCTCCGGGGAATAGGGGGAAGGGACGCCGTCCAGCACCGATTTGATCAGCCTCTGGTTGATGATATCCACGTACCGGCGGTTCGGGGCGGTGGAGTGGGTGTAATCGACGACCGCCAGGGCGAAATGCCCGATCGGGTCTTCGCCGGGAACGTAGGCAACGTATTCCCCGTGGCCGATGAGCTTCACGATGGTCAGGGACAAGTCCGGAAACCGCTCCGGGTCGGCCTCCTTCCGCCGGGTAAGGAACCGGGAGAGTGCTCCCGCGTCAGGCCCCGGAGGGAGATGCTCCCCGAATTTCGCTGCGGTGTCAACGATCTCGTCCCAATGGCGCGGGACCCTCACCACTCGCTGGACCATGGGCATTCCCGCGGCCCCCAGCCTGGTTACCATCGTCTCGTTCGCTGCTACCATGAACTCCTCGATCAGTGAACGGGCTGCATTCTGCGTCTGGACAACCAGGTCCCTGACAATTCCTCCTTCGACCACCGGCTGGGCCTCAAGGGTCTCCAGGTCCAGGGCCCCGCGGGCCATCCTGAATGCACGAAGCCTCGCGGTGGCCTCCATCTGTAGCCTGACCTGCGCATTCATCCCCGGGACCACGCTCACGGATACCGGTTCGGGACCGATCTCCTCCAGCCAGTCCCCGACCTCTTCGTAGACATGTTGTGCGTGGTTACGGACCAGCGCCCGGTAAATATCGCCATGGCGGACGTCACCCCCGGGCAGGACCGTATACTCGATGACAACTGCGATACGGTCCTGCCCGGGCAGGAGGGAGGAGATCCCTTTCGAGAGCCTGTCCGGGAGCATGGGAAAAGTCTCCACCCCGGTATAAACCGAGGTGCCGTTGTGGGCGGCGTGACGGTCGGTACGGGACCCCTGCGGTACGTAGACGTCCACGTCTGCGATAGCCACCTTGATCGCGATCTCCCCGTCCGCTCCCTTCTCGCAGTATTCGATCTGGTCCAGGTCCTCGGAATCCCAGTTGTCTATCGAGGACCAGAGCAGCTCCCTGAGGTCACGGAGGTCGCTCTGCCGTTCGAAGGTCCTTCCAGGATCGAGCGAATTCACCTCCCGGGACACCTGCGGGGAGAACCTGGGGTAAAACCCGTAACTGACCATGGTATCGAGGGCGATAGCATTCAGGTCCACGGGAGGGAGCGAATTGCGGCCCTCCCTCCTCTGGTGCGGGTTCCCTGGCCGGGGAGTATCGTCACGCGGCATGATTCATTGATGGGGGTCCCTTTGCTTAAATAACCGGAAGATTGGTCGCCGGATCCTGCAGCGAATCCATCCTGACCGCAACCGGGACGCTGCGGGCGATGATGTCCATTACCCGGGAATTCCTGGCGGCCGCACATCATCCAGGACTTCTTCTAAAATCTAATGGTGGTCCGGGCATAATGTGGGGCATCCAGATCGACATGGCCCGTGAATCTGCGATTGGTACGATGCCGCCGACCGGACGGTCCTGGGCGATTTGAGAAAGTATTAAGTGGGAGATAATCGTGCTATAACTCATCGAGGAAAACAATGGCATTCTTACGCGAGGGTGAGAAACTAATCCTGCAGGATCCTGCAAAATCGGACTATTTTGGAAAGGGAACGATCTATCTTACCGATTCAAGGTTTGTGTTCGAGGCGATGACCGGAGGGATGCTCTCGAAAAAGGCCGAGGTAAAGATTGACCAGTCTATGGACACGATACAGTCGGTCCAAGCCCCCGATGGAAAGACCCTCATGATCCAGTTTGCAGGAAGTGTCGAGCCGACGAAAATTCATACCGGCGCCGCGGCGAAATGGGAGGCCGCAATCAAGAGTGCGCTCGCGGTCCGCGGAAAGACGTGACCGGGATCCCCCTTTTCTTCTAATATTTCGCATTTGCCGGAGTTGAGAACAGGCGATCCGGTTCTCCGCTGCATCTTTGATCCCAAACTTTGACTCAGTCCTAGTATGGGCTGGAGAATAGGAGGAGATCAAGAAATCTCTGTAAGGTACCTGAAAAAGGGGAATAACCAGTAACGGAGGTACTGTTGTGTACCATGCACAAACTGAAAAAAAAGGTCCCTGATGCCGGGGCTAATGCCGCCGGAGGAACAGGACTCCTGCAAGTCCGGCAATACCCAGGGCAATAACTGCCGTGACCGGGCTTGCCGGCGCCTTCGTGGTGGGAGTGGTGACCGGTGCAACCGGGGATAATGCAGCGTAAACCTGCACGTTCTGTCCCGCAGTCACCATGCCGGTAGTCGAGAACGTGTTGTAGCCCGCGAGCCTTATCTCGATGGAATACTGTCCGGGAGAAACGTTCGTGAACGTGAGCGGGGTGATACCGACGAACACGTTGTTCACGTAGACTTCAGCCCCGCTGGGGGTCGAGGTGATCTGTGCCGTGGCGGTCGTCGGGGCCTGTCCGGAGGGCTGAAGGATCGCGGAGAGCTGTGTCTTTGCTCCTGCGACGACATTCACGGATTTGGTGTAGTCCTCATAGCCCGTTCGCGTTAAGGTAACGGTGTAGGTCCCGGGGGCAAGGTCATTGATATCCAGGGTGTCATCGACCGGAGTATTTCCCTTGAAATCCCCGTTCACGAAGACTGCAGCTCCCGAAGGAGTTGATCCCACCTGGAGGTCGCCGGTGGGGGGGTTGACCTCGGCGACGAGGGTAACACTCAGGTCGGTGATCTCTCCTGCAACCACGTTTGCAGTAGTGGTGTAGACCTCATACCCTGCTTCTGCAATGGTCACCTTGTGCGGTCCGGGTGCGAGGTTACCCACGACCTGGTTCGTTTTCCCCTCGGAGATCCCATCGATGGTGAATGCCGCTCCCTGGGGGGTGGACTTGATCGAGAGTCCGCCGGGGTTCGCCACCGGGGTCAGGGAAACTATCACGTTCTGTGTCGTCCCGGCGGTGACCGTTACAGTCGTGGCGATCGGTGAAAAACCGGGCTTGGTGACGATCACGCTATGTAGTCCGGGGCTCACCCCGGAAAAGGTTCCCGGGGTGATCAGCTGGGCAATCCCCCCGTCGAGGATGGCCGAGCCGGTCGGGGGTGTCGAATCGACATAGATGCTTCCCGAGTTGTACGCGGTGCCCCCGCTGACATCGACCTGCGATGTCGGCTGGGCGAAGGCCGGCCCGATCATCATCACGAGCAGGACAAGAGCCGGAACGATAAGAGAGATGTTTTTCATCTGGTATCACGTCCAAGGAGTGAATTACCGATAAGGTTTATAAAAGCAGTGGTGGGTCGGTGGAGAGCGTGCCATGCCGGGGTCATGGCACTCCCCGATTGAAACGGGGAAAATGAACATTAAGACTATAGTACGCATGTACTACGGACGATCGCCCGGGCCATCGGAAAAATCTCGTAGGAGAACCCAAGCCCCGAGAGAATAACGGGATCTCCGGCGGCCATGGTGCGGACCTCTTCCGCATCATCCACCTCCGCGACGGCCATCCCCCATGCCCCGTCCGGGTCCGAAACCGGCCCGAATACCACGATGCTGCCTTCATCAGCCAACCTCCTCCAATAAGCCACGTGTGCCTGCATGATTCGTGCCTCGGCTTCGTTCATGTCCCCGGGAAATGTCGGGCGAGGCGAGTGAAGTTTCAAAAAGAAATACCTTTTATCGGGCCTGGGAGCCGTGCCGGTTCCATCCATGATCTGCCTGTGGTGCAGGGAATCGGATAAACCTATCACAACACTACGGGATCCGTAATGGCCGTAGGGCCGGAGATCAGGAAAGGAATAACTGGCGGGTTGCCTCCGGGACGACAGTGCTGAGCGATCAGAGCGAAAATCTTTAAAAAAATCGTGCCGGACATGTAGTACTACAGGGCCGGCGAGGTTTCCGAGTGACCACCGAACAGGACTGCATACAGTGTGGAATTTGCTGCGAGCGCTGGGGATGGAACCAGAAGGGCATAGTCGAGGACATCATTCCCTGGATCGAACAGGGGAGAAAGGATATTCTCCGGCATGTCAGGGTAAGGTTCACGGACGGCCGGAAAGGGAGCGGAACGGAGGTCACCAGGCAGGACCTGGACCGCATCGCCCGGATCTATTACTGGCAGGACCCGAACGGGAAGGCCATGAGGAAATGCCCGTTTTTCCGGCGATCGGAGGATGGGAAGGCGTGGTGCGGGATCCACACCGTCAAACCGAGGGTCTGCCGGGAGTTCACCCCCTGGAACTGGAAGAACCTGGAGTATTACGGGAGCTGCCCGGCGTGCAGGGAGAAAGCGCCGTAATAGTCGGATATTTTTGAAAAAAGGTATGTTACCAAATCTTCTTCGTGACGTTCCTGGAGGTGGCGGCCCTGGGAGCGTCGGGAATAGAGAAGAACTGTCTGGGAGATTTTTTACCGAAAAACACACGCGATGGTTCCGCCGCTCCCGAAGAGCGCCCCGGCGGCGGTTCATGAACTTGTTCTGCCGATTCCTCTGAAAATCTCTGCGGTACGACGGTCCAGTTATATCCCGTGCCAGGGTAAGCAGCGGCAGGCAGGCAGCCCCGGGAGCGTCGAGGAACAGAGTGGAACCATCCTAAAGTTGTGTCGAAAATCCACACACGATGGTTCCGCCGCCCCCGAAGGGCGCCCCGGCGGCGGTTCATGAACTTGTTCTGTTGACTCCTTTGACAAATCTCTGCGTGCCGACAGTCCAGGCATATCCCGTCGGGTCGCCGCAGCGGCGGGGCGGCAGCCCCGGGAGCGTCTGTTCGAAAGAGTTTCCGGATAAAAAAAAGAATGTGAAAATTTCCTATCCTTCCGCTTCTTTCACCTTCGGGTGCCGCATGAACAGGAAGGCTATGACCATCCCGACCAGTGCGAGCCCGACCACGTAGGGGAAGACTCCTTCGTACACCCCCGTGGAGGTCTTGATGAACCCGGCGAGCTGGGGCCCTGCGATCGCCCCCGCCCCGTAAGCCAGGAAAACCAGCCCGTAACAGCGCGGGTAGTCGCAGGTCCCGAAGAACGACCCCGTCGCTGCGGGCGCGAGGGCCAGCCACCCGCCGAGACAGCCCCACAGTATGGCGAAGGCCAGGATGTAGATCCCCTCGCCCGGGACGACCCACATGATCAAAGACGCGAATGCGATCAGGGCAAAGGAGACCAGGGCGGCATTCCGGGGATTGATCCTGTCGGTGAGGGCTCCGAACACGGGTCGGCCGCCACCGTTGAATATTGCGAAGAAGCCCACCAGGAACGTTGCCAGGCCGGCCTCGATCCCGAGTTCGGTACCCACCGGCTTGGCGATCGAGATCGCCATCAGCCCTGCAAGGCAGCCGATGAAATAGCAGATCCACAGCCCGTAGAAGGCGGTCGTCTTCACCATGGCCCCACGGTCACATTCGCAGGTGATCTCACCGGCCCGCGGGGTGGGGGGAGCCCACCCTTTCGGCGTCCAGCCGGAGGGGGGGAACCTGAGGGGGAACGCCAGGAGCGCGATTAGGATGATGAAGGCCACTCCAAAGACCCTGAAGGTATTCATCACGCCCATGCTCCCGATCAGGAACCCGGCGATGTTCGCCGTGAAGAATGCGGAGAACCCGAACCCCAGCACGGTCAGCCCCACGGCGACCCCCCGCCGGTCGGGGAACCACCGGGCCGAGACCGCCACCGGCACCCCATAGGCGATCCCGACCCCGATCCCCCCGATGATCCCGTACACGACGTAGAGCATCTGGACCGAGGTCACGGTGGAGGCCAGCAGCCACCCGAGACCGGTCAGGATCCCACCGACGATGGTGACGTTCCTGGGTCCCCAGCTCTCGATATACTTCCCGGTCAGCGGCATTGCGATAGCGAAGAACGCCAGGAACACCGAGAACGGAAGGAGGACGTCGTTTGCCGTCACCGACTGTCCTAGGGTGTCGGTAAAGTACGCGGTAAGCGGCCCGACAAAGACGCTCCACGAGTAGATGGTCCCCAGACAGAGGTTGATCAGCAGCCCCAGCACTACCAGGCCCCACCGGCCCTTCTCGGCCGGCATCCCGAGCACGTTCAATTCATGCACCACAGCCATTCCGATTCTCCTTCATTAGTTGCTCGAATTCTGCTCCATATCGCAGGTACTCATTCCCTCAATTGCGCCGGCGGGACTGCACGTCCCCGGAGGTCCCCGCGAGACACGTCGGGGTGGGGCGCTCCTTTCCATCCGGATCGTTAAAACCCGGGTTTCACTCGCCATAACGCCATACTCCTGGAAAAAGGGAGGTTACTCCTCCAGGGTAGAGATATCTCCCGGGTCGATCCCCATCTCTTTCGCTTTCAGCACGCGGCGCATGATCTTCCCTGACCGGGTCTTCGGCAGCTTGTCCATGAACTCGATCTCGGAGGGCATGGCGATCGGGCCGAGGGTCATCCGGACGTGGTAGGTCAGGTCCGCTTTCAGTTTATCGCTCGGGGAAAAGCCCACCCGGAGGATTACGAAGGCCTTGATAGTGTTCCCCTTCATGGGGTCCGGTTTCCCGATTACCGCCGCTTCCGCGACCGCCTGGTGGGAGACCAGCGCACTCTCCACCTCGGCGGTCCCGATGTTATGGCCCGCCACGATGATCAGGTCGTCGGCCCTTCCGATGACCATGATGTAGCCGTGTTTTCCCTTCACTGCCAGGTCGCCCGCGGTATAGCAGCCCGGGATAGTGTCCCAGTATTTCTGGTACCGCTCGTCGTTCTTGTAGACCGTACGGAGCATAGAGGGCCAGGGATTCCGTATCACCAGGAACCCCCCGGTGCCGGGCTCTACCGGTTTTCCGCTCTTGTCTACCACATCGGCAACGACCCCGGGGATCGATTTACCCGCGAATCCGGGGCGCATGGGCTCTCCCACCATCGTGGTGATCATCTGCATCCCGGTCTCGGTCTGCCACCACGTATCTACAATGGGACACCGGCTTTTCCCGATCGCTTTGTAGAACCACTCGAATGCCTCGGGGTTGAGCGGCTCTCCGACAGAACCCAGGATACGGAGCGAGGAGAGGTCGTATTTATTCGGCCATTCCTCCCCCACCTTCATAAACATCCGGATGGCGGTCGGTGCGGTATAGAATATGGTAATTCCCAGTTCCTCGATGATCTTCCAGAACGATCCGGGGTCAGGGTAATCGGGAGTCACCTCTCCGAGCACTACCGTGCCCCCGGCGCAGAGGGGCCCGTAGACTACGTAGGAATGCCCGGTAATCCAGCCGGTGTCTGCAGTGCACCAGTATACGTCCGTATCTTTCAGGTCAAAGACATTCAGCGTCGTATAATACGTCCCCACCATGTATCCGGCGGTGGTGTGCACGATACCTTTCGGAGTACCGGTGGAACCCGAAGTGTAGAGGATGAACAGCGGGTCCTCCGCGTCCATAACCTCGGGCTCGCACCGGGTGGATACGCCCTTCATCAGGTCGTAAAAGTCGACCTCCATCTCCCTGTGCAGTTCCACGGGGTTCTCCTTCTCTCTTGAAAGTACCACGACCTTCTCAACGCTCGGTGCGTTGACCACGGCTTCCTCTACGATTGTCTTCAGCGGGATGGTCTTTCCCCGCCGGATGGCCACATCCGCGGTAATCACTACCTTCGCCTCGGCATCCTTGATCCGCATGTTCAGGGCGTTCACACCGAACCCGCCGAATACAACGGAGTGGACCGCCCCGATCCGGGCACATGCGAGCATGGCGATTACCTGCTCGGGGACAAGGGGCATGTAGATGCATACCCGGTCGCCCTTGGCCACCCCGAGTTTCTTGAGCCCGTTGGCGAACCTGCAGACCTCGTGGAAGAGCTTCTGGTAGGTGAGGATCCGCTCCTCTCCCTCCTCCTCGCCCCGCCAGATCATGGCCACCTTGTTCCTTCTGTGGTTGGCCACATGCCGGTCCAGGCAGTTGTAGGTGATGTTCAGCTTAGCGCCGACGAACCACTTTGCATAGGGATAGTTCCACTCCCTGACCTTTGTCCAGGGTTTGAACCACTCCAGCTGTTTCGCCTGGGTCTCCCAGAAACCGTCCGGGTCTGCAAGAAACTCCTCGTATGCCTTCTGGTAATCCTTGGTCCACGCCTGCTGCTTGTAGGATGGGTCGGGGAGGTAAAATTTCTCCTCCTCAACCAATGGCACGTCAAATGATTCAGCCATGTCTTCGCACCTTATTTCGTCAATGTATCCCGCCGGGAGAGAGGAATAAAGACCTTTCCGGCCCCTCTACTCCGGTGCTTTCCACGGCGGAGGATCTCCTGATCTCAAATTGATTGGATGTGTCGGTTGTTCCACTGCGGTTCCCGGGAACCCCGTGTCGAGGGTCCCCTCTTCCGGATGTCGTTGCGGTTCCTTTCCAAACCCTCCCACCTTTTCATAATGATTAATCATTATAATTATTAATCCTTCGTTCTGCACCGGCGACAGCATTCTCCCTGCCCGTCGAGCCTGGTTACTTCAGCAGGTGGCGGCATTTTCTTCGTGAACGGGGATACCCCTGTAAAACCCACATCTTCTGCGATAATTCTTTGATGGCCGGCATCTTTGGCGGGCAAGCGGGAGGATAAGGGAGTCGGAGGAAATCTCCCGAAGATATCCGTGAAAATTGCATGTCGGGTTGAATACGATCTTTCCCGGTCTTTTCACGGCAGGGTCTCACGGTGGGGACGGGTTAAATTCGATCAATAAACCGGTTTAAAAAATTAAGAGTCTGTAGGGTTTTATAGTAGGAGATCGAATTTAACGTATAATGCCGGGAAAACCCGGGGTGTAATCCATGGACTATGGAAAACTGATTGAAGATTCATTCACCTATGCAAAAGAAGGACTGCTTGGAAATATATGGACCTGGATTCTCCTGATAGTACTTGCGATAATACCGGCGATCCCGGTAATAATTGTCATCGCTGCTATCGTGGTCGGTATGATAGGAGGTGTGCCGAACTGGATCCTGCTCTTCTCCGGAATGGCCGTAGCGATTTTTCTGGCGCTCCTCCTGAGTTCGTTCCTGGCCGGGTACGAGATCCGGATCCTGCGCGGGACAACCCCGCTGCCGCCGGTGTCAGGGTTCGGGGCGATGTTCTTCGATGGCATCCGTTATATCGCCATCCAGATCATCTACATGATCCCGGTCATCATCGTGGTTGCATTGACCGCTGGCGCCGCTATCATGACCGCACTCTCATCCCCGACAAACCCCGAGGCGATCCTGCCGCTTATCGGCGGAATTATCCTGGGAATCATCATCGCACTCATTCTGGCGTTCATCATCGGTCTGTTTGCGATTATCGGGGTCGTGCGGTTCGCCCGCACCGGCCGGATAGGAGAGGCGTTCAATTTCAGTGAAATTCTTGCAACCATCCGGAAGATTGGATGGGGTCACTATATCCTTGCCCTCATCATAGTATTCGTGATCGTGATGGTCGTGGAATTTGTGGTGGGAATAATCCCCGTCATCGGAGGGATCATCAACCTGATCATTGTTCCCTGGGTCGTAGTATTTATGTCCCGTTACATCAGCCTGCTCTATGACAGTGCAGGGGCGGGAGAACCCACGCAACCCATGGCCCCTGTGGCAGCGATGGCACCGGCGGAATAATTCCAGGTATCACTTTTTTCCGCGCTGCTCTTTTCAGCCATTTCTTCCGGGCATTCGGGAGTGTTACCATTCCAGGCAACAACCTCCCAGGGGCCTGGCGTTCGTCCCCATGTCTTCCGACAGATGGGCCGGTCACGGGTTTCCGGGGAACGGCAAGTATAAGCATTAAGGGGTGCCGAACCGAATAGGATTCCATGAAAGTTGCGATCGTCGGAGCGTCGGGGTACGCAGGAGGAGACCTGATACGGCTCCTCCTTACTCACCCCCATGCGGAGGTCACGTTGGCCACCTCCCGGAAGCATGCCGGGCAGCCGATCGAGACGGTCCACCCCCACCTGAAGGGGTTCACCGGCCTCTCATTTGAAAACCCGGAGCCGGAGCAGATCGATGCGGATGTCGCATTCCTGGCGGTGCCGCACACCGCCGCGATGAACTATGTCAGGAAACTCCTGGACCGGGGGATCAGGGTAGTGGACCTCTCTGCGGATTACCGCCTTCCGAAGGACGTGTTCGAGCGGGTGTACGGAGTGCCCCATATCGACTACTTCGAGGCCCCGTACGGGATCCCCGAGCTCCATCGCAACGAATACCGGAACACCATGTTCGTCTCCAACCCGGGATGTTTCCCCACAGGAGCGACGCTTGCGGCAGCGCCTCTGGCCCGGTACGCCCACACGGTGATCTACGACTCCAAGACCGGGGTATCGGGTGCGGGGGACAACCCCTCCGCAACCACCCACTATCCCAACGTGGGGGACAACGTGAACCCCTACAAGTGGACGTCCCACCGGCACCTCGCAGAAATGCGTCTGGAGCTCTCCCGCCTGGGATCGAAGGCCACCGGGTACTTCACCCCCCATCTCGTCCCGGTCAACCGGGGGATCCTCACCACTGCACACATCCTCCTCTCCGAACCCCTCTCGCAGCAGGAGGTCGAGCGGATATACCGGGACTACTATAAGGACGAATACTTCGTCCGGCTCCAGTTCCCCATGCTTGCGGCGGTGCGTGGGACCAACTTCTGCGACATCCGGGTGGAGAGTGAGGGCCACCGGGTGGTAGCAGCCTCCGCCATCGACAACCTGGGCAAGGGTGCGAGCGGACAGGCCATCCAGAACATGAACGTGATGTTCGGATTCGACGAAAGGGACGGCCTCCGGGGTGCGGGGGTCCTTCCCTGAATTTGAGGTGAGAAGATGAAGATCAAGGAAATCATGACCCCGGACCCGATCACCATCCCGGTGCACGCACCGGTCAGGGACGCGGCGGCACTGCTGAAGAAACACCACATCGGGGGCCTCCCGGTGATGGACGGCGACCGGCTGGTAGGGATCGTCACCGAGTCGGATATCATCGCCCTCCTCGAGACAGGGAGGATCTCTGATGACCTGTGGCTCCCCTCTCCGCTGGAAGTCATCGAAGTACCCATCAGGGAGATCGTAAACTGGGAAAAGACGAAGAGCGCCCTGAAGGATATCGGGGACACGGGCGTTGAAGAGGTGATGAGTAAACCGGTCGTCACCATCGGGGAAGACCAGGACATCGAGGACGCGGCCCAGCTGATGCTCGATGAGGGGATTGCCCGCCTCCCGGTGGTCAGGGGGGACCTGCTCGTAGGGATAGTCACCCGGGCTGATATCGTTTCTGGCGTGGCGACCTCTGCATCCGGAGAATAAGAGGAGCGTCGTTACTTTTGAAGAGCATCTGTGGCGTAGAGGGAGTCTCAGCGTGGGGGATAAAGGAGGGCAAGTACGGGCTTGCCCTGATCCGGGCGGAAGGGGACTCGGCAGGGGTCTTTACCAGGAACCTGGTGAAAGCGGCCCCGGTAAGCCTGATGGAAGACCGGGTGCGGAAAGGCAGGCTCTCTGCAGTGATCGTGAACTCGGGGTGCGCCAACGCCTATACCGGTGAACGCGGGATACGCGACGCGGCCGCCATGGCCGATATCGCCGGGGAAGCGCTCTCCCTGGACCCCGGATCGATAGGGGTCGGGAGTACGGGGGTCATCGGCCGGTACCTCGACCTTCCCCTGATACGTGACCAGGCGTTCCGGGTGGCCCCGAAGATCGTCCGGAGCCCGGAGGCGGAAGTGATGGCCGCCCGGGCCATCATGACCACCGATCTCACCGAAAAGCATGCCCTGGAGAGGAGGGAGACCTTCTCCGTCGGAGGGATCACCAAGGGGAGCGGGATGATCGCCCCGAACATGGGCACCATGCTCGCCTTCATGTATACCGATGCCCAAATCCCGGCACGGGATTTGAGAGAGTCGCTAAAAATTGCCGCGGACAGGTCGTTTAACCGGGTGGTGGTGGACGGGGACACGAGCACCAACGACATCTGCCTCATCACCGCCACAGGGTCCGCGGGGAAAGTGAATATGGCCGAGTTCCAGGCTGCGCTGGAGTCCTGCTGCCGGAGCCTTGCGATCCAGATCGCCGAGGACGGTGAAGGCGCGACGAAACTGCTCGAGGTCACGGTTGTCGGGGCCCCCGACGAGGAATCAGCGGCGAAAGTCGCCCGGACGGTGATCGAATCGCCCCTGGTCAAGACCGCGGTATACGGCACCGACCCGAACTGGGGAAGAGTTATCGCTGCCGCAGGGAGGGCCGGGGTGAAGTTTGACCCCGATTCCGCCTCACTCGTGGTGAGCGACGGTAAGGATTCCGAACAGCTGGTAAAAGACGGTACGATCGTGGTCGACCTGGCCAGGGCCAAAGCGCGGATGCAGGGAAAGAAGGTCATTTTCGTCCTGGACCTCGCATCAGGAAACGGGGAGGCCACGGCATGGGGCTGCGACCTGACCGAGAAGTACGTGGAGATCAACGGGAGGTATACCACATGAACCGAAAGATCGGCCGGGAGGACAGGAGCAGCGGGAGGAACATCTCATGAAACGTGAAGAAGTACTTACCGAAGCCCTGCCCTACATCCGGCAGTTTCATGGCAGGACCATGGTCATCAAACTGGGGGGCCACGCACAGGTCGACCCGGTGATCCTGGACACGGTCATCAGTGACGCAGTGCTCCTGCAGCTGGTCGGGATCCGGCTGGTGCTGGTGCACGGCGGAGGTCCCGAGATCACCGAGAAGATGAAGGCTATGGGAAAGGAGCCCAAGTTCGTCGCCGGTCTCCGGATCACCGACGAGGAGACCCTGGAGATCGCCCAGATGGTACTGGTGGGAAAGATCAGCAGCAACATCGTCTCACTCATCGCCAAGTTCGGGGGAAAAGGCGTAGGCCTCTCGGGGAACGACGGGAACATGATCATCGCCCGGAAGATGACCCCCCAGCGGGTCTCGGTGGAGGGAAGAGAGCAGGAGGTCGACCTCGGTCACGTGGGGGAGATCGAGGAGATCAACCCGGCGGTGCTGAATACCCTGATGGACAACGGGTACATCCCGGTCATCGCCCCCATCGCAATCGGGAGGAACGGGCAGTCGCTGAACATCAACGCGGATACCGCCGCCGGGGATATCGCCATCGCCCTGAAGGCCTACAAGTTGATCAACATGACCGACGTGGACGGGATCATGGACCAGACCCGGACCAAGGTATACCGTCGGCTCTCACTCTCCGAGGCCGAGATGATGATCGCGAACGGTATAGTTTCCGAAGGGATGATTCCCAAGGTGAAGTCGCTCACCAAGGCGGTGAGCGAAGGTGTGGCGTTCGCCCATGTAATCAACGGCAACAAGGAGCACAATCTTCTGCTGGAGATGTTCACCGACGAGGGCGTGGGGACCATGGTCCACAGGGATTGACCTGGATAATTCATGAACTAGTTAAGGGAGCACCGCACACCTTTATTCACGACCCTGCATGAAACCGGCAACACTTCCATTTATCGTTCTGCTCGCCGTGGTGGCGGTCTTTGCGTGGAGCGGCACTCCCGTCATCGCAGATTCCCCCGGGCCGGGGACCTCCCCGGAGATCACCCTTACCCCCGCGATACTCCCGGGAAGTCCAATCGAGCCGGTGGTGGACGGGAAGGTCGTGGTCTATTTCTTCTACAACCAGGACTGCAGCGAATGCACCCATACCCTCCCTTTCGTGCAGGACTATGCGAGGACCCACCCGGACGTCATCGTCAGGTTCTATGACATCAAGGACAGCCCTGAGAACCGTGCCCTCTTCTCCCGGTTCAACCAGGAATATGCCGCAGGGTTCGTGGCGGTGCCGGCAGCATTCGTCGGGCCGTACGTGCTTGAAGGATACGAGCAGGTCACCGGAGAGCTCGATCTGAAGGTTCAGGAGACGACCGCGCTCGTCGCCGGGAACCTTACCCCGGAGGTCACTCCCACCCCCCAGGGTCCAGGCCAGGGAAGATCCCAGGTCCTTACCATCCCCCTGGTGATAGGTGCGGCCCTGGTCGACGGGATCAATCCCTGTGCGTTCTCGGTGCTCATCTTCCTCCTCCTCACTATCATGTCGCTCGGCAGCAGGAGAAAGATGCTCGAGGTGGGCACGAGTTTCATCGTCGCAGTCTTTGTCTTTTACTTCCTCTCCGGCCTGGGCCTCTTTACCGCCATCCAGATCTCGGGAGTATCGCAGGCGATCTCGGTGGTGGCGGCGTTCATCGCCATTGCGGCCGGAGTACTCTCGTTCCGGGATGCATTCCGGAAAGAAGGCGGGCCGGCCCTCGCCATACCGGAGTCCAGGAAAGGGATGATCGAACGATTCGCCCGGGTCGGTTCGGTACCGGCGGCATTCGTTCTGGGGATCCTGGTGGGGATGTTCGAGCTTCCCTGCACGGGGGGGATATACCTGGCGATACTCTCCCTCCTCTCCCAGGAGATGACCCTTATGCAGGGACTCCCGCTCCTCCTCCTCTACAACCTGATCTTCATCCTCCCCCTGGTGATCATCCTCGCGGTCGTCGCCTACGGGATCTCTGCGGAGCGGCTCGAAACCTGGCGGGTGGAGAAGAGGAGAACGGTCAGGATCCTCATGGGGGCAGTCATGATCGGGCTTGGAATTCTCCTGCTCTGGGAAGTCCTGGTGTAAACCCGGGCACCCACCTTGCCGGGATCTCTCCCGCCCTTTCGTTATTCCACATTGTTCAGGTCCCACCTTGAAAGCTCCAGATATTTATTACGGTTCCTTCCGGTTTTTCCTTCACCGGGGATGCAGCCAGATTTATCACTGCTGGTGATCCTCCGGTGATGCCTCATGAGGAGGAGAGACCTCGCCCGGGAGAAACCCTCATATTTAAATCCCCGGCCGGAGAGGATCAGGTGATGAAACTCCTCGTCTCCGGGCTCTTGCTTGTAGCCCTTATCCTGATGCTTCTTGCCGCCGGGTGTACCAACCCGGTGGAGGTCCCGACCCCGACCACGCAGGCGACCACGATCGCCACCGCGACAGCGTCACCTGTCCAGACCACGGCCGCTCCCCAGCCGGTGACCCAAGGCAGCCTCACGGGGGTTACCTGGTACCTGGTCTCGTTCAATCGCGGCACAGGGTCCACCAACGTCCTTCCGGGAACGGAGATTACCGCAATATTCGAAGGAAACACCGTGTATGGTTCGGCAGGGTGCAACCAGTACCAGGCCTCCTACCAGGGCAACCTGAACTTTATGTCGATCGGCACACCGTCAAGCACGAAGATGAGCTGCAACTCCCCGCCCGGGATCATGTCCCAGGAGAACTACTACATGAGTACGCTTCGCGGTGCATCGAGCTTTACCATAAACGGGGACATCCTGACGGTATACGACAGCAATAAGAATGCCATTCTCTCGTACACGAAGAACCCGGGTCCGGGGGCGCCTGTTCCGCTGACCGGCGGGACGTGGGTGATGAAGTCCTACGTGGACTACAAGGGCGAGATCTTCACACCGGTGGCCGGGACTACCATTAGCCTGGAGTTCTCGGATGACGGGAAGATCGCCGGCAATGCGGGATGTAACAATTATTTCGGTACATACGCCCAGACAGGAGCGAACAGCCTGGTGATCCGCGATATCGGGAGCACGAAGATGGCCTGCGCCGACCAGATCATGGTGGTGGAGAACTCCTACCTCACGATGCTGCCCCAGTTGAATACGTTCTACATTGCCGGGAACGAACTCTTCCTCTCGGACGGGGCCGGGAAGGTGACCCTGACCTTCGAGAAGAAGTGAGCGGGGTGCGGCAGGTGCCGCCCCCCAAAAAAACAATTGAAATTATTCCAATCTTTTTCCGATGCGATCTGACTCTCTTCAGGGAAGGTTTCCGTCTCCCGTGCACTCTCGCTGGCGTTCTTCCGACATCCCCACCAGGATCCGGAAAATGTCCTGTACCTGCAGCGGGTTGATGTTCTTCTCGACCGCCAGGTTGAAGGCCCGTTCCTGCACCAGTGACGATCGTTCCTCGTCATGGATGGGCACCCCCTCCAGCAGCTTGGCCTGGGCGATACGCCCCGCGATACGCTGTCGCTGGGCTATGAGGTCGATGATCTGCTCATCGATCCTGTCAATCTCCTTTCGTAGTGCGTCGATGGGCATGGTATATAATAACGGGCCCGAGTGGGGTATAAAGGTGCTGACTTTGCTCGTGCCAAAGGACATATGGCACAGGAGAACCATTGATCTAAGCTAAGGTTTTCTGATATGCTCGAGAGGATATCGGTGCGGGAACGACGCGATCTCATCATCGCCTGGCTCGCCATCTCCATCGCGTTCACCCTGATCTTCATCAGGCCGTCCGGGAAGGTCGTCCCGGAAGTATACCTGCTGTTCTTCGGGGTGTCGCTGGTCACGGTGGGGATCGGGTTCGTGCTGCACGAACTGTCGCACAAGTTCACCGCCATGAAATACGGGTTCTGGGCCGAGTTCCGCAGGGACAACCTGATGCTGGTCGTGGCGGTGGCGCTCGCGGCGCTGGTAGGGGTCGTCTTTGCCGCTCCTGGAGCCACCATGATCTACGGACCGACCATCACCCGCCAGCAGAACGGAAAAATATCGGCGGCCGGGCCGATCGTCAACCTGGTCCTCTGCATCCCGTTCGCCATCCTGCTGTTCGCAGGGCCCTTCGTCCCCCTGACCGTCTTCTCCCTGAACGTGGTCTCCCTCATCGGGCTGGTCGGCCTGCAGGTCAACGCGATGATCGCATTCTTCAACATGCTCCCTGTGAGTGTGCTCGACGGGAAGAAGGTGTGGGCCTGGAACAAGGGGATATTTATAGCGCTCTTCGGTGCCGCCCTCGTCGCGGTATTTTTCTCATATTACTACATCTATCTCTGAATTTTTTTAGGAAATCTGCAGGGCAGTGTGAATTTCAGGATACAAGGAACGAAAAACCGATTCGTATAAATAATAATTATACAAATTAATTTGTGTTAAAACAAGTAAAATTGAACTAGGAGGATCAGGATGCACATCATGGAAGGATTTCTCCCAAGCCCCTGGTGGGAGATATGGTTCGTTATCTCGGCGCCATTCTTGATCGTCGGGTTGATTCAGTTAAAGCGCCTCTTTGCCGAACACCGCGATTCGATACCCCTCCTGGCGGTCGCAGGGGCGTTCATCTTCGTACTTTCATCCCTGAAACTCCCTTCGGTCACCGGAAGCTGCTCCCACCCTACGGGGACGGGCCTTTCGGCGATCCTCTTCGGTCCGTTCATCACCTCCATCCTGGGCCTGATCGTCCTCCTCTACCAGGCGCTGTTCCTTGCGCACGGGGGGCTTACAACCCTGGGTGCCAATGTGTTTTCCATGGGGATCGCAGGGCCCCTTGTGGCATGGGGGATCTACCAGGCGGGGAACCGGACCGGGTTGAACACCTATGTCACCGTCTTCCTTGCGGCAGCCCTGGCCGATCTCTTCACCTACGTGGTCACGTCGTTTCAGCTCGCGCTGGCATTTCCGTCCGCTACAGGCGGAATATTCGGCTCGTTCCTTGCGTTCGGGGCTATATTCGCACTTACCCAGATTCCGCTCGCCATTGTCGAGGGAGTCATTATCGCCCTGGTCTTCAAATACATCGTGGCACTTCGCCCCGACGTCCTGGTGAACATCAGGGTGCTCACCCAGGAACAGGTCGACCGGCTCCGGGGGTCTTCATCATGAAGTACAAAGGAGAGATCATCGCCATCATCGTGATCGCCGTATTCGTAGGGCTGTTCCTCTACGAGAACGCGATTATACAGCAACAGGGAGCAGAAGAAGCCTGGGGCGGGGCGGACAGCCGGGCGGCAGAGATCATCGAGTCCGAGGGATACGAACCGTGGTACTCGCCGATTTGGGAACCTCCGAGCGGGGAGATCGAGACCCTTTTCTTCTCGCTCCAGGCAGCGATCGGGGCAGTCATTATTGGATATTTCTTCGGCTACTGGCGGGGGATCCAGAAGGCACAGAAACAATAGGAGACGTGAGCGCAAGGAATGGAGACCATCCTCGACGACTACGCCCACCGGAACGCACTGCGCGAGGTGGATACGCGGCTGAAACTGTCGCTCGGAGTGGGTGCCATACTTATCGGGGTCTTCTCGGCCTCCCCGCTTGCCCCTGCGTTGATCGCAGTGTCCATGAGCCTGATCACCGTGGTTCTCGCGAAGATCCCCGCCCGGCTTTATATCGGCCTGCTCGCGATACCGGTAACTTTTGCGGTGATGAGCGGGGTGGTGATCCTCCTGGTCACCGGCGGTGGGGAGACGCTCTATTCGTTCTCCCTTCTGGGTTTCCCTCTCTCGGTGACCACCGGTTCGATCCACCAGGCCGAACTGGTGATCGCCCGCACGTTCGGGGGGATGTGCTCACTGTACTTTATCGCGCTCACAACCCCGATGGTGGAACTCTTCTCGGTGATGCGGTCACTGCGCCTGCCGAGGGAGTTCGTGGACCTGTCTATGCTCATCTACCGTTCGATCTTCGTATTGATCGGGGAGGCCATCGCCATCCACAACGCCCAGGTCATGCGGAACGGGTATACCACGTTCCGGAGGAAAATCTATGCCTTTTCCATGCTCTCCGCGATGCTATTCATAAAAGCGTGGGAGCGTGGTGAGGCACTGCTCGTTGCCATGGACTCCCGGTGCTATGACGGAAAACTTGAGCTTCCCGAGACTGAAAAGAGGATCTCCTGGAAGGGTGCGGGCCTGGTGGGCACGTATCTCGCGGTGTTATTGACGGTCGCGGTCTATTCCGGAGGGTTGGCCATACTATGAACCACGACGACTCCGGGATCCCGGTCATCGAGTTCCGCAGTGTATCCTACGCGTATCCCAACGGCCCGGTCTCCCTGAAGAACATCTCGTTTTCCTTAAAGAAAGGGAGCAGGGTGGCCCTGGTAGGGCCGAACGGGGCGGGCAAGACCACCCTCCTCCTGATGTGCAACGGGATCCTCAGGCCGAAAGAGGGCAGTGTGCTCCTCTCCGGCCGGGCGGTCTCCTACGACGGCAGGTCACTCCGCGAGGTCAGGAAGAAGGTCGGGTTCGTATTCCAGAACTCGGATAACCAGCTCTTCGCCCCCACGGTCTACCAGGACGTCGCGTTCGGCCCCCTCAACCTGGGGCTTCCGGAGGACCGGATACGGGAGATCGTGACAAGGACTCTCTATGCCGTCGGCCTTGCGGGCTACGAGAAACGCCCGCCCCATCACCTTTCCGGAGGAGAAAAAAAGAGGGTGGCCATCGCGGGAGTGCTCGCCATGGAACCCGACATCCTGGTCTTCGACGAGCCGACCAGCTCGCTCGACCCGGCGGGAGGGGCGGAGATCATGGACCTCCTCGACGAGCTGAACGAGCAGGGGACCACAATCCTCCTCTCCACCCACGACGTAGACCTTGCCTACCACTGGGCGGACGAGGTAATCCTCATGGGCGGAGGGGAGATACTCCACCAGGGAACGCCCGAATCGGTCTTCACCGACCAGGGGATGATGCGGGCCGCACGGCTCACCATCCCGCCGCTCCTGGAACTCTACATGGAGCTCTCTGCGAGGGAGATACTCCCGGGGGGGAAACCACCGGCCGGTGTCCTCGACCTCACCCAGGCGATCGAGGCGGCAGCGGGAGGGAGGACCGGAATACACCCGGCTGCCATCTTCCTCTGCGATGCGGACCTGTGCCCGGGGGAACACCTCAGGGTCCTGATCGAGGAACAGGGTATCGGGCACGTGGGTGCGATGGGCACCCGGGCGAAGATGCGTGCCGAGGAGGAGGGTATCCCGGTCGACTTCACGTACGGGGTGATCGACAAGAGCCTGCTCAAGGCGATGCTCGGTGAGAAAGCCCTGATCATCACCGCCGGAGGGATGCTCGCCCGTGTCCGGGAACGGGTGGCGAAGTTTGCCGAGGAGAGCGGATTTACCATTCCCGTTATCCCTGTGGGCGAATAAGGAAAAAAATTTCTATTGGAGTTATCTTCGACGCTCCAGGTTGTTAGTTCCCCTTCACTTCCGCTTCCTGCCGGATCCTCTCGATTGCCCGCACCGCCTTCTCACCCTTCTCCCGCGCCTCCGTCATGGCGGTCGGGTGGTTCTTCACCCCTTTCCACCGGTCCATCTGGTTGGCGATGATATTGTCGTAGTACTCGAAGCCGATGGTGTTGAAAAACGCGGTAATCGCCGGGAATGCCGCGTCAAAGACGTTGTCCCAGTCCTGGCCGGCAGTGGAGATGAAGATCCCCTTATGGAGCCTGATGTGTTCGTTGGAAAAATACAGGGTTTTTAAGATGAACTTCCGGGCCCAGATGTATTGCGCACGGTCTATCAGCCCCTTTAGCTCGGCGGTGATCCCCATGCTGTAGATAGGGGAGGCCACCGCGAGGCAGTCTACGCCCATAATCGTGTCGAAGAGAGGGATCGCCTCGTCCTTCACGATGCATTGCCCGTCCTTGTGGCAGGCGTTGCAGCCCCTGCAGGCGGAGTAGTCCAGGTCCTTGAGGATTACCTTCTCTACCGACGCCCCGGCATTCCTGGTCCCGTCGAGGAATGCATCGAGGAGCGTCTCGGTATTGCCGTGGCGATGGGGGCTTCCCGAGAGTCCCACGACCCTTACCGTCATGGCCTTACCGCTCCAGCCGCGTCCGTATCTCGGCTATAACTTCCCGGGCCATTTTCTCTGCGTCCTGTTTCGCGGTGGGGTGAGAGAGGATTGCACCTTTCTCGTCCACCTTGTTTACCATCAGGGAGCGGATGTCCCGGTCCGGGATGTCCACCACGTGGAACATGCACTTAACCGTGGGGATCGCCCCGTCAAACACGTGGGCCCAGTCCTGGCCGGCGGTGGAGAGAAAGACCCCGAGCCGCTTTCCCTTGAGTTCCGGTTCGACGACCGGGAGCTTGAGCACGTACTTCCTCGAACGGAAGACCTGGAACCGGTCGATCATGGCCTTGGTCTGCGCATTGATCCCCATGCAGAATATCGGCGCGGAGACGACCATCACGTTACATGCGGTGACCTTCGGCCCGAGCACGTCCATCCCGTCCCTCTGCACGCACTTGTTCAGGATCTCGCACGCGTTGCAGCCCTTGCAGGGGTTGACATCCGCCTCGTCGAGGGCTATCTTCTCGATCAGGACGTCATCCTCGCTCCGCATCTCTTCCAGGACCCAGTCGAGCAGGGTCTCGGAGTTTCCATGCCGTCTCGGGCTGCCTGCGATTGCCAGGACCTTTATAGGCATGGATCAGCCATTGGCCTCCGGAAGATAAAAATGCCATGTGTCGTTTCTCCCGGCGGGCGGAATGTCACTCCTGAATTGTCGGAACCAGGGGAAACAGATCATCCCCGGACTCCGGTCACGAAACATACCGGGGAGTTTGGGAAGCCCTGCAGAGGGTCCTGGACGAACCACGGGATTTTTCACCTTGAAAATTCCCCTCCCGGGTTTAAGAATGGAATTTAGTTGACCCTGCCATCCGGATAATTTTTATTTAGATAATTTTATCTTCATCGAACCCAAAATTCAGGATTAATATAATTTGGGGAAGATATATGAAACTGATTTTACTCATCGCTTTTCTGGTGGCCCTTTTCTCGGGGACGGCGTCCGCTTCGGTCAATATCATCATGCAGGGTGACGACGTCTTCATCGGCGAACAGGACCTCGATATCACGGGCGCCACAGGGGGCTTTTCCCAGCTTGCATGGTTTGCGTCGGGAACGAATCCGAACGCCGATACTCCGAATTACGTCATCCCTGTGGGAGATTCCACTCACTTCTATATCGCGCCCTCCACCTTCGTAGGCAGGACGGGGATCTGGTACAGGTGGGATATCGCCAACCAGGGACCGGCGTTCAGTGTGAATGATCCCTATATTGTGCTCAAAGTATGGGACCAGGACCTGCAGAAGGACGTCTCCGGGAAAGCCGTCGCTCCGGGGGATTTTGTCAATTTCAGGATCGAAAGCAACTTCTATCTCGTAGCGAACAGGCCGGGGTACAACCCCTCCACCGACGGGGTGATCGATATAAAGGTCAGGACCGGGGACGGCGCGATCTACACGTCATTGCATCAGAACGCCACCTTCTCTCTTCCCCTCGGGAACATCAACCTGAATTCCCAGCCGTTCTACTGGGTATCCCCCACTCCGCACGGGGGTGAGTATCCTTATTCCGGATGGAATACCGCGGCATCCACGACAGCCGGAGACCGGCTCTACCCGGCGGGAGTCTATACCTGCTGGGCGGAATGCGACCTCAACCATATCATGGAGAATTATAAAGACCCCGGCGGTCATGACTACACCGGGAAAACATACTCGGCAACGACGACCGTCTCAATTGCCCAGGATACGGTAAGGATCGAGACGAGCAAGGATACCGTGGTCCGGGGAAACCCTTTCTCGGTAACAATAACCGGCACACCAAACTCCAATTACTATCTCTGGGTCAAGGATACGGGTCAAATGACCGGACTTGCACATGATAGGCCCCCATTCATCACACAGGACCAGAGCAACGTCAACCAGAACCCCCCTGCAGGTAGTTACACAGCAATAGACATCGGTGCCTACGCGTACGAGGGGGGCAATGGAAGAACTATCGCCCAGGACGTACCCTCGAACTGGGACGGCGTGCCATCCGGAACCTACTACTATGCCTACATTCTGACGTCGGGCAGCGGCACCAGGACTATTTTGTGGCAGACATCTACCGATACCAGGGATCAGAATTACACCATCAGGGTGGAGAGGCAGCTCACCTCCGGCGTCTTTATTAACGATTTTGCTAGTGTAATCATTGAAAAGGGAACCGTCACCATTGTCGCAGCCGGCGACCAGAACTTCTTCCTGGGACAGGAAGTTCGGCTTTCCGGTACCGACTCCGAGACTGACAACGTGTACCTGTTCATTACCGGCCCGAACCTCTCCTCCGCCGGCGGCAGGCTGACCGACCCCAGGACCTCGGTGGTCGATGGCATCGCTTCAACCTTTGATTCTGCCGACGTCCAGGAAGACAACACCTGGTGGTTCACATGGCAGACCTCTAACCTGAACCTCGATGCCGGTACCTACACCGTATATGCTGTTGCAACCCCGAACAACCGGGATAACCTCGAAAATACCCAGTGGGGAAACGTCTCGCTCATCATCCGCAAACCATTCGTTGCCGCGGCAGTATCGAATCCGATTGTGGTGCCAGGCGAAGAATTTTCCATTTATGGAATCGCCGAAGGACAGCCCGCTCCGGGAGTCGCGGTCTGGATCTTCGGGGACGACTTCATGGACTACCAGACCGCAGGAGTAAGCCAGAACGCAAGTTTCTCTCACGAAATAAGTGGACAGATCACCGCCACCATGTCGCCCGGGCAGTATTCCGTCGTGGTCCAGCACCCCATGTATAACGATGTGCTAGATGCGTACCCCAATCCGATCCCGATCGACTATGAAGGGTACAATTACCCCCGGCACGGCCTTGTGCTCAGCACTTACCCAGCCCCGGACACGGTATGGATACCACTCCTGGGCCCGGGAAGCGTACAGGGCAGGAACGCTGCAGACGCGCTCACAAACCTTCTTGAAAGCCCGTATTTCGATGATACATATACACTGCTCCAGTTCACCGTGGTGCCCGGTGAAGAGATCGCTCCACTCCCCGTATATGTTTCCCCGGGGTGGAATCTTCTCTCTACACCCATAGCCCTCGATACTGACTACTCGAACCTCACTTCAATCTTCCCGGAAGAATCGCTCGCCCATATCTCAGTTATTCTTACCTGGGACGGTTCCGGGTGGTCCATCCCCGGCCCGGACTACCGGCTCGAGCCGCTCTATTGCCTGGTCGTAAAGAGCGATGCAACGGTGAACGGGTTCCTGACTCCGTCATCCGCGGTCACACCACCCCCTTCAAGGGTCCTTTCGCCGGGGATAAACCTCATCGGGCCCGCCCCCGAGGGATACTTCCCCCTCCCCGGATATGTATGGTTCTCTCCGATGCCGGTTGAACAGGCACTCGCGAGCGTCAGCGAGGGTCCGGGAGGAATTTCCGGGTATACCATGGTCATAAGCCCGAACATGAACCAGCCTGGCTGGGTATACACGAAGGGGATGCCTTCTCAGGATGTCGTGCCGTTCCATGGCTACTGGGTGATCATGGACAACCCGGACACGTTGTACGGGTTTTCTACCACGCCGGTCGGATAGGGCCCTTTTTTAATGCGGATTTGGATGGGGGGGACGTCCGTTCATTCCTCGTCCCATCCGCCGGAAAAGACGTACGACTGTCTTGATCGTTCGAGGAACCCCCCGCACTCCGGGCAGCGAAACGGCCCGGGCGGTGGCGCGCAGCATGAACACCCGGTATTGAGGTAGAATTCCCTCCCGCAGCCCGGACAATGCAGTCGTTCCATTATGATCTTATCTGGTCCCGGGTGCAGTTGAACCCTTCGAAAAAAGTGCCTGGCCCGGTGAAATGAAGGTAGAAAAATGGAGGGGCACTTAATTGCCCTCGCAGCAGGATGAGGGTTCTTCCTCTTCCCCGCCCCCGCAACAGGCCCCGTCATCGCCTCCGCACCCGCATTCACCGCTGTCCATGTCCTTTCCCCGAAGCGCGGCTGAGATCATGGCCCATGCACATCCAACCCCGCTCTGTACCTCGATCGCCTGGACCGGGCAGTTCAATGCACAGGCCCCGCACTCCATGCAGTCCGGGGGGTGCCGGAGCACCGCACGCTCAGGCCCTTCGGAAAAGACCCCGTGGGGGCAGACCTGGGTGCACCGACGGCAGTTGATACAGCGCTCGGGATAATAACGGAGGGTGGTCTCGACATAAGAATCAAACATCAGATCACTCCCATGAGACGGCTTACCCCGAGGAGTATTCCGAAGAGCACTCCCGCCACCGCCATGCCCGTCATGGGCTTCACGTACCGGAAGATCTCCTTTTTCACCCCGGTCCTTGAGGTGAACGGTGTCGAACCGGTGAAGTTGAGGGCAAGATAGGCGGTCACCGCAGGGATGAGCAACAGGGGGGTGACCGCTGCGAGGAGACCCGCCCAACCCGGGAGGCCCGGTCCGGCGGCGTACCATGCGGCAAAAGGCAGGGAGACCACGAACCCCAGAATAAAGCCTTTCATACTGAAATCACGCGTCGGGATGTACGGGAGCAGGAGGGGGAAGAGCACCGTGCCCGCAACCACCGCGGTGACAGCCGCAAGGGAACTAACCGGCCCCGCAAGGAAATAGAGAACGATAGCCACGACGATCGCCGGGAGGGCGACATGCACCAGCTCCACCGGAATCAGGACTGCCCTGTCGCGCACCGGGAAACGGACCCGCCGCATCGCGGGGGTAGCGGTATGGGTCTTCAGGTACTCGGGGAGATCCTCTGCCCGAACCGGGCCGTATTCCACTGAAAAACCCGATCTGCGGATAACTTCCGGCCAGGAGACCCCGGGTGCGCCGAGTTGGGGGAGGATGAGTTTCCTGTGCCGGACGATACCCGTGAGTCCGGTGTACTCGATCCTCTTCACCAGCTCGTCTGTGCCGAACGTCCCTTTGCCTGCGGCGCACCAGACGTTGATACCCTTCGTATCCAGGACGAGGATGTAACAGTCGAATCCTTCCAGCGCGGAACGAAGCGCATCGAAGCTCAGCGTATAGTTCGCAGAAACAAAAACCGGCGAATCAGGTGTGGGTTCACCCAGCCGGTAGAGTCCCGGGTCCACCCGGTGCCCCATGCGGTCGACACCCCACCGGGCGTAGAAGTGGTCAAGCCGGTCGGCAAAGGTCAGCGTGCTGGTTGCAGAAAGGATCTCACGATGTCCGGTCTGTGTATCGAATCCGCAATTCGCGGTGTTTTGTCCGCCTCCACAACACCCGGTGTTTCCCGGGGCAGTCTCATCGGTCAATCCCTGCCTCCTGCCTCCGTTCCCTGCATCAGGGGATCGAGCACCCCCTTTATCATATCGCTGAGATTATCGGATTTTAACAGTGCGAGACAGCATATCCGGCCGTCCCTCTCCCAGCTGATAAGGGCCAGTTTGTCGCCCGTCCGTATCCCGGCTCTCTCCCGTACGTCTTTTGGGAGCACCATCTGGCCGCGGTCGTCAACACTTAAGACCGCTTCGACCTGACACCCCCGGTTTTGCCCGCACCCGCACCCACCGTCGGGATCGGGAACTTCATTCTCCAGGTTCTTCCCCGTCATGCTCATGATTACTCTCAATAGTACTCCTTCATAGTATTTATATTATTCAGAATTATCAGAATAATCAAAATATTATGACAAATGATATGGTATAGGACACAGGAACCATGAGGCTGGGAACGCACCGCGACGATCACATCCCCCGAGTGCGGTGTGCAGGATTCGGCTCATTGCCGTAAAAGTAAAATAAATATTACTAAATGTAAGTAATTACTTACATATACATCGCGGGCCGGTAATGTACCGATACTTCATGCATTATATCGCAGGACATTCTTTACCAGAACGCCACGAAGGGCCGGGATGCCGGGGCGTGACAGAAAAAAGTTTAACGTATATTACCAAATGTCAATTATCTTACACGTAAGGAGTTTGGATGAAAAGAACATCTTTCTATATTCTTGCCGGGATTATCGGGCTGCTCGAGGTAGGAGCCTTCTGGCTCTCGGTCGATCTGCACAGCCCGCTGCTGATAATCCTCGCCTTCATCGGGGGAGTCATGCTCCTCTATGTGGCCCGGCGGAAGATCCACGATGTAAAAGAGGATGAAAGGGCGGTCCTGATCAACGAAAAAGCGGCAGTTCGCACGTTCCAGGTGTTCTGGGTGGTGTTTTTTGCGATCAGTCTGGGGGATGTGGTGCTGGGTCTCGGAGCGCCCGGGTTTCCGCGGCCGCCCCGGCCTCCCGACGAAGGTCTGGTCCCGCTCGGGCATATCGGCATCGTGCAGTTGCTGGTGCTGTTCCTGATGATAATCCTCTATGTGGGATTCAGGTTCTATTACGCACGGCAATACGGGGAGTGGGAGACCGATGAAGAACAGGATTAAGGTCTACCGGGCGATGCACGACCTCACCCAGGAGGCGCTCGCCAATGAGCTGGGTGTCACCCGGCAGACCATCCTCGCCATCGAGAAGGGGAAGTACGATCCCTCGCTCGACCTGGCGTTCAAGATCGCCCGGTATTTCGGGGTAACTATCGAGGACGTTTTTACTCCTTAATCATGAACACGTGCTATTTTTCCAATAGCTCCGGAATGCCAATATTTTTCCTGCCCCCCTGGTTCCTTAGGATCCACTGTGATCTGCCAGAAATATCCTGATAATCTCCGGGGAATGTCCTCACTGCGGTCTAACCACACGGGATGTCGGCACCCCGATTCGCCGCGAACAGGCGGTCGTTATTATTTTCCGGAATATCGTATGCGCCACAACACGAACTGCACTATTCCTGTCTGATTACGTGAGATCGCCGTTTATCCCGGTATCTGCCATGAAAAGGGTCCCGGACAGGACTCACCGTTTTTCTGCCGGGGAAATCGATCCGGATTCCCTCCGTCCACACCAAAAAGTAGCCGTAAAAATTCTTATTTTTCGAATAAACGGCAGTTTTCTGCCGCCAGGGGAAGGAGAGCAATTCGATTAGACATATATACCGTCCCTGATAAACCCCTTACCAATGGCGTCCCGGGATGAAAGTTCTTGATCTCGATTCTCTATGTGGATGACGAAGAGATGTTTCTCGAGATCGCGAAGGTATACCTCGAGCGTTCGGGAGACCTTGCAATCGACACCGCCAATTCTGCATATCGGGCGATTGAAATGCTTGAAAGCCGCCCCTACGATGCCATCATCTCAGATTACCAGATGCCCGGACTGACCGGGATCGACCTGCTGAAGTACATTCGTGCAAAAGACGCCCAGATTCCTTTTCTTCTTTTCACCGGCCGGGGCAGGGAAGAAGTAGCCATTGAGGCACTCAACAGCGGCGCGGATTATTACCTCCAGAAGGATACCCATTTCAAGTCCCAGTTCGCCCAGCTGGAGCACGAGATCAGGGAGTCTATACGCCGCCGGTATGCCGAACGTGAGAGGACCCGGATGGAATCGGCGCTCAGGATAAAGGATGCGGCGATCCGGTCCGCGTTAAGCCCTATCGCGATCTCCGATAAAGAAGGACACCTTCTCTACGTGAATCCCATGTGCCTCGCCACGTGGGGGTACCGGGATGCGAATGAAGTGATTGGCAGATCGGTCGCGGATTTTGTATACGACCCTTTCACCGCCATTCGTGCACTCGAAAAACTCCAGCGGGAGGGCCGGTGGCTGGGAGAGGTGACGGCCCGGAAACGTGATGGGTCCACCTTCGAGGCGAAGGTAAGCGCGAGCATGATCCTGGACGAGGACGGGAACCCGGCCGGACTGGTGGCATCGTTCACCGACCTCACGGAACAGAAACGTGCCTGGTCCGAGCTCGAGTCATACGCAAGGGACCTAAAGTTCATCTCCGAGAAGGCGATGGAAATGGCGGATTACCCGCTCGATGCGAATATTTTCGAATATATTGCACAGGCACTTCATTCGCTTGCCCCCGAGGGGACGGTCGTCCTGGTAAACTCGATCGACACCGGAAGCACTACGGTGAAGATAGAGGCGATCCGTGGTGCGGACCCGTACCTCCCAGGCATCGCCGAGATGCTCGGCCGTTCTCCGGTCGGCCTTACCTTCAGGGCCTCGGTTCAGGGAGTAAAAGAGATGCTCCTCGGTTCATTTGTGAATATTCCGGGGGGGATGTATGAACTCTCGTTCGGGCAGATGCCGGTAGAACTCTGCGGGAAGATAGATTCCCTGCCGTTCATGGGGAGCATGAGGGGCGCCGGGCTGTCATGGAAAGGGCAGGTCTACGGGATAGCGATCCTCCTGCTCCCCCCGGGTTCGGCGCCAGAACACCCCGATATCCTGGACATGTTCGTACGGCATGCCGCTTCTGTGCTGCAGCGACGGCAGGCCGAGGAAGCGCTCCGGGCTGGAAGGGATTGATCGATTGTTCAGGTCTTCTTACCTCTTCTTTTTCCTATTCATTGCAGAGTTCAGGCGTATCGGAGGTGTGAGGGATCGCCCGGGAGAAACACCGGTATGATCCGGGGATCCCCGCCGTCTGCATCCGGGTCGAAAATACCCCGAACATGCCAGGGACTGCAGAGAATGCCCTGCATGATGAACAATCCGCCCTGATGACCGGGCCCCGGGATCACCGGCCAGGCGGGAATTCCGTGGGAACCCTGAACCCGGCAACATGCCTGATTTTAGCGGCATGCTCCTGTAACCTCTCCTCGCAGAGCTACCGGCACGAGGAGTCATCGGTTGTGGTGAAAAAAGGAAAAAAGATCAGATCTTCTTAAAGCAAAGGTACCAGTCCTTGCACTCGTACCCTTCAGAGAGCCTTTTATCCATCTCGGCCTTATTCTTCGGCGCAGGAACCACTACTTTGTCTCCCGGCTGCCAGTTGGCAGGGGTGGCGACCCCGTACTTGTCCGAGGTCTGGAGCGCTTTGACCAGCCGGATGATCTCGGGGATGTAGCGGCCGTTGGACGAGGGGTAATAGATCATGGCTCTCATGATCCCCTTGTCGTCGATGAAAAAGACGGTGCGGATTGTGGCGGTGTCACTGATTCCCGGGTGTAACATTCCGTACTTTTTGGCTACCTTCATATCCAGGTCCGCGATGATGGGGAACGGGATCTCGACCCCCATCTTCTCCTTCACGCTCCGGATCCAGGCCAGGTGGGAATGGACGGAATCGATGGAAAGGCCGATCAACTGCACGTTGAGGGCCTTTAATTCTTCAGCAACCCCAGAAAATGCGATAAACTCGGTAGTACAGACGGGGGTGAAGTCTGCGGGATGAGAGAACAACACCACCCATTTCCCCTTGAGGTCCGACAGTTTCAGGGGGCCGTTGGTCGTAGCCGCCTCGAAGTCCGGCGCAGGCTCTCCAAGAACCGGCATGCTGCTGAAATCTCCGCACATCGCAATCACTTCAGGAATTCTTCCGCGGCGGATTTACCATAGACATACGCCGGCATTCCGGCAAGGAGGAAGGCGACTCTCATAGCCTCGTCCATCTCTTCCATGGTGACTCCGAGATGTTTTGCACCCGCCATTTGTGCCCTCACCGCATGGCGGTCACGAAGGGCTGCGGCGATTGCTACCGCGATCAGTTTCTTGGTCTTTTTCGACAGCGCTCCGTCGGCCCACACCATCTGATCGAGGGCCATGACGGATTTATAGAGCGCCGGGTCGATCTTCTGCAGGTCCTCAAAGATCTTCGGGACCTTGCCGATCTTGTCTTCCAGGTCTTTTAACTGTTTATCCATTCTCATTCACCCCTTTATGCGGTTCATCGGCTGGCCACAGCAGACCAGTTCTCCTCCCCCGGCCACCTTGACGACCACGACGTTTCCGCATATCTCACATTCATATACTTCTCCCTCTTTCGAAACATTGACCATTCTTCTAAAACCTCCTTTCAATGTACATTCTGTAACGGGAACTGGCGCTAATAAGCAAAAAAAGTTATGGAAGCGGGAAGGGCAGAATGAATGACGTTCGCCCGGAAAGAAAAAAAGCTAAAAAGAGATCTTTACTGAAGACTGTCTCCGCGCTTCGGCGGTTTCTTCGCATCCTCCGGCGTTTTGATATCCGGACGGATATGTGTCATGGGGAAGCACTGATATTCTGCACAGGCGCAGTGGGGGCACTTCCTCAGGTCCTGCTCGGTTTTATCCAGTTCATATTCTCGTCCGCAATCGAGACAGACATACTTGCCGGGCCCAACTTTCTGGCCTGCCGTCACCTTTTCGGTCACTTGAATCACCTAACTCCTCTTTAGGCGTGAAAGTTATTTATCATTTGTGTTTGGGAATCCAAAATGAGGAGGACTCACCAAAATTCGCCTGATATCGGGGAGATTTCAGGTAACAATCCGGGTCTGGTTCCAAAGATATATGCGTTCCCGGGAGGAAACACTCGTTCATGCCGCCAACCGTGATAGGAGTCCTCGGAAGCCCCCTCTACTCCGGGAATACGGCGAAACTCCTCGATCGTGCACTGGACGGGGCGAAAGATGCAGGGTGCACGGTGGAGAAGATCGAGGTATGCAGGCTTGATTTCCGGTCATGCAGGGAGATCTTCTATTGCGTCGAGCACGACACATGTGCCATGAAGGACGACATGACCCCCATGTATGCCCGTTTTTCCACCCTTGACGGGGTGATCCTTGCCTCGCCGGTCATGACCATGGGGATCCCCGGAGTCCTGAAATCGTTCATGGACCGGTTCCAGGTCTATTTCATGGCAAAATACGTGCGGAATTCCCCATTCGTCCCAAAAGAGAAACGTGATCGCCGCAAAGGGCTCTATATCGCGATTTCAGGGATGAACGTCCCGTACGTGTTCGACGGGGCGAAACTCACCGTGAAGGCATTTTTCTCCATCATCGATGTGGAATACTGGGGAGAACTGCTCATCCCCGATATGGATAACATCCGGGACATCACCACCCGCCCTGAGCACCTCGAAGAGGCGTACCGGAAAGGATACGAAATGGGGCGGGCGCTTGTTTCTGAATCATGAGATGGCGGACACCGGGAATTTCCCGGTGTCCCCTACGTGGAGGATTTGAGTTCCGGGAAATCCTGGAATTCCTTTTTTACCGATCAGACCTGTCCCCGCTCTTTGAGAGACACGAATCCATCGCCGGTCACGATGAGGTGATCGAGTACCCTGATCCCCAGGAGTTCTCCTGCCTCTACCAGCTGGCGGGTTATGGCCAGGTCCTGGCTGCTGGGCTCCAGGGTCCCCGACGGGTGGTTATGCACGCAGATCACCGCGGCCGCCCGGTCGGCGATGGCATCCGCAAAGACCTCCCTGGGGTGCACGAGGCTGTGGTTCAGCAGGCCGACGGTCACGATCCGGGTCTCGATAACCTCATTCGCCCCGTTGAGGGTGACGACCACGAAATGTTCCTGCCGTTTTCCCTCGAGGAATTTTACCAGGGGGAGCACGTCGACAGGGCCGGCGATCTTTACCCGCTTCCCCGGGGGAGGCAGGTACCGGCGGGCGAGCTCGAACGAGGCCAGGATCTGGGACGCTTTTGCAGCCCCCATCCCCTTTATCCCTGCAAGGGTTGAGAAGCGCAGATCGCTCAACGGTTCGAGCGCCCGGACGACCTCTCCTGAGACCTCGAACACATCCTTCCCCTTCATCCCGCTCCCGATGATCGCGGCTACCAGTTCCCTGTCAGAGAGCGATTCAGCCCCACTGCGGGCCAGTTTCTCACGGGGGCGATCGGCGGGGTCGATATTCCGGATCTTCTTCATACCTGGGTGCCACCTTGATTGATCGGAAATTTTTCTCACGGTGGGACACAAAGGCCTGTCGTTTTATCCCCGCCTCCCGTTCTGCAGGGGTGACGGTTCCCCTGTGTCACTCATTAATTTCTTCGGAATGCCGAACGAGGCCCCGAGTGCGTGCACCCGTGAAATCAAGGCCCGGACATGTGCCCGTATCGTGGGAGAAGAGCCGGAGGGAGGGCGGGAACCATACCTTGATATGAATTTCGTCCCACACTACTCCCCATGGCAACAATGGAAGATGCAATGGAGGCATTCGCCGGGGAATCCCAGGCGAACCGGAAGTACATGATTTTTGCCGACCAGGCGGTCGCCGAGGGATTCCCTCATATCGCGAGGCTGTTCCGGGCGGCATCGGAGGCAGAAGCGATCCACGCGAAGAAACTGATGAAAGCGATGGGTAAGGTGGAGAGCACCGAGAAGAACCTGGAAGGTGCGGTCGCCGGGGAGACCCACGAATTCAAGAATATGTATCCCGGGTTCCTCAAGGATGCGGAAGCGGAGAAGAAGAGCGACATGGCCCTGGTCTTCACCTACGCAATGAAAGCCGAGGAAATACATGCAAACCACTACAAGGACGCTTTGAAGGCCCTGAAAGCAGGCCAGGACATGTCCAACCGGACCGTGTATCTCTGCCCCGCATGCGGGGCGATCTTCCTCGAGCCCGCGCCCGAAAAGTGCCCGGTGTGCAGTGCGGTCAGGAAGATATTCCGGGTTATCGAATAATCACACGACCCTTTTTTATACGGAAATGCCCCCGGCATTTCATTTCGAATGCCTGCGTCCTGGAAAGGAATCATGTGATTTTTCACGCGGGGATGACCCCCGTGCACGCATCGCCGACGGCGCGACCTGACCGGATCGGCCGTCTCCGAAGCTTTATACCCGGTCAGGGGCATAGAAACGGATGAATGCCGAAGGTCACAGTATACTATACCCAGGGGTGCCCGTACTGCAGGATGGTCAAAGCGTTCCTGGATAAGCACGGGGTGGAGTACGAGGCCATTGATGTGGGCGCCGATAAAGAGGCCGCCAAGAAGATGGTGGAGATCTCCGGGCAGTACGGTGTCCCGGTGACCACGGTTGACGAAGAGGTGATCGTCGGGTTTGACAGCCAGCGGTTGAACGAACTCTTCGGTACGGCAAAGGAAGGAGACCTGTACGACGTCCTGATCGTCGGGGCGGGTCCTGCAGGGCTTACCGCGGGTGTGTACTGTTCGAGAAAGGGTGTAAAAACCGTGATCATCAGCGAGAACATCGGGGGCCAGGCGCTGGAGAGCTGGGCCATCGATAACTACATGGGCTACCGGATGATCAGCGGGGACGAGCTGATGCGCAAGTTCGAGGAACAGGTCCGTTCGCAGAACATCCACGTGGAACTGGACCGGGTCGCCGGGCTCCGGAAGGAGGGGGTGCTCTTCATGGTCGATACCGTGACCAATGCCACGTACATCGCCCGTACAGTAATCCTCGCCCAGGGAAAACGTCCACGGAAACTGGGTGTCGAAGGGGAGGAGAAGTATCTCGGCCGGGGGCTTTCGGTCTGTGCCACCTGCGACGGGCCGCTCTTTCGGGACAAGGTCGTGGCGATCGTGGGGGGCGGGAACTCTGCCCTGCAGACCGCGATCGAGATGAGCGGGATCGCGAGGGAAGTCCATCTTATCGTGAGAAGCACCATCCGGGCGGACCAGAACTACGTGAATATCTACCAGGAGAAGAAGAATATCGTCACTCACCTGGACAGTGCGGTCGTCACGCTGCACGGGAATACCGTGCTCACCGGGATCACCATCCGGGAAAAGAAGACCGGAAAGGAGACTATGATCACACTCGACGGGGTCTTCGCCGAGATCGGGTGGGTTCCCAACACAGATTTTTTGGAAGGTCTGGTGGAGATGAACGACCAGAAAGAGGTCGTCGTGGATGTAAACTGCCACACCAGCATCGAGGGGCTCTTTGCCGCGGGCGATATCACCAATATCAAGACAAAACAGATTATCACCGCGTCGGGCGAGGGGGCAAAAGCAGCCCTCGAGGCGTACGAATACCTGCTGATTACCTCGGCGGGATAGCGGCACTACCCCGGGGGCGTTACCGGCGGAGATCCCGCACCGGGACGCGGTTTCCCGCCAGTCTGATATCCGGATCTCCCCAGACAGTTTCCTATTTTTTCGAAAAAAGAACGATTCTGTTGGTATTCGTTCCCCTGGAATTGTTCCCGATCCCCCAGATATGGGAGGTCTTAGTGAAGGCCTGTTCATGTACCACGATCCCCAGGCAGGAGAATCCTGCCCTGGTCCCGAGGGGGACGACCGCTTCGTCCAGCCGGAGTGTCCGGTTCCGCACTTCTCCCACCTCGAATGCCACATGGCCTCCCGGGGCGGTAATCCGGTACAGTTCTTCAAACGTCGCCTCCATGACAGAGGACCACTCCCCGAGAGAGCGGGTGATCGTGATCCCTTCCTCGATCTGCCCGGGATCGATACCGTTGAACCAGCACCGCAGCCAGTTGTCCTTGCTGTACTGGACCACATCAAGAAACGGGGGCGAAGTCACGGTGAGATTCACGGAATTATCATGGATATCAGGGGTACATCTCGAATCGTTACAGAGAAACAAGGCTGATCCGCCGATGTCCTCCAGCATCCTCACGGTCTCCGGGGTGAGGTCTTTCGTCAGTGACCTGGTTTTTTTCAGGATGATCGCCCGTGTATCACGGTATTCGGGTGACTGCGCTCTCCGGGCATTGATCTTCCGCTGGCCTTCGGGGCTCGCGGCCTGGTTCGGGGGGAGCGTGTAGACCGAGAAGAAACCGGGGGAATGCCCGGTGAGCCGGTTGGTGGCCACCATCCGGATCCACCGGTCCGCCCGGTCCTCTTTTCCGCTCTCCCTCCTGGCACACAGGTAAGCCCGGAGCGAGAGGATTTCCTCCAACGTATCGGGGTGGTAGAACATGGAAAGGTCGGGTCCGGTCGTGCAGGGCCCGGGTGGAACGAGAGACCCGAGCCTTTCCGCGACCTCCGCGTATGAAGGAATAAAAAACCTCGGAGCGGTCAGGATCCGGGAGAGCGGGTTGATATCGTTGGCGACGACCTGCCGGCCCATGAGCCCGGCCTCGAGGACCGTGGTCCCCCTGCCGGAGAAGGGGTCATAGACGCGGTCTCCCGGCCTTGTGAGCAGATTGATGAAGAAACGGGGGAGCTGGGGTTTAAAACACGCCCGGTAGGAGATCTCCTGGAGTGAGGAGGCCTTTCTCTGTGCCGGGGTCCAGAACTCGTTGGTAAAGCGGGGGACGGTCTCACCCCCGATCTCCAGGTAATCCGTCCGGGTCCCCGGTCCCGTTCTCCCCGTATCCGATAAGCGGAACTTTTGCAGGTATCCACGCAGATCCATGCCAGAATGCTCAAAGAATTATGAACCGGGTTGTACATCAAATGTGGCATGCTGCGGTGCGATCCGGTCCGGTCACATGCGATCCTTTTTAGCACATGATTTTTGTACGGTACCCTCATGGACGAGATCATGCGGAAGACGGTGCACATCGTCTTCGGACTGGGCATCACCGCGATGATCTACTTTCTTGACCGGGACCTGGCCATCACATTTCTCGCCCTGGGACTCTTCGTGGGGGCTATTCTCTCGGATGCGGTCCACAACGGGCACCCCGTCCCCCTCATTTCCTACCTGATCAAAAGCCTTGAGAGAAAAGATGTCCTCCCGGGGAAAGGAGCGCTGTATTTTGCCCTGAGTTCCCTCTTCTGCCTGATTGTCTTTCCAAAACAGGTGGTGGTCCCCGCGGTGCTCACCCTCACGCTGCTTGACGGCTTTGCGACCATCGTGGGCATCCGGTTCGGAAAACAGAAGATCTGGAAGAACAAAACCTCAGAAGGACTATTTGCGGGAGTGGGTGTTGCCGTGATCGCCATGCTCCCGCTTATCGCACCCCTGCAGGCACTGGTCGCGGCAATCGTAGCCGGTGTGGTGGAACTCCTCTCCCCGGTGGATGACAACCTGCTGATCCCGGTTGCGGTCTGTATCGTGCTCACCCTGATGGCAACCGGATGAATTGAGGTCCCGGTGGGAATTTCAGCAGGGCACGTCCCGTCTCGCCGATAATTTATATTCTCAGGGTCCATAGTCAGTGCAGCCTGCTCCTTGGCGGGTCGGAATGAGAGACCGGGGAGTACCGGGTCGGGGGAGAGTGGATTGGAGGATGGACGAGGACCTGCGAGGAAATGAACGGATCTCCTGGCATTCGCGCCCCATCGAAGAGGTTTATGAGCGTCTCTGCACCGGGCCTTCGGGGCTGTCGGAAGATGAGGCAGAAAAACGGCTGGAACAGTACGGCCCCAACGTCCTCCCCGCGAAGAAGCCCCCGGGTGTCCTGATCCTCTTCCTCCGCCAATTCAAAAGCCCGCTAATCTATATTCTCCTGATAGCCGCCGTAATATCCTATCTGCTGCAGGATGTCAAGGACGCGGCATTTATCCTCCTGGTAGTAATGCTCAATGCCGCTATCGGACTTGTGCAGGAGTGGAAAGCCGAACAGAGCGCACACAAGCTCGAGAAGCTCCTGCACATCACGGCACAGGTCCATCGAGCCGGGCACGACCGGCGGGTTGACGCCACCCTGCTGGTCCCGGGCGACCTGGTCTCCCTGGAATCGGGCGACCGGGTACCGGCAGACCTGCGCCTTACCCATTCCGCCCACCTTTCGGTCGACGAGTCGATTCTCACGGGTGAATCGATAACGGTGGAGAAGTCCCTTCCGGTCCTGCCCGGATCGACACCCCTCCCGCAAAGGTCCAACATGGTCTTTGGCGGGACCACAGTCACCAGCGGGCGAGGGGCAGGGGTTGTCACCGCTACCGGAATGCAGAGCGAGGTAGGGGCTATCGCCGAAGCCGTCGCCACCACCGAAGCTGCGAAACCGCCATTGATCGCCAGGATGGAACGGTTTTCCCTCCGGATAGGACTACTCGTGGTGGGCGCGAGTGTCCTGATGGCTGCGATATCCCTCTCTCGTGGAGCCCCTCTCGCGGAAGTGTTCTTTCTCGCGGTAGCGCTGGCAGTGTCGGCGATCCCTGAAGGACTTCCCGTAGCCATTACCGTAGCCCTCTCCATAGGCGCTTCACGGATGGCGGAACGAAACGTCATAATTCGCCGGCTCGCCGCGGTCGAGAGCCTGGGAAGCTGCACGATGATCGCCACGGATAAGACCGGGACCCTCACTGTGAATCAGCAGACGGTTACCAGGATAATTCTCCCCACGGGTTCGGAATTTTCAGTCACCGGTACGGGATATTCGGGATCCGGATCAATCCTCTCCCCCGAGTCGGCGCCTCCCGGAGAAGAGGACCTGGAACGGATAAAGAAAATGGCGCGAGCAGCGGCGATCTGCAACGAGGGAAGTCTGTACTCTGAGGGAGACCGCTGGATCTCCTCCGGCGATGCGATGGATGTGGCGCTCCTCGCGTACGGGTATAAAGCCGGGATCGAACCCGACCGGGTACGGGGCGATCTCCAGATTCTTCACGAAATTCCCTATGAACCGGAACGACGGTACCAGGCTGTATACTTCCGTGAGGACGGGCAGGTCAGGATCGCGGTAAAGGGGGCGGTAGAGACGCTTATTCCGTATTGCGTATCATCCGGAGGGAAGGAGTGGGATGCTCCCCGCGATACCGCGACCGTCGAGGTCTTGCACCGATCCCTTACCCGCCAGGGATTCCGGGTGCTGGCGGTTGCGGAGGGCACTCTTCCGGAACTTCCCCCGGAACCACTGGAACTCGAGGTCGTCCGTCCGCCACTCACCCTGCTGGGGCTCGCGGGGTTTATCGATCCTCTCAGGCCGGATGTCCCCGATGCGGTCAAGCGGTGCAGGAACGCGGGGATCGAAGTGGCGATGATCACCGGGGATCATCCCGATACCGCGCTTGCTATCGCCAAAAAACTGGAGATCGCCGACGACGAGGGGCGGGTGGTGACCGGTACAGACCTTGATTCCCTCGGTTCATCGGATATCCCCGAATTCCTCCGTAAGGTCGATGAAGGCCGGGTTTTTGCCCGGGTGAGCCCGCTGCAGAAACTCCAGATCGTAAACGCCATGATCAGGAACGGCCATTTCGTCGCGGTTACCGGGGACGGGGTGAACGATGCCCCAGCGCTCCGGAGAGCGAATATCGGGGTGGCGATGGGCAGCGGGAGCGATGTGGCGAAAGACACCTCTTCCATGATCGTGACCGACGATGATTTCTCATCGATCGTATCCGGAATCGAAGAAGGGCGCTTTGCCTACGACAACATAAGGAAGGTGACCTATCTTCTCATCTCCACAGGGTTTGCAGAGATCATTCTCTTTACGCTCGCACTCCTGTTCGGGCTCCCCCTCCCTCTCTTCGCCGTACAGTTGCTCTGGCTGAACCTTGTGACCAACGGGATACAGGACGTTGCGCTCGCGTTCGAGAAAGGAGAACCCGAGACCATGTCCCGGCCGCCCAGGAGACCTGACGAGGGGGTATTCAATCGCCTCATGGTCCGGCAGACGGTCCTTTCCGGGATGGTGATCGGAATCATCGCGTTCTCCACGTGGTTCTGGCTGCTCCACGAAGGATGGGACGAAGCATTGGCAAGGAGCATGCTGGTGCTGCTCATGGTGCTCCTTGAAAACTTCCATGCCCTGAATTGCAGGTCGGAGTACCGGTCTCTCTTCAGCATTCCGCTCCGGAACAATTACCTCCTCATAGGCGGGATCGTCATGGCACAGGCGGTACAGATCGCAGCGATGAATATCCCTTTTATGCAGGAGGTACTCCAGATCGGCCCGGTCTCACTCGCTGACTGGGCCGTTTTCCTAACCCTTGCCTCCCTGGTCCTGGTGGTGATGGAGATTTTCAAGTGGAACATGAGAAGACAGGGACATCCGGGGAGCGGCAGGCAGGACGGAGACAGGCCGTCGGCTCCTGGGATCTAGCCTGATCCTTGTCATCAGGTACCAGAAAGGACTTTTACCCTTCTTTACCCACCAACCATCATGGCGAAAGGTAACTTCTGGCTCGGGGCACTCGTCGGGTTCATCGTTATGATAATCCTGAATTTTCTCCCTGTCCTGGGCCCTATCATCGGGGGTTTCGTTGCCGGGATCATCGCCCGTGGAGGATGGTGGAACGGGGCGAAGGCAGGGTTCGTCGCCGGCATCTTCGGTGCGATCGTGCTCGGTATCATCTTTACCGTGGGCGGGATGATCTTTCTCGGCATCTTTGGTTTCCTGGGGGGGCTTGGGCTATTGGTGATATTTATCGCCCTGGCTCTCTACAGCGCTCTCCTGGGACTGGTCGGCGGGGCACTCGGCGGACTGATCGCGAAGTAAATTGGTATATCATTTTTTTTGGCGATACTCACTATCGCCTGATTCTAATGTTAATCCCCGGAGACGGGACCCTGACACAGGGATTCACGGGACCCGATAGTCGGGCTTGGTGAACGGATGGCGGGACATCGAATCCGGTACCGGGCTCCCGGCCGCCTTTCCGGATCTGGCAAGGCCGTTCTCATATCGGGGAAATTCCGCGATATTTCAGCGATTGAGCCAATGAAACGCCTTTTCCACGAATTGTTTCGCATCCTGTCCGATACAATCGCCGTGGGCGATGATCAGTCTGTCAAAGTCCCAGGAAAGTAGTTTCTCCAGAGATTTCCTGGCTGCATTCCGGTTGATAAAGGATAGCCTGATGTCGAGCGGGACGCCGCCGTGCGGTTCTGCGACGCCTGCCATTCTGATCAATGCGTTGCGAAAGGGGCTGCCCTTCACCAGGGGATGAACCTGAATGAGATCATCCAGGATGACCGTGTGCGATTTTTTATGAAAGAAGAAGATTTCCTCGATGAGAGGGTTGCCCCTGAACGCACACTGATCGATATCATCCGACCAGCCGGAACCCGGTATGTCCCCCAGGATTCCGGTCACGGGAAAGGACCCTTTTTTCAAGGTGAACGGGGTGGGCCGTGGAACCCACAACTCCGCCCCGGGAAACAGGGTATGCCATTCGTCCAACCGCCAGACGTGCCTCGGGGTTGCTGCAATGAGATAACGGACCGCTCCCAGACCGGTGATTCGTTCGAGCATATCAAATGGCAAGGACACGGGGGAATCCACCCATAACGAACCGTCAGAGAGCTTCACGACGGTCATGCGGGTCGTAAAAGTTACTCCGGAGTCCCGGACGGGCGGCCCGTCAATGATCCACACATCCTCTGCAAATGATTCAAAGCCGGACATTTTTGCAATGCCTCTTACAGTTGCCGGGACTTTAATATACTCATTAAGAGTAAGAAGCGGTGATTTTTCGTTCCCGGGTAACACTGCATCAGTCGGAGAAAAAATGAAATCCTGAATGAAAACGCTCAGTAATTCTCGCACCACAGTTCGAAGTATGCCCGTGGATGCGTGCAGACCGGGCAGTTGAGGGGGGCCGAAGTGCTCTCCAGGACAAACCCGCAATTCCTGCATTTCCAATGGACCGGGGTGTCTCGCTTGAATACGCGGTCCTCCTCAACATCCTCGAGGAGTTTTCGGTAACGGCGTTCGTGGTAGGACTCCACCTTCGCCACCTGCCTGAAGGTATTGGCAACGTCCGGAAACCCTTCTTTTTCGGCAGTATCGCCAAAGCCGGGATAAAGCGTGCCCCATTCGAAATGCTCCCCGTCTGCTCCTGCCCTGAGGTTCTGTGCGGTGCTGCCGATGACCCCTCCGGGATAGGCGGCGGATATTTCCACCATTCCGCCCATCAGGTGGGTAAAAAAGAGCTTCGCATGCTCCTTCTCGTTGTCGGAGGTCTCGAGGAAGATCGCGGATATCTGTTCGTATCCCTCTTTCTTCGCGACGCTCGCAAAGAACGAGTACCGGGTCCGGGCCTGGGACTCCCCGGCGAATGCGGCGAGGAGGTTCTTCTCCGTCCGGCTGCCTTTCAGTTCCATGGGATCTGATCCACCCGGAAATCGAAAAAAGGTATGTTTTTTCTTTGGATCCCGGCGTGGCGGGAATGATCCCTTGAACAACCGGTATCCTGGGCAGGTTCACCAAAAAGCCCTAATCAGGACGAATTAAAATGAGGTGCCCGATCAGCACGCAGGTTTCCCGGCGTCCTTCTTCTGCCGGTCCTTCTCCTGGTAGCCTTCCAGGAGCACAGTACAGACGTTCTTCACCGGCCGATCGGTATGGCCGCTGAGGTGGAACTCGCAGAACGGGCAGGAACTGATCACGATCCCGGCCCCGGTCTTCTCGATCTCCCGCCGACGGTTTTCGGCAAGTGCGGCGGCCTCTTCCGGTACTCCCGACCGGACACCGCCTCCGGATCCGCAACAGATTGATGGCATTTCGACGAGGTCCACTACCTGGGTGATCAGCTCCCTGGGCTGGTTCCTGATCCCCTGGCCCCGGAGGAGGTGGCAGGGGTCGTGATAGGTCGCCTTCACCGGGAGGCGTGCGGGGGGTTCGATCCCGCATTTCGTGAGCAGTTCGTTGATGTCTATCACCCGGAAGGGGAGGTTTTGATAGTCATGCTTCATTGTGGACCCGCACCCGGCGCACATGGTCACCACAGTATCGATCTTCCGGAACGCGTAGGCGTCGATGTTCCTCCGTTTCAGAGTGTCCAGGAAGTCGACCTGCCCGGTCCTGATAAGGGGCGAACCGCAGCAGACCTGCTCCTTGGGAATTATAATCCGGAAACCGTTTCTCCGGAGCACCTCCATCGCGTTCAGGGCTGTCTTCGGGAGGCGCTGGTTGTACATGCAGCCCACGAAGAATCCCACGGTCCCTTTCAGTTCCCCGTACGGCTCGAGGACCTCGGGGACTTGTTCCAGGAAGGTGGGCTCGGTCCGGTCGACGCTCCTTCCAGTCTCCCTGACCATCTTCGCCACCTCCTGGTGCCGGGGGAGGGTCAGACCTTTCTTGTTGGCCATCGCCCGGAGCTTCTCGATTGCCTTCCCCGGCATCTCGATCTCCTTGGGGCAGACCTTCCAGCAGGCCTGGCATGAGGTACAGGTGAAGAGTCCGGAGTTCACCGCCTCGGTGACCCGGTCGCATCCGTCACGGGGGTCGAGGGCCAGGCGGGTGTCCTGCCGCATGGCGGTGGGCCCTGCGAACTCTATTACCTGGAGGGCGGGGCAGACCGAGACGCAGGCCATGCACTCGATGCAGCTCCGGAGCGGTTTTAAGAGATCCACCTCTTCCATATTCGGCATGCGGAACTCCGCACCCGGAATAAGGCGGGGAAGAGCCCGGATATAGGGCTTTAAGTCCACCACGAGGTCGCGGGTAATGGGGAGGTTGAGGGGTTCGATGACCATCCCGTCCTTTGCCTCTTCCATGCATGCGAGGGCCGGCTCGCCGTTCACCCGGAGCGCACAGCTCCCGCACTGGCCCGACTCGCAGCAATAACGGTAGCAGAGGGTGGGGTCGATCTCGTCATGGATGGCATGGAGCACGTGGAGCACCCTTGCCCCGTCGTTCACCTGCACGGTGTAATTCTGGAAATGCGGCTCCTTGTCGTGCACGGGGTCGAAACGGAAAACCCTGGCGCTGATCTCCTTCATTCCCACACCCCCGTCTCGATCCCTTCCCGGTCTTTCGCGAGATATGTGTGCTTATACGGGGAATGCTGGACGTCCCAGGCCTGGGTCACGTCCCTCCTCACGTGGGCGCCCCTCGACTCTTTCCGGAGCAGGGCCGCCCGGCAGACGAGGGAGGCGGTGAGCAGCATGTTCTGGACGGTGCAGCACTGGACAAGGTTCTCGGGTGTCGCGGCCCGGAGCCGGAGCGTTCCAAGGTGGTTGATGATACCTGCGGTCTTTGCCAGTCCCTGTTCCGTCCGGAATATCCCCGCTCCTTCCCACATTGCGGTCTGGAGGGACCGCGTTACATGGAAGGGATTGGTGTCCCCGGTAAGGAATCCATCTAGCCGGGCCTGCTGGGCCCCGATCTGGGCTTCGTCGATACGGCGGCCCCTGATCTCCGCTTTGCCCGCCGATTCGCCTGCCCTTTTTCCGAATACCTGGGTATCCGCGAGCGCGTTCCCCCCCAGCCGGTTTGCGCCGTGTACCCCCCCGGTCACCTCTCCGCACGCATAGAGCCCGGGGAGGGTAGTCTCAGCCCGGGGGCTGATCCTCAGCCCTCCCATCATGTGGTGGGCGGTGGGGGCCACTTCCATCGGTTCATCCCGGATATCCACCCCGAATTTTTTAAACTGCTCGAGCATCACCGGGAGCCTGCTCTCGATCTGGTGCCTCGGGAGATGGGTCACGTCGAGGTGGACTCCTCCATGGGCAGTCCCCCGCCCCTCCAGGATCTCGGTCGCGATTGACCTGGCGACCACGTCGCGGGTGGAGAGTTCCATCCGCTCGGGGTCGTACATTTTCATGAACCGTTCACCGAGGCTGTTCTTGAGGACCCCTCCTTCACCCCGGACCGCCTCGGTGACCAGCCGGCCTCTCGCATCGTAGGGGTATACCGCGCCGGTGGGATGGAACTGGACCTGTTCCATGTCGATGACCTCCGCCCCCGCCCGGTAGCCAAGGGCGAACCCGTCGCCGGTCCCCGAGGAGGAGTTGGTGGAGATATCGTAAATTCGGGTCCCCCCGCCGGTGGCGAGCACTACGCTGTCGGCGGAGAATATGACCATTTCTCCCTTGCGGTCGAGCCCGACCGCCCCGTTCACCCTGCCCTCATCGGTGAGCAGATCGATCACCGTGACCTCGTCCTCGATCTCAGCGTCTGTCGAGGCCAGGCGGTCCATGAGCGTCATCATCATCTCGTGGCCGGTCCTGTCCCCTGCGTAGCAGGTGCGGGGAAACCGCTGCCCGCCGAAGGGCCGCTGGGCCACCTCGCAGCAGTCGGTCACGTCGAAGACCGCACCCCAGTGGAGAAGGTCGTCCATTCGCTGCGGGGCCTCGTCGACCAGGATCCGGACGAGTTCCCGGTCGTTTAAGTAGCCTCCCCCCTTGAGCGTGTCCTCGTAGTGGATCTCGCAGGAGTCTTCTTTCCTGAGCACCGCATTGTAGCCCCCTTCGGCCATGGGGGTGCAGCCACCCTTTCCGGCGATGGTTTTAGAGACCAGGAGTGTTTCCCCGTAGTTAGAGGCCTCGATCGCTGCCCGGACTCCGGCCCCTCCGCTGCCGATAATCAGGACGTGGTAATCCCTCACACAATCAGAACGCATCTTATTATTTCATGCGGCCTATACTTACATAAATAGATGGTTAAAGGACAGAGTGAGCCAGAATGAGATTTTTAATGAAATTTGGCGGAACATCCGTTGCCGACGCAGACAGCGTCACGCAGGTGGTCGACATCGTGGAACGCCACTACCTGCGCGATGATGAGGTCGCGGTAGTAGTCTCTGCGCAGCGGGGAGTAACCGACCAGCTCATCGCGATCGCAGAGGAGATCGTGAAAAGCCAGGATACCAGTACCATCGGGTCCTTCATCCACTCGCTGCGGGTGAGGCATGAGAAGGTGCTCAACCAGGTCGCCGGGGACTACGCATCCGAGGCCTGCAAGGAGATGGAAAACCGTCTCGCCAACCTGGAGAACATCCTCGACGCGGTCCACCACCTCAGGGAACTCACTCCCCGCTCACGGGACTACATCATCACCTTCGGGGAGCGGCTCAACGCCCTGGTGGTCTGCGCGGCATTCCGGCAACGGGGGATCCCTTCCACTGTGCTCGACGGGTGCGAGGCCGGGATCGTCACCACCCCGCAGCACGGGGAGGCGATGGCGCTCCCCGCGAGCGACGGCAGGATCAAGAGCCGGCTGCTCCCCCTGCTCACCGAGATGGTTCCGGTGGTGATGGGGTTCATGGGATGCACCGAGAACGGGATCATCACCACGCTCGGGAGGAGCGGCTCGGATTACTCGGCGGCCATACTGGGCGCAGGGATAGACGCGGACGAGATCTGGATCTGGACCGACGTGGACGGGATCATGACCTCGGACCCCCGGGTGATCGACAACGCCCGGGTACTCTCCACCATCTCCTACCTGGAGGTCATGGAACTCTCCTACTTCGGGGCGAAGGTCATGCACCCCCGCTCCATCGAGCCCGCGATGAGAAAGAACATCCTGGTGCGGGTGAAGAACACCTTCAACCCCGATCATCCGGGGACCTGCATCGTGCATCATGAGAAGCGGGATACCCGTGTGGTAAAGGCCCTTACCTACATCGACAAGGTCGCGCTGGTCAGCATCTGCGGGGCCCAGATGATCGGCCGGCCGGGGGTGGCCAAAATGATCTTCTCGGCGCTCGCGGACGCCGAGGTGAACGTGATGATGATCTCCCAGGGCTCCTCGGAGGCGAACATCACCCTGATCATCGACGAGACCCAGCTGAATATCGCGAAGGTGGCCCTGACCGCACTGGTCAAGCAGGGGATGGTCAGGGAAGTGACCACCAACAGGGACGTCTGTGCCGTTGCGGTGGTCGGCTGCGGTATGGCAGGAGCACGGGGGACCGGGGGCAGGATATTCACCGCGCTGGGCGAGGCGGGGATCAACGTGATGATGATCTCCCAGGGCTCATCCGAGGTGAACATCTCGTTCGTGGTGGACCAGGCCGACGGTCAGAAGGCGATGAGGACGCTCCACGACGAGTTCAGGCTCTCCGAGGAAGACGATGAGTAAGGTCCATACCTACCGGGAGGCAGGGGTCGATATCGACCTGGAATCCGAGGCGATCGGGTCTCTGGTGAAGAACCTGACCTATCGCCGGAAGGGCGACCACACGATGATAGGCGGCGTCGGCCATTTCGCCGGCCTGATGAGGTTCGGGGAGAAGGTCCTGGCCATGACCGTCGACGGGGTGGGGACCAAGATGCTGGTCGCGGACCGGCAGAAGGACTGGACCACGGTAGGGATCGACTGCATCGCAATGAACGTGAACGACCTCTACGTGATGAACATCGAACCGATCTCCTTTGTCGACTATATCGCCACCGACTCCCTCGATAAGGAGAAGATGGCCCAGATAGGAAAGGGGCTCGACGAAGGGGCGCGGCAGGCCAACATCGATATCGTCGGGGGAGAGACCGCCACCCTGAAAGGCCTGGTGACCGGGCTCGACCTTGCGGGCACCTGCCTGGGGGTCCAGGACCGGGACAAGGTGATCACCGGAGAGAAGATCCGCCCGGGCGACCTGATCTTCGGTATTCCTTCCACAGGGGTACACAGCAACGGGCTCACCCTGGCCAGGAAAGTAGTGGAAGAACATTCGGCCTGGGACAGGAAATTGCCGGGCGGCGAGAGCATCGGAGAAGCGCTCCTCACCCCGACACGTATCTACCACCCCGTGCTCCGGGTAACCGCAGAGGCGGAGATCCACGGGATGTGCCACATTACCGGCGGAGGGCTGCTCAATTTCCGCCGTCTTTCACGGTACGGATTCCGGTTCACCGATCCCCTGGAACCCCAGGAGATATTCTCCTGGATGAAGGAGACGGGGAGGATCCCGGACGAAGAGCTTTACCGGACCTTCAATATGGGGATGGGGTATGCATTCGTAGCCCCGGCATCGAGCATGGATGCGATAAAAAAGACGTTCCCGGACGCAAAAAGAGTCGGGGAGGTCACCGGGGAGCCGGGGATCTTCCTTCGCGACCTGGAAATCAACTGAACTTTTTTTATTCTTCGATTTCGCACTCTTCGACGACTTCGATCGGAGTCACTTTGGCCTTGTCCGCGAGTATGGCGGAATTCCCGGTGAGATCGTCGATGATCAGGGTTACCGGGAGGGTCCCCGCCCGGACCTGCTCGAGCTGTTTCTTGATGGCGAGCGCTTTTTCCTGTTCCTCCGGGTCGTCCTCGTTCCAGCAGATCAGGTTATCGATGACCGTCTCAACCCTGCAGATGACCCCCTCTACGTTGGAGACAAAACCCTCGCATGCCGGTCCGGGGTCAACCCTCACCCCGAGCTCCGGGATCCGTATGATCCCGGTGGTGCTCCGTACTACCCGGACGTTGAGATCTTCTTCCGATTCGACCCGCAGTTCCCAGCGTGACGGCTCGGCGTTCTCGAGGAGCTGGGTCTCTGCAAAACGCCACCCGCAGGAAGGACAGCACGCGGAAATTATCAGGATCCCTTTAAAATAGGGTATATTTTCGGTCTGGTACAGGTATTCGATATCGGCGTTGCACACCGGGCAGGGACCGGGAACGGCTGTCCGCACCTAGACGACCCCGCCGATCTTATCCCGCGAGATCTTGACCGACATGGGGGTTATTACCACGTAGCGCTGGTCTCCAAGACCGATAATGTCCCCGTTCACATCCTTTGCAACTTCTTTTAAGTCTTTTAACACCCGCTCGTACATCACTTTGTCCATCTTCAGCCTGGCGATGTCGACAATGACGATGTTCCCGTTATAAACCTCGTCCTTTATCTTCGGGCTGTCCTTGATATCTCCGATGGTGGCGATCTTGACGAAGAGGGCGGGCGCCGAGGATTCAGCCTCTTCGTATGCTTCCAGATCGAGGTCCATATAATCGTCCTCGGAGGTGGGGGTACTCCTGCCAAGAAGGGTGTCCAGAAACTTTACCATAGAGAAACTTGTTATTTGAATTTTATTTAATAGTATCTATTCTCTAAACCGGCGAATGGGTATCCGGGCCCCGATATGGGGCGCATAAACCCATGACATCCCGGCTCCCGCACGGGACCCGGTCAGAACTCGATGTTCCAGATATCGTCGCCGACGTAATGGAAGGTTTTCACCACTTTCCCGGTGGTCTTTTCGCGCATCTCCGGTGCGTCCATCAGCGCAATCCCGAGAGCAATCGGTTTGCCGTGCCGTTCTTCGACTATCTGGACCGGCCCCCCCTCCCGGATATCTTCCGTCACCGCAACGACTCCCGGGCGCATCACGTCCGCACCGTTGATCACATACGAGACCGCCCCGGTATCTACCGTGACCCTGCGTTCCGGGAAAGACCGTTCCAGGGCTCCCCGGAGCGAGGGGAACAGGGTCCCTTTGTACTCGAGGAGGAGCGGTTTCTTCCCGATAAGGTACATGACCACGTCCCCGCTGGTCTCCACGATCTCCAGACGCTCGTCGCGGAACAGCTCCGCTGAAGCCCCGATCTCGCCCGCGAGACGGGAATAAAGCTCCTGTATCTGTGATTTTCTCAGGATATGGCGCTTTCGGGGAATTATCTTCGGCATCCAAAGGTAATTTGTTCCGTGGGGAGAAAAAAGATCCCATCATGACGGGGGATCGGAAGATCGAAACATTTCCGCCGTAATTTATTCACCGGGGAAGGAAGGTCGGTATATTTATCTATACTCCTTGCGCACATATATTACTCCAAAGAGAATGAAAAGGGTATAAGAATGACCAAACGTCCGTTAGATATTTTGGACCAGGTGCTCAACCGCCAGCCGGTGATCGTATCTCTCAAAGGCGGGAGGGAACTCCGGGGCATCCTGCAGGGTTACGATGTGCACATGAACCTGGTACTGGACAAAGCGGAAGAGGTGGAGGCAGGGCAACCCAGGAGCCTTGGAACCCTCATCGTCCGCGGTGACAACGTGATTTATATTTCTCCCTCAATGGACTGATCGGAAGGTGAATTAACAATGTCAAAAGGCACACCCTCAATGGGAAAGAGGCAGGGCAACGTACACATCGCCTGCCGCCGCTGTGGAAGCGTATCCTACCACCGGAGACACAAGGTCTGTTCTTCCTGCGGATTCGGGAAGAGCACCAGGATGAGAAAATACCAGTGGCTGACCAAAAGGCCAAAAATCCCAACCCACTAGAATATTATGTGCGGTATCGTTGGCATCAGGGATGCTGGCGGTGTTTCATTCTCCATATACTATTCCCTGTACGCGCTCCAGCATCGTGGCCAGGAGAGCGCGGGAATAGCGACTTTTGATGGCACCAAGCTCCACAAGCACAAAGCCCAGGGGCTTGTGGCCGAGGTCTTCGACCCCGAGATCCTCTGCAGCCTTGAGGGAAACGTAGGGATCGGGCATGTCCGGTACCCTACCACCGGGGCGAACAGGCCCGAGAACGCACAGCCTTTCAACTTCTTCTTCAGGGACCGGATAATCTCGATCGCACACAACGGGAACCTGGTCAACGACCGCGAGCTCCGGGACGAGTTCGAGGCGAAAGGCCAGATCTTTTCCACCACCACGGATACCGAACTGATCGCGAAGCTCCTGATCGACGAACTGGGGAACTCGGGATCCATCGAGGATGCGGTGCACCGGTGTATGCGGGACCTCCAGGGGTCCTACTCGGTCGTGATGATGATCGACGGGGTACTCTTCGGGTTCCGTGATCCCCTCGGAATTAAGCCGATGTGTCTGGGAAAGACCAAAGACGGCTACATCATGGCCTCCGAGAGCGTTGCGGTAGACGCCCTGGGGGGGACCTTCATCCGCGACATCTACCCCGGAGAACTGGTCTGTATCGACGAAGAGGGCCTCCGGAGCATGCAGATCGCCCGGGCCGGAAGGAGGGCGCACTGTATTTTCGAGTACATCTATTTCGCCCGGGCGGACTCGGTCCTCGACGGTAAGCTGGTCTATGACGTCCGGAGGACGATCGGGAAGAAACTCCACGAGGAGGCACCGACATCCGCAGACCTGGTGAGCCCGGTCCCGGACTCGGGAACTGCCTACGCCATCGGCTACTCGCAACGGTCGGATATTCCCTTCGTGGAGAGCCTCATGAAGAACCGGTACATGGGGAGGACCTTCATCATGCCCTCGCAGACCGAACGGGAGAAAGCAGTGAGGATCAAGCTCAATCCTATCAGGGAGTTCCTCGCGGACCGGTCGGTGGTGCTGGTGGACGACAGCATCGTGCGGGGGACCACCTCCCGGAGGATAATCGGGATCATGCGCGATGCGGGGGCCCGGGAGATCCACATGCGCATCGGGTCCCCCGCCATCAAGGCCCCCTGTTACCTGGGGGTTGACATGCCCACGAGGGAGGAACTAATTGCGAGCGATAAGGAAGAGGAGGAAGTGAGGAGGAGGATCACCGCCAACACCCTGCACCATATCTCGCTGGCGGCGCTGGTCGAGGCGATAGGGTGCGATCACCGCAGCCTCTGCACGGGGTGCCTCACCGGGTGCTATCCTGTCCCGATCAAGGGTGAAGTATCAGAGCCCGTGCGCATCGAATTCCTCGACGGGACCTACCAGACCAAACTGGAACGGTTCGAATCGGAATAATTTTTACGGCTCTTTAACCCTGTAGACATCCTCGATCTCTTTCATTTATGATCGTGTTCTCAAGACATGCCAGGGCAGTTTACGAACACAAATTCATAGCATATGACGCTCCTGGGGCTGCGCCCTGCCGCTGCAGCGCCCCGACAGGATATGCGTGAACTATCGCAGGTCAGAGGATCTTTTTTATTTATCCGATATTGAGCGATATCAGCCCAGGTTAAACTCTTTCAGGAGATATCGCGCTGGGGGGTGCCTCATTAGCGGGGGCGAAGCCCCCCTGGAACGTCGCGGGGTAAGGATGTCAACAAAGCCGGATTTTTTGGTATAGTTTCACAGTAAATGTTTGGATAACGGTTGCTGCTCGCCGGGCCGGGCCAGCAATCCCGGAACCATCCCCTGGCCTTCGTTATCATGGGCGGCCGGGGAGGATCTGAGGGGACGAAACCGTCCCGGGCAAATTCACCTGACCTGCGGTGAGGGTTTTTCATGAACGCATACATGCGGGTACTTGGAGAATTCAAGAAAAGATCGGGAGTGTGCGATAGTTCCATAGCGAGGGATGGATTTGAACCATCGATCTACGGGTTATGAGCCCGTCGGGATATCCTGACTACCCCACCTCGCTCCGTCTGGGAGTTAATATATTCACAATCCGGCGTGATATAGTTTACTGGCAGGACCGGGGATATTGGAACGGAGGGGAAGATCCTTTAATAATCCCCGCCATGAAGAGAAGAGTACCATGGAGGACGATGAACTGCAGAGTATCCGGGAACAGAAGCTGAAAGAGATGGAGAACCGGATTTTGCAAAAGGATCAGGCGAACGTCCCGGCGAAGGTCGTCCCCGTGGACCAGGCCGGTTGGAACGACCTGATCCGGAAGAACCAGTTCGTGGTGGTGGACTTCTGGGCGGAGTGGTGCGGCCCGTGCCGGATGGTCGGACCGGTAATCGAGGAGCTCGCCGTAGAATATTCCGGAAAGGTTACATTTGCCAAATGTAATACCGACCAGAACCAGAAGCTCGCGGTGAACTTCGGGATCTCCGCCATCCCCACCATAATGCTCTTCGCCCGGGGCCAGATGGTGGACAGGATCATCGGGGCCTATCCCAAGGATGCGATAAGAAAGAAAATTTCCCGTGCATTCGGGGTATGAAGGTTTTTACGAGGAATCTGGATGAAGGGTAACGAATCGGTTATCGTGGGGCTCTCCGGCGCGAGCGGTATAATCTACGGGATCCGGCTGCTGGAAGTGCTGAAGGATCTCGGGATAGAGCGCGACCTGGTGATGACCGCGACAGGGGAAGAGATGGTGACCATCGAGACCGGCCGGACCCCGGCCGAGGTCAGGGCGCTGGCCAGCCGGGTTCACGAGAGCGACGATTTCACCTCCCCCCTCGCGAGCGGGGGATTTTTGAACCGCGGGATGGTGGTCATCCCCTGCAGCATGAAGACCGTTGCCGGGATCGCCTGCGGGTTTGCGGACAACCTCCTCCTCCGGGCGGCGGACTGCACCCTGAAGGAGGGGAGACCGCTGATCATCGTCCCCCGTGAGACGCCGCTGAACAGCATCCACCTCAAAAATATGCTTACGCTCGCAGAGGTGGGTGTCACAATTCTTCCCGCAGCCCCGGGGTTCTACCACCGGCCCAGGACGATTGATGACCTGGTGGACCACGTGGTCGGCAAGGTGCTGGACCGGATGGGGATCGCGCACCATCTCTACCACCGGTGGAGAGAAGAAGGATAAGGTCGGGATGAGCAAAAGGGAGCCCCTTCATTTCGAAATCTTCAGCTGTTACATTTGTATTTTTTTAATAGGACAGGACAGGGCATTCCAGGGAATAATCCGGTGACGCTCCCGGAGCTGTCGCCCCGCCGCTGCGGCCCCTCGCAGAGGATATCCGTGGAAATGACTGGATTGTTGACTACAAAGATATGGTAGTTCTGTTGATTGGGAGATCACCATCATAAATTGTTCAGAAAATTACATCTTCCAGTGCAAGTTCCGGATCCGCCGCCGGGGCGTCCTTCGGGGGCGGCGGAACCATCGTGTGGATTTTTGGGGGCGACAGTCCCATTTGTTCACTACTTACATCAAAATGGGAAAATCACTGCATTAAAAATTCATTTCTCGGCTATCTTCTCGAGTAGCATCCGGATTGACCGGAGTTCCCCGAGGAGTTCGCCGGGGATTGCAGGTGCCGGAATCCCGGATGAGACGGCGCCCACGGTTCCGTCAGTCGCTCCTCCGGCCATCCTTGTCTCCCGGATCATGGTGCGGATAGTCTCACGGAGTTCCTCCGCTTCGACTATCCCTTCCATAGTGATCTCGGCCTTTGCCTGCCCGGAGAACCCGGCGGTCTGGATCTTGATCAGGGAGAAGCCGAGGTACCGCATCAGCGGTCCCTGGTAGATGTCGATGTTGGTGATCCGGTCGTAGGGTACGATCCCGGTCTGGCGGAACCAGACTCCCCGTTTCCAGGTCACTTCGTCGTCTTTCAGCTCGAAGAATATTGTCCTGTAATATTTTCCTACCCAGAAGAGGTACACCCCGATGACCACCAGAAGCACTACGACGATTACGGCGAGCAAGGGTGGGATTCCGGAAAAATATCCGACGGCAAGCAGGACGCCCCCGATGACGACCATCAGGAATACGAAGAGGATATGAAACATGGTCACGATTGAGGGCGACGGTTTGAACGGGGTAAACAGCGGAAAGTGCGGAGATTTCATGGAGGTCACCAGGTCCCGGTCATACGGATTCCGGTTTTTGTTTTTACCCGGGAGGAGATAAAACCACGGAGGTCTTCGTGGAGACCGATCCGGACCGGTCGTCATCAGGTATCTTGTAGGGCGAGAAAACATCCGTAAAAGGCCGTAAAAAAGGAAAAAATTTTGTCCTTTTGCCATCCTCGATCACTTTCGGTATGAATATATTTTCAATGCTTCGTCTGGTTTGGTTTAAGGACGCGAATCGATAATATATGACGCTCCCGGGGCTGCGCCCCGCCGCTGCGGCGCCCCGACAGGATATGCCTGAACTGTCGCACGTCCTTGATCTTTTCTATTTTTTTTAATATTGAAGCGATATCAGCCAGGGTTACACTTTAACCAGAGATATCGCGCTGGGGACTGCCGTAGTGGCCGGGGCGAAGCCCCCAGGAACGTCACATGGTTAGGATGGGAATGGAGCCAAAAAGATTTAAAAAATTATGCAGGGGCCGGCTGTACCCCGCACCGTCCCGCCCTGAACTGGAGGATGGCGATTGCGAGCGCGGATATCGGGAGTGCGATCACCAGCGGGTCGATGGCGCTCCAGGGATAGCCGAGAACGCTCGTGGTCCCGAGCATCGCCTGGGAGAGGCCGAACACGGCGGCATAACGGGAGTTCACGAAGAGCGCCCAGATGAACCATGCGATCGCACCGAGCACGAGGCTTACCTTCGCCGCGGTGGGATCGGGTTTTTTGCAGTAGACCGCAACGGCAAAGACCGGGAGGAACGCGGAAGCGCAGAGCCCCATGAACATGGCCGTGGCAATCGCGATGATACTTCCCGGCATGAGGAAGGCGACGATCACCGAGACGACGATCATCACAATCACCCCGATCTGGTTGGCCTTAAGGGAGAGTGCGCACCCGCGGCCCCTTCCCCAGATGTCGCAGATAAGCGCGGTCCCCATGGTATGGAACAACGAGCTCAGCGTAGACATCGCCGCGGCGAGCAGGGTCACCATGAACAGGACCACGAACCAGTCTGGCATGGCCAGGTTGATGAAGAGGGGCATGATGGAGTCCACGTTCCCTCCCGCGGCGGCGACCGCGATCTGGCCCATGGTCTGCTGGAAATATACGTTGGTGAGCGCCCCGACGGTGAAGGCGACCCCGGTCATCATCAGGATGAAAGGCCCTCCCACGAGGACGGCCCGGTTCAGGGACCGGTTGTCCTTTGCGGTCATGAACCGCACCACCAGCTGGGGCTGCGCCAGAACCCCGATACCGACTCCCAGCACGAGGGTGGTGATCAGGGTGAACCATATCGGCGAGCCGAGTTCCGGCATGGTGGTCCAGCCTGTCATCCCCTGGTCCGCCAGTTTGGCGGGCACCAGGTTTGCCATCGCGGTCAGGGCTGAATTGGCCGTCTCGACCCCGCCGAGGATGAAGTAGGTCGCTATGATAAGGATGGTCATCCCCACCAGCATGATAGTCCCCTGCACGGCATCGGTGTACATCACGGCGATCAGCCCCCCGAAGATGACGTATACCGCGACGATGATGGCAAAACCGATGAGTGATGCCTCGTAGGAGATACCGAGGGTCTGCTTGATGAACTGCGCCCCTCCGATCAGTACCGCAGCGGTATAGAGGGGCATCCCGACGATGATCACCAGGCCGGAGACCACCTGCATGAACTGCGACGAGTAGATCTTTCCCATCAGATCGGGGAAGGTGACTGCCTTCAGCCGGTGGCCGATCTCCCGGGCCCGTTTGCCGAAGATCACGAAGGCGAGCAGGATCCCCACCCCGATATTCAGCACCGTGAGCCAGATCAGGCCCATTCCCAGGTTTGCAGCCTGGCCACCGAACCCCACGATTGCCGAGGTGGAGATGAACGTGGCCCCGTACGAGAGGGCGATGACCACCGGATGGGCCTTTCTCCCTGCCACAAGGTAGTCCTCCGCCCCTTTTGTCCGTTTGTAGCCCAGGTATCCCAGGCCGAACATGATGACGATGTAGATCGCGGTGATCGTGACCAGCCAGAATGTGCTGACGGCCACCGCTACTCACCCCCCTTGTTCCAGTTGAGCAGTCCGTATACTATGCATGCCAACGCAAGCCCGATGGCAAGCAGATAGGCGATCCATATCTGTGGGTCGGGAATTCCGAGCATAAGTAACACCTTCGGTAAACTCCGGATAGTGCCTTTACAGGGGTACCCGGGGGAAAAAACCGGGCCCCCTACCTAAAGAGGAATGCGTCGCTGCGCTGCAGGAGAGAAGAACAGTATGTATCCTGTGCGACAGACATTGGGTTTACCTGATTACAGGTCTTCCCGACGATATATATCATTTTCTGATTCCTGCGGATACCGGGGTGACCGGTCACCGAAAAGAGATATGTCCGTGCGCCCAATAGAGGGTGAAAGACTTTGCAACGCGTGTTTGAACGCCTCCATGAGTCGCTGCAGGAGGTGCTGGTGCACCGCCTGGGGTGGGACGACCTCCGCGAGGTGCAGGAGAAGACCTATCTCGCGGTCGCCGGGGGCAATGACGTGCTGGTTATCGCCCCCACGGCGGGGGGGAAGACCGAGGCGGCCCTCATCCCGGTTACCGACGGGATCCTCTCGGGAGGGTTGCCGGGAGTCGCCTGCATCTACCTCTCCCCGTTGAAGGCCCTTATCAACGACCAGGAAGAGCGTTTCAATGCCTTCTCTGTCCCATGCGGGCTGGAAGTTGCGAAATGGCACGGGGACGTCCCCAAGGGGGACCGTTCGTGGGCAAGGGGCGAGCCGCCGCACTTCCTGCTGATCACCCCGGAGTCGCTCGAGGTGATGCTCCAGGAAGAGAACCTTACCAGCGACCTGAAATCCCTCCGCTACGTGATCATCGACGAGGTGCACGCGTTCGTGGAGTCGGAACGCGGGGTTCACTTAAAAGTCCTCCTCGACCGCCTCGACCGGTGCGCGACCCACGACGTGCAGCGGATAGGACTTTCGGCTACGGTGGGGAATCCGGAAGAGATCCTCTCCTGGCTCTCCGGGGGACGGGGAGGAAAAGAGCTGGTGCGGGTGCCGGTTCCTCCCCGGGAGAAACACTTCTCGTTCGTGGTGGAAGGCGACGAACAGGGCCGGATGCAGGCACTCGCCGGTGTGATCGCCGGGAAAAAGGCCATCGTCTTCGTGAACAGCAGGAAGGAGGCCGAAGAGATCTCCCGGGCCCTGAAGGGGAGGGTGGAGCACCTCTCGGTCCACCACTCCTCCCTCTCCCCGCAGATGCGAAGGACCGCGGAGGAGGCCTTCTCCCGCGAGGGAAGCGCCTGCATCATCTCGACCAGCACGCTCGAGCTGGGGATCGATATCGGCGACCTGGATATCGTGGTCCAGGTGGGAAACCCCGGGACAGTCTCTTCGTTCCTGCAGCGGATGGGAAGGACCGGGAGGCGGGGGAAACCGCCTCATGTCGCGTGCGTGCTGAAAGACGGCTTCGAGCTCCTCTGTATGGTCGCGGTGATCGAGTGTGCGAGCAAAAAGGAGGTGGAACCGCTCATCCCCCAGGAGAAACCCTACAACGTGCTGGTGCAGCAGATATTCCTCGAAACGGTCCGTTCCCGCCGGACCTCGAAACGCCACCTCCTCGAATTTATCCGGGGGCTCACCCCGTTTTCAGGCATTCCGACGGAAGATGTCGATCTCCTGGTGGACCACCTGACCCGGGCGGGATTTTTCATCCGCGACGGGGACCTGCTCATGCCCGGCCCGGGAGCGGAGCAGATCTTCGGGAGGTCCAACTGGAAGGACCTTTACTCGGTGATCAGGGGAGGAGGCGAGTTCCGGGCGGTCACTCCCGACGGGGAGGTGGTGGGAAAGCTGGACTCCCGGTTCGTCGCCGCACGGGCCGGGGAGAGTTTCTCGCTCGGCGGGTCGAGCTGGACTATGGTGAAGAGTGACGAGTCCCATAACCTCGTGGTGGTGGTACCCGGCGGGGAACAGAAACTGGGGATATTCTGGACGGGGACCCGGGCGGGGATATCTCCGGTGGTCTGCCGGGCCATCCAGAGGATCGTAGCAAGGGGACATTCTTCCCTCCCGTTGCCGGACGAGCGGGCCCTTGACCTCGAGTCCGAGATCGGCGGGTTTCCACCGGTAAGGTCCCGGGGCCTCCACCTTTTCGAGAGGCCTTCCGCCAGGACCACCGAGGTGGTGGTGCAGAGTTTCCGGGGTGAGCAGTATAACGGGGTTCTTTCACGCATGCTGGGGCACTTCCTGGGAAAACCGGCGAGAATAAGATTTTCTGACCTCGACGTCACGATCTCCGGCCTGAAGCGGGATGACGGACTCGACCGGGTCCACCAGGCGCTCTCCGCGATCAAGGACTTATCCCCGGAGGACGCGGGAGAGATCCTCCCGCTCCCTGCCCCGGACCACTGGAAGTTCGGCCAGGCAATTCCCGGATCGATGCTCCGGGACATGGCGCTCGCGGATTACTACCACCTGGACCTCTTCTGCAGATCGATGGAGAAAGAAAAGATCTATCTTGTGGAGCCCGGGCCCCTTTCTCCCTGAAGAGATCAGGTCACCACCGCTTTCCTGAACCGCCAGAAGGCAAGAAGGAACATGATCACCGCGAAGAGCACCAGCACCAGCAGGGCGAACAAGAGTTCCATGGGGGTGGTGGTGTACTGGATTCCTATCGACTGGAAGTCCCCGCCTATCGCGAAGTAGCGTATCCCGATGACAAGGTAGGTGAGCGGGTTTGCCAGGGAGACCACCTGGAGAAATTCGGGAAAGGCGCTGATCGGGTAGAGGGCATTGCTCGCAAAGAAGATAGGCAGGGTGAGCAGGGTGATGATCCCCTGGAGTCCCTCGGGGCTCTCCAGCGAGATGGAGATCGCTGCCGAAAGGAAGAGAAAGCCCAGGGAAAAGACCCCCACGAAGAGGAGGATCCCGAGGATGGAGTAGACCGTCTGGAACGCGGTGTAACCCTTGAAGAACTCAGCCCCGATGATCAGCCCGAACACCATGATGATGATCGCCTGGATGAACGACTTGGTCATCCCGGAGAGGGCGATACCTACGATGATGTGGTCACGGGGGAGGGGGCTCGCCATGATCTCCCGCATAAGCCCCCAGTTCTTGTCGAAGAGGAGTACGATCCCTCCGAACAGGCTGGTGAACAGGGTGGTCATGGCGATCACCCCGGCGGCCATGAAGGTGAGGTACCCCACCGAAGGCACCCCGGGGATAGGGGGAAGGGTATTGGTGAGCCGGTTGAAATTCGACGACATGGCGATCCCGAAAAACGCCATCCACAGGGCCGGCTGTACCAGCGAGGAGATCAGGAGGGTCTTGAACCGGACGAAACGGAGCATGTCCCGCCAGTATATGGTGTAGAACCCGTATTTCACCGGGATCTCCCTCCTGCCTTCGATATGGCGCTCCCCGTCCGTTCAGCGCCCTCGTCTCGAAGTTCCCTCCCGGTAAAAGAGACAAATACGTCGTCCATCGAGGGTTTCTTCAGGTTCACCGTGCTGACCTGGACCCCCCTGCTCCGCAGTTCCTCGACCATTTGGGGGAGGAGTTTTGTCCCGTCCTCGGTCACCATTATCAAGAGCCCGTTTCCTTTCGGGGTGACTTCCTTCACGCTTCCCATATCCCTAAGAAGCGTTGCGGTGGCGGCATTATCACTCGTCTCGAGGTAGATCAGGTCCTTTCCAAGGGTGTTCTTCAGCTCCCACGCTCTCCCGGTAGTGATGATCTTCCCGTAATCGATAATGCTGATCCGGTCGGAGAGCTGGTCCGCCTCGTCCATGTAATGCGTGGTGAGGAAAATGGTGGTCCCCTCTTCGTTGACCTCCTTGATATAGTCCCACATCCTCATGCGGGTCTGGGGGTCAAGACCGATCGTGGGTTCGTCGAGGAAGAGCACCCGCGGCCGGGTCATCAGCCCCCGGGCGATCTCCAGCCTCCGTTTCATACCTCCCGAGAGGTGCTTGGTCAGGGTGTTGCGCTTGCTTTCGAGCTGGACCAGGTCGAGGAGCTCGTCGACCCGCTTTTTCAGCCTTTCGCGGGGCATCTCGTAGAGCATGCCGTGGAATTTCAGGATCTCCCCGCAGGTCATGTCCCGGTCGAGCGTCACCTCCTGGAATACAATCCCGATGGACTCCCGCACTTTTCCCGGCGAACGGGCGACATCGTACCCCGCGATGCTCGCGGACCCTTCCTGGAGTCTCAGCAGGGTGGTAAGCACGTTGATGGCCGTGCTCTTGCCCGCCCCGTTCGGCCCGAGAAAGGAGAAGATCTCTCCTTCGTCGACAGAGAAACTGATCCCGTCGACCGCCACGAAATTATTGTACCGGTGCCGGAGGCCCTCGACCTCGATAATGTGGCCGCTCATGCGCTCACAACCCTGATACGCGGCACTGCCTAATAGAGAGTGTGCATCCGTCGCGCAAAACGTTCTTCCTTCCTTACCGGGAAGCCTGCCGGAACGCGGTTTTCAGGCTCCCGTTGCACCGTATTCCGGGGGGGGGCAAAGATCCGGGATATGTTGCCTGCGAACCCCCGGCCGCATGGGGTTCATCCCTTTCCTCCTATCCTCCCGATGAGCCGGGCGACGTTTCGCGAAAAGACCCGGACGGTCTCCATCCCCTCCTCGTCGTTCCAGACCTCCCCGGGCGCAAACCCAAAGACCATGTTCCAGTAGTTGGACCCGGGGACGATCATCTCGTTGATCAGGAAGAACATCAGCATCTCCTGGACGGTCGCGGTATGCCCGCCCCTCCTGGCAACGGCGATGGGACCACCCACCATCCATGACAGGAACCGCTCGTTCGACATCGAGACCAGGCCTATGCGCTGCAGTGCGGCCATCACGTCACCCCGGGCCGTCCCGAAATACACCGGCGAGGCCACGATGAACCCGTCCGCATCACGAAGCTTTTCGATCAGTTCCGGGACGCAGTCCTCGAGGACGCAGTTCCCCTCTTCCCGGCAGCGGTAGCAGGCGGTGCAGGACTCGACCTTCTTCCCTGCCAGGGAGAAGATCTCCGCATCCAGTCCCTGGTCGCGGATTACCCTGGCACACTCTTCGGTTACCTGTGCGGTGTTTCCCTTCGGGCGCGGGCTCCCGCACAGGAGTAGTACCTTCCCTTTCATGATCCCTCCTCGCACGGGAAACGGATAATCATTGCCGCCCCGTAACGGCATCCGGAGTCCTGTGACCTGATCGCGGTTCAACCGTGTCGTAGTGCAACCGATCGCAAATCAATAGTATCGTATCTTCCCCTTCCCGCAATTCACGAAAACAGTATCTTCCCGGCGGGATTAAAGGGGTGAGATCTCCTGGATCGCCTTTACAAACACCGGCATGGAGGTGATCTTCTCGTAGATCTTCTTCCTCTGGCTTATGGGAGAACGTTCGTAGAGAAAGATGTGTATCGGCTCCCATATCGCGACCCACGACAGGATAAGGAGGATATTCTGCACCGCCTGGTTCTCCACGGTAGAAGGAAAGAGCGAGAGTGACTCCCGGATCAGGAGCGCAGCGACGAGGATGACGACCCCGACCACCAGGAATTTCCTCCCTGTCCGGAGCGTCCGCCTGAGTTCCCGCTCCCCGGCGGCGAGACGGTAATTGAAGTGATTATGGATCCCGCTCCGTATCGAGTCCTGGACATCCGGGGTTATTTTCGAGGGGGGGAGATACACCACTATCTCCATCGGCTCCTTGAGCGGAAAATCGTCGATGGCATTATAGATGTATTCCTCGGCAGCATGGTCGAGTTCGCGTTTCCGGAACGGGGAGGGGTCCAGGGAGTTATAAAGTTCCATGACGTTGTCGAGTACGATCTCGACCATGATCCTCCCCTCATGCTGACGATACAGCGATTTTATGTCGGTCATTCTGGTCTTTCCCCCAGGAGTCCGGAAACAGATGAGACCCCGGGTCCACTGTCAGGAGAGTGGTATGCAAGACCCGTTAATGAAGATTATGGGAACCGGGCACGACGCCGGTTCGAAGGATACAGGATATTGACATTCCGTTGGATGATTGGAAGGAATTTTTGACTCAAGGGTGCGGTGAGGTCACAACCGGAGGACCCTGGTACGCAGATGCCGGTGTGAGACGCACTGGCAGGAACTTTTCTTGCAGAACTCACACCCGGTAAGGCAGATTTTCTTTTTAAGCTCGCAGAAATGAGTCATTTTAAGGGAGGGGGCCTGCCTGGTGGTGACGATGGTGTCCTGACCATTCTCCCTGCAGGTTTCAGGCAATATCTCTGTAGTTGCCATGCTGATGTCTATACATATTTTAATAATTATATCTTTTGTACATAAAATATAGAGTTGTCATACTTTCTGTTCAGCAGGTCACGTGCAGGATGGCGACGTAAGAGCCAGTGGATCGTTTCATTTCCTGAAGAACCTCCGGGGTCGGAAGAACTACCAGCTGGTACCGGGATAGGATGATCTTTGCATCGGGAGTGATGGGAAGAGATCCGTACTGGCCTGTTCCTATATAGATCTGACCCGGCTGTTCCTCGGCGAGAAATCCGAGTTCTTTTTCAGACAGCGGAGTATGTTCGTACTGGTCCTTCAGACCTTTAGAGAGCTTTTTCTTCCTCTTTGTGATGCTCCCGTCGCTATGAATGATAATGTCATTCTCATAGACCTGATCGCCGATCTCGATCCACCCGAATCCGGTCTTCATTCAACACCCCGAGGAAAGGGATCATGAGAGGTCATATTTGAATCTTGTCCCGTATCGCTCCCCGCTCCTACCTCCACCCGATTCCGGATCCGGGACGCTATCTCACGTCCGCCTGGGACCCGAATGTCACCTCCCTCCCAGGCCTCTCCCGCGATCTCCATAGCCCGGACCGAGATATCCAAACATTCACCAGCCCGCACGACATCCTGAATGTCATGGCCGGAACCGACGGACCCGACAGGGATGAAAAATACGAGGAGCGGCTCTCCTACTATCTCGGTCTCCTCGCATCGGATAACCCGGGAGACCGGTGGAGAGCGATAGAAGTCCTGGCCAGGACCGGGGATGAACGGTCGATAGAGCCTGTAATCGCCGCGTTGCAGGACGAGGACTGGAGGGTCCGGCAGAAAGCCGCATGGGCGCTCGGCTATCTCGGAGACCCGCGGGCCCTGAAACCACTGCAAAGGGCGCTCGGGGACCGGAGGGAGGGGGTGGATGACATGATTTACGAAGCCATGGACCGGATCAAGAAGAAGATGGCGGATGCCCTCCGGGGGCAGGGGACGTAACCGGCCCTCCCTCCCTGCCGATGGTTATAAACAATTAATAGGAGGGGGAGGGAATAGTATGGGTACAGAAGGCCGGATTATTCGGCATAATCGTTTCCAGGGGAGAAAACCCGAGGATTTATCATGGATCCAGACTCAATGCACCTGAATTTTGACCAGCAGCGGATCGAAAAACTGCAGGAGATGCGGCAGGCCGGGATTTCCTTATTTCCGCCGGAGTTCGACCGAAAAGAGACGATAACGGAGATAAAAACACGATATTCCGATATCGGGCACGAGAAGAGCGAAGGGCAGGTGACCACCGCCGGGCGCCTCTACACGGTGCGGAACCACGGAAAGACGATATTCGCCGACCTTGGTGACGAGGGAGGAAGGATCCAGCTCTATATCCGGAAGAACGACCTTGGCGACGAGAAGTTCGCCGCATTCAACAGCCTCGTGGACAGGGGGGACATTATAGGGGTCAGAGGCTATGTTTTCCGCACGAAACTCGGGGAAATAACCATCTGGGTGGAGGATTTCCAGCTGCTGACGAAGTCACTCTGCGCCCTTCCGGAGAAATTCCACGGTCTGAAGGACATCGAGAAGCGGTACCGGCAGCGCTACGTCGACCTGATGGTCAACCTCGAGGTCAGGGAGACGTTCCGGACAAGGAGTCGGATCATCACCCTGATCCGCGAATATCTCACTTCGAGGGATTTTCTCGAGTTCGAGACCCCGAACCTCCAGCCGGTGTACGGGGGGGCCAATGCCCGCCCGTTCACCACGTACCACAATTTCCTCGAGCAGACTCTCTACATGAGGATAGCCCCGGAGCTCTACCTCAAGCGGCTCGTCGTGGGAGGCTTCGAACGGGTCTTCGAACTTGCCCGGAACTTCCGGAACGAGGACATAGATACCCATCACAATCCCGAGTTTACGATGGTGGAGATCTATGAAGCGTACCGTGATTTCGAGGACATGATGGCCCTCACCGAGGGCATCATCTCTCACCTGGTCCACGAGATCCACGGCACCTACGTCATCCCTTACGAGGATGCAACCCTCGACTTCACCCCGCCCTGGAAGAAGCTCTCCATGGAGGACGCGGTAAAAGAGTACGGCGGCATCGACGTTCTCACCCATACCGTCGCCGAGCTGAAGGAGATGGCCCGGGCAAAGAAGATCGAGGGGTACGAAGCGGCAGGAAATCCGCGGGAGTTCCTGGTCCTCTTCTTCGAGGCCCTGGTCGAGGACCAGCTGGTCCAGCCCACGTTCATCTACGACTTCCCGGTGGAGAACTCACCCCTCGCCAAGAAACACCGCTCAAAGGAGGGGTTCACCGAACGTTTCGAACTCTTCATTTACGGGATGGAGGTGGCGAACGGGTTCTCGGAGCTGAATGACCCGCTCGACCAGCTGGAGCGGTTCAAAAAACAGGACGAGAAACGGAGGGCCGGGGACCTCGAAGCCCAGATGATAGACTACGACTTCATCAACGCACTGGGCTACGGGATGCCGCCCACAGGGGGAGTGGGGCTCGGCATCGACCGGCTGGTGATGCTCCTCACGAACAAGAACTCAATCAAGGAAGTGATCCTCTTCCCCCAGATGAAGAGGGGAAGCGAGCTGCCGATGGAGCACGACGAAACCCCCGAAGAATAAAGGATAAAAATCCCAGTTTCTTTTTTAAAACGCAAGACTTCTGCTCCTTAAAATTAAAGGTTTCAATCGCTCCGGTCGGGGAAGTTACTGGTGGAAATATAAAAAAAAACGTTGAAAATGCCGTAGGCATTTCCGGTTGTGAAAAATCACAGCAGCGCTGTGGTAATCCCGATGACCCCGGACTGGATGATCACCGCAACGGCGATGATGACACCGGCCATCTCGAGGGCGACTGCAACATTTCCCTTCTTTAACTCCTCGAACTCTTCCACACCCTTGGTGAGGCGGTCGAGGATTTTAAGGGCAAGGTAGATGGCCGCGATTGCGAGCACGATCCCGAGGATCAACTGCAGGATCGCGACCCCGATGGCTACCAGGCCGTCGACAGAGAAGATCCCGACCGACATGGCCTTGGCGATGCCGAGAGAGACACCGGAGACTCCCGACTGGACTACGACCGCGATCCCGATAAAGACCGCCGCAATCAGGATCCCTACTGCCGCGTTCCCCTTTGCAAGTTCTTTTGCCTCATCCATCCCTTTTGTGATTCTATTCAGGACGGAGAATCCTATGTAGAGTGCGACAACCGCCAGTATGATGGCGATGATCAGCTGGATAATTCCAACAACTGCATTTGCCCATAGCATCATGGCATACTCACCTCGTATGAGGCCAAATCTCAGGTTCGCTCATGCAGGTGATAAATATGCCGTGGGTTCGCGGAAAATATGGCAGAATTATCGTTATTTTTATGAAAAAAGAGGGTCCTCACCCGGTATGGCGGCACAAAGGTCATCACCCGTGCGGGAGCGGGACATCCTCGCATTCCCTGCTCTCCACGTAGCGTTCGATCACCTCTTCCGCGGGACCGAACCCGATCCGTTCAGCGACCCGCTCCACGAAGGCTTTCACCCGGTCCGGCGGGATACAGCCGAGGCTCTCTCTGCCGTCACGTATGCATTCGACGAGGTATTCGAGGTCGGTGTCATCGAGCCGGGAGATCCGTGCCCTGAAATCCTCTGCATCGGTTGCGAAGTGCTGGGCGACGGGCGGAAGGATCGACCGGTAGGCGATGCCCGACGAGGTACAGGTGATCTCACTGCATTCCGGTGCCAGGACCTTTAAGATTTGAAGGTCCCTGGCAGAGAGTTCCCTGGGCATGGGAAGAGGTGTCGCCGGGATCCACATCAAGGTATTTTTTTCACTTTCTCCTTCCGGACCTTCGTCAATAGTTAATGATTTTTGTTCCTGAAGGTGATCGAAAAAGATGCCTCTCTCTCAACATTATCCGGAAAAAGAGGGTGGAAAACTGTTTTTCATGGGAAAGATTTATAATATACGAAAATAAGGGATACTTCAGAATATCTGATCAGACGTAACGACCCCCACGACGGGGAACCCATGGTACCATGGAAGAATTACATTGTTTGAGGGGACTATCTCCTCCTATGCCGAATTATGCGTCCATAAAGGGCAGGATTTCGAGCAAATCCAGCTGTTATCGCTATTCTGGATGCATTCCGGCCGGTCTAAAGGTGAGCGACTTATGAGACTTTCACATTCATCCCTTATGCTGATGGCATTCATCCTGCTCTGTGCCCTGCCCTGTGCGGGGCTTGCATCCGACGGAGCGGACGTTCAGTTCACGAAACTCCCCCTGAGTTTCATCGAAAACCAGGGCCAGAAAGATCCTGCGGTGCTTTTCCACGTGGAAGCGACGGACAGGAGCATATATTTCACTCCTGACGGAGTGATCTTCGCGTCTCCCGGGCAGGACGATGTTCCGGTCGTGATATCGATGGCGGTCCTTGGCTACCAGGCCGACTGCACCGTGGAAGGTATCAACCCTCTCCCGGGAAAAGCGAACTTCTTCGTAGGGAACGATCCGGAATCCTGGATTACGGACGTCCCGACCTATGCCGGTGTAGCCTATCGTGAGATCGTCCCCGGGGTGGACCTTTTGTTCGGCGGGACGGAGGGGACCTTGAAGCGTGAGTTCATCCTCTCGCCTGGTTTTGACCCTGAGGGACTGGTGCTCCAGTACCAGGGTCAGGTGACGATCACGAAGGAGGCGGACGGAAGCCTCAGTGTCGTCATCCCCGGCGGGTCGCTGAATGAAGCGGCCCCGGTGTGTTACCAGGTAATCGGCGGAGAACAGAAGAATATCGCCTGCTCATACCGGATACTCGGGGACGGACTTGTAGGATTCACGGTCGGGCCCTACAACCCGAACTATGCCCTGGTGATCGACCCGGTACTCGACTATTCCACCTATTATGGAGGCACGAATGAGGACAGGGGGCTCGCGGTGGCGGTCGATGGAGCTGGTAGTGCCTACGTGACAGGGTTTACGAAGTCTACCAATATTCCACTCCCCTACCAGGCGGTAGTGCAGGAACTTCCGGGTGGAAGTTCGGATGCGTTCGTGGTGAAGCTCTCCCCCGACGGCACCATGCTGGACTGGGCAACCTACCTGGGAGGCAGCGGTGAAGACCAGGGACATGGAATTGCAGTCGATGCCGGGGGGAATGCGACGCTCACCGGATATACCCTTTCATGTAACTTCCCCATCCTGAACCCCTACCAGAGCGTCATGTACAGCTGTTGTTGCGCTCCCGATGCATTCGTCACAAAGATCTATGCCAACGGGTCTGCACTTGCATATTCGACGTTCCTGGGAGGGAACGGTACCGATGTAGGCCAGGCCGTGGTATTGAACGGAACCGGTAGCGCGATCGTCACCGGTTACACAACATCCCTGGACTTCCCCAACGTCACGCCCTTCCAGCAGAACCTTTCCGGCGGGTCCGACGTATTCGTCACGAATGTGTTCTACGACGGCAGCGGTGACGCCTCGCTCGCATTCTCCACGTACCTCGGTGGGGCCGGGAACGACCAGGGGAATGCCATTGCACTCGATACCGGGGGCAATATCTTCCTCACCGGGTACACCAAGTCCCAGTTCTTCCCCACGATGAATGCTTACCGGCAGAACCTCTCCGGGGTGCAGGACGCGTTCGTGACCAAGATGGACCCCACGGCGAGCACCCTGATCTATTCCACCTATCTGGGGGGCCTCGGAGCAGAATCGGGGAACGGGATCGGGGTAGACTCCACGGGGCTGGCGCTTGTGGCCGGGGACACTCAGTCGAGTAACTTCCCTGCGACACCGAACGCGTTCCAGAAACTCCGCAAAGGTATCCAGGACGGGTTCCTTACCAGGATGAACCTCGCGGGGAGCGGGCTGAACTTCTCCACCTATATCGGGGGAAGTGACCTCGATTCCGTGGCAGGGATCGTGGTCGACCCCAACGACCGGGCCTTCATTACAGGATATACCGACTCGATGGACTACCCGGTGATGGACGCGTTCTATCCTACAAGGACAGGGTTCGTCTCCGATGCGTTCGTGACACGGTTCAACCAGAACGGCTCGGCCCTGGTATTCTCAACTTACATGGGCGGGAAATACTACGACCAGGGTACTGGTATTGCGCGTGACGCGGGTGCCAACGTCACCATCACCGGCTGGACGGATTCCGGGAACTTCCCTGTGGTGAATGCCTACCAGGCGACGAATGCAGGGACATTCGATGTCTTCATCGCCCGGATAGCCTCCCTGCCGCCGGTTGCGAACTTCACCGGCACCCCGCTCAAAGGGTTCGCCCCGCTCCTCGTGCAGTTCAATGACACCTCTACCGGAGGACCGACCTCCTGGGCATGGGTCTTCGGCGACGGGAACACCTCCACCATCCAGAACCCCACCAACCTGTATGGGGCTGAAGGTAACTACACGGTAAACCTCACCGTAGCCAACGTGGACGGCAGCAACACCACCTCGAAGTTCGAGTACATCCATGTCGCACCGCCGCTGATTGTGAACTTCTCCGCAAACGTCACCAACGGGACCATACCGCTCACGGTAAACTTCACCGACTACACGGACTACACCAACCAGACCCCGCCGTTCTCGTGGAACTGGTCATTCGGGGACGGAGGATACAATAATACCGCCCAGAATACGACGTACACCTATACAGGGGTGGGATTATTCAACGTAAGCCTGAACGTCACCACCGACGACGGGAGCAACACCAGCACCAGATACCAGTATATCCTGGCCGGCGACGTCCCGATCGCGAACTTCACCGGAAGCCCGCTGCTCGGGATCGCCCCGCTCAACGTGACTTTCCAGGACCTTTCGATCTCCTTCCCGCCGGGCCTCAACTGGTCCTGGGACTTCGGTGACGGAACGATCCTGAACGTGACCAACGGGTCGAACGTGACCCACACCTACCCGACGTTCGGGAACTTCACGGTGAACCTGACCATAGAGAACATCTATGGTATCAACACCACGTCAAAGACCGACTACGTCAGGGTGGGGGCCCTCCCGGTGGCAAACTTCACTGCGGACCTCACCAGCGGGGTGGTCGTGAATACGACGTTCAATTTCACCGACATGTCAACCGGTCCGGAACTGCAGAACTGGACCTGGAACTTCGGTGACGGGAATATCACCACGTACACCAACAATGCCACGTTCCCGCACATCTACCTCATTCCGGGTAACTTTACCGTCTCTCTTACGGTGACCAACCCGTTCGGAAGCGATACGGAAACAAAGCAGCGGTATATTACGGTATACGGCGTGCCGCTCCTGAGCGACCTCGTATTCGATCCCGGCAATTATACCATCCCCACCAACTCGACCACCTCGGGAAGACTGGTGCTGTTGACGGCGGAGAACGGCATATCGGGCTATAACGTGACGGTGTTCTTCGATGACCCCAATGCGGCCAATTTCGTGGCTTTGAGCCCTCCGGCATGGGCGGTGCCGAACTTCACCCAGAACAGCAGTATTCCCGCACAGATGTTCTGGCTGCGCGTGGTGGACATCAACAACGTGATCACCCCGGGAGCGACCAACGTCGAACTGGCCAGGTTTAACATCACGGGGATCACCCCGATGAACACCTACCTCAACGTCACCGCGACACAGATGGACACGGACACCGGGGATGTCCAGCTGACCGACCCGGTGCCGGCACCTGCCACGGTGGTTGCGTTGCTCAACATCCCCGGACAGGCCAACCCACCCACCGATCCCTTCTATGACGGGGTCTATTGGGACCTGAACGGGGACGGTCAGATATCATTCCTGGATGTCATCCTGTACTTCAACAACATGGACTGGATCGAGGACAACGAACCGATTGTATTCTTTGACTACAACCACAACGGGCATATCGACTTCAACGACCTGATACTGCTCTTCAATATGGTGTGAGGAGGAACAACCCATTTTGCGAGCAGCTCCAATGTCAGGATCCGGCCGGATGATGCCAGGTCTTACAGTTTACGGACGGAAAACGGGTAACCAGATGTTTTACAGGGTGGAAGGGTTCCATCCTGTCAATGTATATAGGAGAACCATATGAGAAGAATGACTGGAGGATGTATTATGACCAGAACTCATTTCTTATTCGGAATAACCGCGATAGCCGTGCTTTTGCTCCTGTCCAGTGGTGCATTGGCTACCACCATAGAGGTACAGGGAGGGACTATCGCCAATGTTGGCGACCAGCAGCAATTCAGCATTACCGGGGATTCGTTCCCGGACGGGCTCCTTGGATACGAATTCAACGTGACGCTTACAGATCCGCTCAAGGCTGAAATCGTGAGTTTCCAGTTTCCCGCATGGGCCAACCTGCTGACTGTCAATTCAACGGTCCCTACCGGAACACTTCACGTGAAAGCTGTGGGCAATTTCCCCGCCGTCCCGCCAGGTTCGACGAACGCTCCCCTGCTCAATGTGACGTTGAAGGGTAACGCAGCAGGTGTCACGAACCTGACCGTGACGGATGTGAACCGGCTCGAGAACTACTCCGGGTTTAACATGCCCTTTACCGTGGCTCCCGGTGTCATCACCATCGGGACTGTTCCGACCACGACGGTAACCACTACAGTGACGACAACTGTTACTACCACCACGACGACTCCGACAACCACGGAAACTACCCCGACGACAACGGTGACCACTCCGACAACCACGGAAACTACCCCGACGACGACGGTGACCACGCCGACGACCACAGAAACAACTCCGACGACGACGGTGACCACTCCGACAACCACGGAAACTACCCCGACGACGACGGTGACCACTCCGACAACCACCGAAACTACCCCGACGACGACGGGGACTACTACCACGATAACGACCGTTCCCACAACCCCGGTAGCCCCCGGGAGTATTACCGTCTACTCCTTTCCCCTCGGTGCCACGGTGGCACTTAACGGGAACGTGATCGGAACCACACCGATTATCGGCAAAACCGTCCCGGCGGGAACCTTCACGCTCACGGCATCGCTGACAGGGTACCAGACCCACGCCGAACAGGTCACCATCACTTCGAATCAGCTCACAAAAGTACCCCTTATCGTCCTGATCCAGGGTACTGGGACGCCGACCACCACGATGACGACACCGGTGACGACGCCTGTAACGACCAGCGGCACTCAGACGGGCACGACCATTATCCCGACGACGTTCCCTCTCGGCAACAATGGCGGGATCCTGATCTTTTCCTACCCCAGCGGGGCGGCCGTATCCATTGACGGTGTGTTGCGAGGATTTACGAACAGCCTCATAGAAAGCCTGCCTCCCGGGGCGCATACTGTGCGGGTAGAAAAGGCCGGTTACCAGCCGGTCACCCTGAATGTCGTGGTACAAAGCAACAGCATTACCCGGGTTCCCCTGGTGAAACTGGTCCCCGGAACACCGGGGACGACCCCGGTCACCACGCCCAGTACGACCGGAACCACCTCGACTACCGGAACCACAGTGACCATCACCCCGACGCAGACTGCCACCTTGCCCCCGGGAGAGACCGGTGCAATCTCGATCCTCTCCTATCCCCTGGGGGCGAACGTGTTCGTCGACGGGGTCAGGATGGGCAATACTCCGATAGTGGTCAAAAACCTGGTCCCCGGACCTCACCAGGTTACCCTGACACTTACGGGGTACCATGACTACGAACAGACCGTGATGGTCCAGGCCGGAACCACCACCCCACTTCCCCTTGTGGTTATGTCGCCGGACTTCGGGTTCGTAACGACTATCTTCTCATAAACTATTTTTTTTTGATTTCGCCGAATATTTTAGGGTTTTGCCAAACCTGATATTTTTATAGTATAAATGCTTTCTGAAAAAGTTTTATGAATAATGGAGGGATCATAGAGCGTATCTTATAAATTTAAGGAAACATTTCGCCATGCCGGACCAGGAACTCACCTCCACAATCGTTTCAGTCGAACGCTGGCTCGGGAACCCTGTCACCCGTTCTCTTCTCAACTTCATGGTTGCCGAAGACAAATGCGGGAACCGGCTCGCCAACGCGATCGATACCTACGCCGGGAAGCCCCACGATCTCTGCTGGAAATGCAACCTTGCTGCGTGGATGGTAGCAAAAATCATGCGACGCAGCAGCAGACTCTTCGATCTGGATGAGCAGGACATCAGGAAAGGACTCGCGGAACCGGGGTACCGGAGGGGAATGGTCAATGTCCTTACCGGGATCTCCCGGTACGGCATCACAAAACCGCAAATCGTGAATGCCCCATTCCTGGTGGTATGGGATTTCACCCACATGTGCAACCTGAAATGCAAACATTGCTATCAGGACGCACAGAAGGCCATGGAGGGGGAGCTCACCACCGAAGAGGCGAAGGGGGTGATCGATCAACTTGCGGATGCGGGCGTCGCGGTGATCGCGTTCTCGGGCGGCGAGCCGCTGATGAGGAAGGACTTCTACGAGGTCGCCGAATATGCCCATAATGCGGGAATTTACAATTCGCTCGCGACCAACGGCACCCTTATAACCCCTGAAGTCGCGAGGAACCTGGTCGCTTCCGGGGTGGACTATACCGAGATTTCGATAGACGGAAAGGATGCAGCGTCACACGATGCGTTCAGGGGAATCCCCGGTGCGTTTGAACGGAGCGTGCAGGGGATCAAAAACTGCGTGGAAGCAGGGCTCTATACCTGCATCGCCACCACGGTAACCCAGGCGAATTACAGCCAGATACCGGATGTCTATCGGGTGGCAGGAGATCTCGGGGTGAAGCGCATGCTATGCTTCAACTTCATTCCCACCGGACGGGGGAAAGAATTAGTAAAGACTGACCTGACCCCTGATCAGCGGGAATCACTGCTGAAATTCATACTTGAGAAGGACCTCAACGGGGGAACCCCGATCGTGCTCTCCACCGCCCCGCAGCTGGCCCGGGTGGCACTGGAGATGGAAGATGCCTGCGGGGTACCGGTGGGACATTTCCATCTGGGAAGCGAGATCCAGGGCAAAACAAGGATGCTTGCCGATTTCATCGGGGGATGCGGGGCGGGAAGGCTCTATTGCAGCATTGAGCCGGCGGGGAACGTCCAGCCCTGCGTATTCATGCCTGTTGTGCTGGGAAATGTCAGGGAAAAATCGTTCCTGGATATCTGGCACAATTCGGAGGTCCTCGACACGCTCCGGGACCGGAGCAATCTTAAGGGCAGTTGCGCAACGTGCGATAACAAACTGGTCTGCGGGGGATGTCGCGCCCGTGCCTGGGCATACTACCAGGACCTGAACGCCCCGGACCCGGGATGCAGGAATAACCTGGCATTCTGGAACGAGCTCTGCCAGGAAGAGCAAAAACCTGCAGTGGCGGCGCCTCCCCAGAAAATTGCCATTCCTGGGGCCAGATAACGGCACCTACTCTTTTTTCGCTCTCCCGGCATATACGCACTGGCCGTAGGAGATGCACCCGTCGCCCAGGGGATATTCGCGGTTCATTACCGGTTCGAGGCCCGCGGCGAGGATCTCCTCCCTGATCGCCCCTCGTATTGCTCTATTATAGGCGACCCCGCCGCTCAGCGCTACCTTTTTAAGATCCCGGTCCTGTGCGGCTCGCACTGCGAGCCCCGCGATACCCCGGGCGAGGTTGAACTGGAACGAGGCGGCGATATCCCGCAGGTCCTGGATCGTCTCGCGGTCGCTTCCCAGGTATCCCCCGAGTGCCGATTTAAACAGTGACCGGGTGGAGAGCACCTCCGCGGACCCCTCGCGGGTATAGTCCAGGTCCCACGCTCGTGCCCTGCCCCCGATCGCAAAAGACTCGAGCTTCATTGCCGGTTCGCCGTCGTATGTCCGCTCCCTGCAGATCCCGAGCAGCGCCGCCGCGGCGTCGAGAACCCTCCCGGTGCTGCTGGTCCTGGCGGTGTTGATCTCCCGTTTCAGCTGGGTCTCGAGCACCCCTGCCTCAATATCGGTCCACCCCCGGGAGACGAGGAGTTCCAGGATCTCCGGTTCGGGAAGGATGCCGTAAAGCATACGTTCGGGGAACCGGGTGGCGAGGTCGCCGCCCGGCATCGGGACGACCTCGAGGTGCCCGGTTCGCTCGTATTCCGGTGCAACACCTGCAAAAACTTCGCCTCCCCAGATGGTCCCGTCGTCTCCGTACCCCACCCCGTCGATAGCGATTCCCACACAGGGGTCGGGGATGGTCGCCGCGATATGCGCCCGGTGGTGCTGAACAGGTACGAGCTCCGCCCCGGCAGATTCGGCAAGTTCCCTCGCATAGCGGGTGGAGAGGAACTGGGGATGGGCGTCGTGGGCTATCACGTCGTAGCCCGCACCGAGGAGGGTGGTGAGTTTCCCGATCGTCTCCTGGAGATACGCGTAAGTCTGCGGATTTCTCACGTTTCCCACGTGTGGCGAGGTGATCACGAACCCGTCCCGGTAGATACTCACATTGGAGTTAAGTTCGGGTCCCACGCCCAGGATGCATTTTTTGCCCAGGTCTATTGCGGTCCTCTTGGGTGCGATCCCCCGGGAGAGCCGGATGATGAAGCCGTCGCGGACCACCGAATCGTCGCAGCGGTTCACGATGACGCGGTCGTGGGTGAGGAAATAGTCCACGTCGTTTCGCATGAGCGCCATTGCGTGATCGATACCCGTGATCATCGGATATCCCGGCATGTTCGCACTGGTCATGATCAACAGCGGATGGCGGAGATGACGGAAAAGGAGGTGATGGAGCCCGGAGTAGGGGAACATGCACCCGATGGTGTGAAGGTTGCTTATTGCGGCATGGGCCGCGGGGTCCTTCTTTTCGAGCACCACGATTGGCCGCTCCTTCCCCAGGAGGAGGGCCCGTTCATCTGTGGATACCTTCGCGATACGATCGATATAATCCGGGCGGACCATCACTGCGAACGGCTGCTCCGACCTCCCCAGCCGGCTCTTCAGTTTCGGAGCGGCCTCCTCGGTACAGGCGATATGGAACCCTCCCACGCCCCTGATAGCGATAATCCCCCCCTCGTCCAGCAGGATGGCCGTCTCGTGGACGGGGTCCCTGACGGGCAGCGTCTCCCCGTCGGGGGAGAGCAGCCTTAGCCGCGGGCCGCAGTCCTGGCAGGCGATCGTCTGGGCATGGTGCCTGCGGGAGGCGTGGTCACCATACTCCCGTGAACAGTCCAGGCACATGGGGAAGCCGGACATGGAGGTCCGTTCCCGGTCGTAGGGGAGCACCTGGATGATGCTGTAGCGGGGGCCGCAGTTCACGCAGGAGGTGCACCAGTACTGGTGGTACCGGCTTTCCGCCGAATCGATGTCCGCGAGACATTCCTCGCATGTAGCGATATCCGGGGGAATCATGCCGGAGAGCGTCCCATCTCCGCTGGGGAGGATCACGAAATCCTTCCCGGTCTCGCCGGAGAAATCCTCCACGATCACCTGGTCGATCCTCGAGAGCGGGGGGCCTCTCCGGAGCGCATCGACGAACTTGTCGAACCGGTCCCCCGCCGCTATCACCTCGACCTCCGATCCAAGATTCTTTACGTGCCCCCGTATGCCCAGTTCCCTCGCTTTTGCGTACACGAACGGGCGAAAACCGACGCCCTGGACGATCCCCCTGATGATCACTCTTCCACTGCGGGGCATAAGATTCCTGCAAAAATTTATTGATTTCTCCCGCCATATATTAATAGGGTTTTACTTTTGACCGGCCATATCAGGATAGTCAACGATCCAGTGGAGCTTGTACCTTTGCTGGTTACTTTTCATTCTAACACGTATAAACAGGCCTACGATCTGTTGAACAAGTCTTGGATGACCGAGGAGGAGCTCTGCGAGGCTATCGCGGACGGGGGTGTCATGGAATGTCTCCAGATACTGAAGAAAGGGAACCTGATCGAGGAGCAGTGGCGGATGCCGGAACAGGGCCAGAGGCCGGTCAAGGAGTACCGGGCGACCTACAATAAATTCCGGGCAAATTTTCAGTGCAACTTCATCGATCTCTCTGACCTCCTCTTCATCTCGATGTCGAACGACGAAAACCTGAGAGACCTGGGAGAGAAGGTGGCAGAAGAACTGGAGAAAGGGAACAGCTCCATCAACGATATCGCCAGAAAATTCGGAGTGAGCCCGGTCTTCATCAAGGGACTTGCCAAGCGGATCCCCCACCTCGACGTGAAGGGGCAGGGGCTGATCGTCATTGACCGGGGTCAGTAAGGATCCGCTCTATACCATCCTGCGGAGCAAGCGGGAGGTCTCGAGGCTGCAGATACTGGTCGAGATTGCGGAGCACCAGCCTGCGGTCCGGCAGCAGGAGGTCGCCGCCAAGCTGGGCGTGACCCCGCAGGCCGTTTCGGAGTACATCCGGGAGATGGTCGACGAGGGAATGGTCGCGGCGCACGGGAGGGGGAGGTACAGCGTAACCCGTTCGGGGATCGAGTGGGTAATCCACAACGCCGAGGCCCTCGAGACCTATGCACGTCATATCAGGAAGGACATCATCCAGCAGGTATCCATCTGGACCGCAATCGCCGCGGTCGACCTCCGCGAGGGTGAGGAGGTCGGGGTCTACATGAAGGACGGCTGGTTATACGCCGGGAAAGAACCCCAGAGCGCCATGGGTACCGTGATCCAGGGTGTAAAGGCCGGCGAGGATGTCGGGGTCGCGAGACTGAACGGGATCATCAGGCACAGCGAAGGGACGGTCTATGTCTGCAAGGTCCCCCGGGTGCAGCGTGGAGGCTCCCGGAAGGTGCGAAAGGAGCGGCTCAGGGATCTCATCGCGAAAAGCGGAGTGGTCGCCGCGGTGGGTCTGGAAGCGTATATTGCGGTCATGACCGCGGGAAAGAAACCGGATATGTTCTTCGGCGCGCGTGAAGGGGTCATCGAAGCGGCGTTCCACGGGATCGACTGCACGATCGTGATCGTGGATGAAGAGTTCACGGATTTCCTAAAGCGGCTGGAGAGCGTGCAGCTGGGATACCAGATCCACGACCTGGTCGCCTCATGAAGATCATAGTCCATCCCCAGAGGGGCACGTACAAGATCCTTTTTTACGACGACCGTGCCGTCAGGGGGGTGGGGATCGTCGAACTCTCATCCGGGCCCAAAGGGACGCGGCCTTCCCATTACCGCCTCAGGTGGGCGAACAAGCGGCAGTTCAAACATACCCCGCCGAAGGAACTGATCGACTCGCTCCGGAAGTCGCAGGTATTCCTCACCAGGAAAGACAGTGAATTCGAGGAGTTCCTGAATGCATTCCAGGTCCCCGTACACTACGCGGATCTCTGCCGGATGTGCCTGCTCGAGGAACGGGTGACCCCGCTCGACCGGAAAACCTCGGTGAAGTTCGGAAAATCCGAGCAGATCTGTCCCGATTGTGCGAAGAGAGAACTCCGCCGGGAACTGGCTCATATGGGGAAGATCGGACGCTCGGCGATGGGGCATGTCGACGAACTCCTCGCCCGCTTCCGGGATATCGACAAGGTCCTCGCGAGCGTCCAGCCCGATGAGCGGCGGTCGGGAAAGACGCTCTACGACCGGCTGGAAGCGCATGCGGTCCAGAAGACCGCATCCCTCGACGAACTCCCCCTCCCGAGGAAGTTCGTGGACACGGCCGGGGTGGAACATCTTATGCCCGCCCAGCAGATGGCGGTCGACGCCGGGCTGCTCTACGGAAAGGACCTCCTGATTGTCTCCGCCACCGCGAGCGGCAAGACCTTCATCGGCGAAATGGCGGGCATGAAAAATTACCTCGAAGGACGGGGCAGGATGCTTTTCCTCGTCCCCCTGGTGGCGCTCGCAGTGCAGAAGTACCACCGGTTCGACGAGCGGTACGGGAAGGTCGCCGGTACTGGACTCATGATCGGGAAGAGCCGCGTCCGCCTCCCGGACAGCCAGCAGGTGGGCGACAGGAACGCCAGGGCACCGATCCTCGTGGGGACCTACGAAGGGGTCGACCACATGATCCGGACGGGGAAGAAGCTCACCGGCATCGGCACGGTAGTCATCGACGAGGTCCAGATGCTGGAGGATCAGGACCGGGGGCACCGTCTGGACGGGCTGATCGCCCGCCTGAAGTTCCTCGCTCCGAAGGCCCAGTTCCTGTATCTCTCGGCGACCATCGGTCTCCCGAAGGTCCTTGCAAAGAAGCTCTCCGCTACGCTTGTCCGGTACGACGAGCGGCCGGTAGCCCTGGAGCGCTATCTCTATTTCATCGAGCACAAGCAGAAGATCCCGAACATAAAGAAACTCTGCGAGGAGGAGTATGCAATGACCTCTTCCAAGGGGTTCCATGGGCAGACCATCGTGTTCACCCATTCGCGGGCCCGGTGTCACGTGATCGCGGATGCACTGGGGCCGAGGTATGCGGCCTATCATGCCGGGCTGACCGCACAGGAGCGAAGGGATGTCGAGGACAAGTTTCTCAGGGGGAAGCTCAAGGCGGTGGTGACTACCGCAGCCCTGGGTGCAGGAGTGGACTTCCCCGCCTCGCAGGTGATCTTCGATTCACTGGCCATGGGGATCTCATGGCTCTCGGTCCAGGAGTTCCACCAGATGGCGGGAAGGGCGGGGAGGCCCGACTACCACGATCTGGGGAAGGTGGTGATCCTTGCAGAACCGGGCGGCACCTACTCCCGGAACGCCTCGGGAACCGAGGAGGAGGTGGCCCTCCGGCTGCTGAAAGGGGAGATGGAAGAGGTGGCCCCGGTATTTGATACCGAGCAGAGTTCCGAGGAGTTTGCCGCCAACGCGGTGGTGGCTCTGGGCGATTACGCGGCCCTCGAATGGATCAACTCCCGCATGGTGGGGAGCATGGAACCCGTGGCAGACCTCCTTTCCGGGGAAGGCCTGGTCCGCAGGGAAAAAGACCGCCTTGTGCTCCTCCCGCTCGCCAGGGTGATGGCCGAACATTTCATCGGGGTGGAGCGGCTGCTGGAGATCCTGCGGCTGGTAAAGACCATGGACGACCCGATCGAGATCCTGGCGGAACTCGAATGCAGCGGGTACGAACAGGAAAAGCGGGAACGGGAGAGAAAGGGAAGGAAATGACCGGGATTATTCCTTTTCGATCAGGCAGACCCAGCGGTCGTAGATCGGGTCCCGGGAGTTTTCGTGCAGGTCCACGTCCCTGCCGAGTCTCTGTGCCCAGTCCCTGACCCGTTCCGCTTCCCGTCCCGTCCCCACCGTGATGAGGACACGTGATGCGAGCGTGACCAGCGAAACCGTGATAGCTTCCCATATGTCCTGGTTATAAGCGTTGATCTCCCCGAACATCAGCCCCAGGCCCCGATCTGCGGGGTCCATGTAGTCTTCCGCCCGCGTGGCGTCGATATGCATGGTCTCGCCCGGAACGAGCCTCCCGGTGTGGAGGCCCAGGGAGAGCAGCGCAATATCGTTATCGAAGGAAAGGGTCCTGAACCCCATCTGCCGGAGGGCCTGCGACCCCACTCCGGACCCGCAGCAGCAGTCGAGACAGGTCTCTCCGGCAGCCGGTCCCCAGAATTCCGAAAGCAGGGAGCTCACCTGTCCGGCCCGCGAGGGGTTGAGGTCCTCGAGGGCGGGGGTGACCTCCCTGGCGATCAGGGTGCTGTAATACTCGCGGACGGCGGCCGCCCAGGCGGGCCGGGAGTCCTGGAACACGTCGCCGCCGAGTTCCTCGAACCGCTCGATGAGTGCCGCGGTAGGCCGCCGCAGATGAAAGGACCCTGCGACCCAGCCGTCCCGGACTTCTACCGCCAGGGCGAGGGGATCGCTCTCCTCGTCCACCAGGAGTCTCCCCTGGTCCGCGGGGAGGTCTATCAGCGCCTGGGTATAATCAGGCGAAGTGAGGTCCGCGAACGAGGGTTCGATAAAGACGAGGTCATCCAGTTCCATGAGCGCCGATGCGCTTGATCCTGGGTTATCGGTCATCTTCTCCCTCCGGTCAGGCCCCGTACTTATGGGACTTGTTGATCAGGTCGAGCAGTACCGGCATCAGGGAATTCCCGGACAGGCGGTGCAGGCCGCCACGGGCACAGGCGAGCTCGTCGAAGGAACCGACGTTGTCCACCCGCACTCCTTCGCCGCGGATTACCAGCGGGACAGGGTCCGCGCTATGATCTTTCACGCTGCACGGGGTGCTGTGGTCTGCGCAGACTGCGATAATGCAGTCCTCCAGTTCCAGGAAGGGCGCGAGGGCAAGGTCAACCTTCTCGATGAAATCACGTTTCTCCACGGCTTTTCCATCGTGGCCGGCCTCGTCTGCGCCCTTGATGTTCAACAGCACGAAATCCCGTTTTTCGAGCTCCCGGAGTGTTGCCTCTACCTTTCCGGTGAGGTTGGTATCCACCGATCCGGTAGCCCCGCTGACAGGAACGTGGTGCAGCCCGACGGAGATCCCGATCCCGGAAATCAGGGTTGCCGCGGCGATAACGCTCCCGGAAAGTCCGTATCTTTGCTCGAACGGTTCGAAATGACCCATCTCCCCTGCCCCGCGAATGAGGATCACGTTTGCCGGTGCGAGCCCCTTCTCCATTCGCTCCGTGTTCAGCGGATGGGAATCCAAAATAGCGGTGGACTGGCGGACGAACTCGTTCAGGACCTCCGCGGTCTTCCTGTCGCCGGGAGTATCTTTCTTCTCCTCGAACTCCAGCGGAGGAACACCCTCTTTCTTCGGGTCGTTCGACGAGACGCAGTGCCCGAGACCCTCTCCTTTCAGAGCGAGGGCGGCACGGTGCCCTGCCCCGGAGCGGAATACAAATCCGACTCCCAAAGAAGAGAGGTCGACCCGCTCCTGGATCGCCGCACTCAACGGTTCCGTGTTATGGATCCTCCCCGCTCTGCGGTCGATGACCTTTCCCTCGCGGTCCAGGGTGGCATAGTTGCACCGGAACCCGATCATCCCCGGTTCCATCCGGATCCCGTTTCCCAGTGCCTCGAGGGGTCCCCTGCCGGTATAGTACTTCCGGGGAGGATACCCGAGGAGTGCGAGGTGGGCGGTGTCGGAACCGGGACGGATGCCGGGGGCTATGGTATCCATGATCCCGGTGATCCCTTCCCGGGCGATCTGGTCCAGGACGGGGGTGAGTGCGGCCTGGAGCGGGGTGTGCCCCGCGAGCTCGGGGCACGGCCTGTCCGATACGCCGTCCAGTACCAGCAGCAGGATTTTGTGTGCGGTCATTTGGAGAGAGATAGGACCCGGGATTAATTTAACTTCACTTTTTCCCCTGCGGGAGATGGTATCGTTTACTCTCCTGGGGGTTCGCACTCGCTGAAAAGGTGACCTGTATGTGCAAGGATCGCGGGAATATGAGACAATCCACTTGCCGGCATTTGAGCCGTTCGTGATCTGGTGAGGTTAAGGAAAAAAAGTGGTTATGCAGCCCGGGTCGCTTCGACCTTGGACTTGATGATCTCAACCCTGCGGACCGGGAAGATGGTCTTGACGTCCTTGAAGAGTTCCTTGGAGATCTCCCCGTTGACGATCCCGTTGAGCAGGGACTCCAGGTCGATCTGGGTTGCAATAGCGGTCACCTTTGCGGTGATAGTCCCCCGGATGGCATGGACCTGGCTTAAGTTCGCCCGGTTGAGGGTGAAGCAGGTCACGGTGAGGGCTACCTTCTTCCCGTCCTTGGTCTGGATGGGGATGTGGCAGTCGATCCGGGAGGTGCGCCGCTTTACCATCGAGCGAAGATAGTCCTTGGTCATCTCGTGCCCCATGAATTCTGCGTTCGCGGAGTCCCCGGCCACACTGGCCACCCGGAACTTCATCTTCACGTTCTGTTTCGCATAGTCGTTCGTCAGTTCACCGAGTGTGGTCTGCATAACCCTGCCGACCACGCTCTCTGCGTCGTTGGCGATAGTATCGCCAAGATAGGCCTTGCCAAGGTTCTCGGGTGCGTACACCTTGTACCAGCTCTTGGCTTTCCAGCCTTCGACTCTTCGTCCTACCTGTTTCTTTCTTGCCATGATTTCACCAAATTAAAGGAACCTGAAGAGTTCCTTCGGTTCTCCGATTATTTCCGCCACGCATTCGGGCCAGTTCTCACAGTCCAGTCCTTTCTGGGCCAGGAATGCGGCAGTCCAGCGTTCGAGCCCGATCCCGGAGCACCCGGACCAGCATTCGGCCCCGCTCTGGATCTTGACGTTGAACCCCGAGGGGTACTTGTCCCCGTTGATGCTTACGTTCTGGAACTCGAGCCAGCTCTCGCTGTAGGGGAGATATGCTTCGTAATCGGTGGTTCCGATACGGCTCCCGCACCCGCAGCCGCAGGAGTCCTCCGTCTCGATCATCCCTTCCTGGGCCATGAACCAGGGAGTCACCCGGGCACACCGCCATTCCAGTTCCAGGATATCCTCGAAGACACGGACGTAGGCTTCGTGCAGCCGGTCCGCGATCTCCACCGTCTGTTCCGGGGTCCCGAGCCACAGGATCTCGATCCGGTGGAACTCGTCCACCCGCTCGATCCCGTGGATCCCGCCGCTCTCATAGCGGTGCGAAGTGCCGCTCCGGTCGAATATCCGGGCCGGGAGGCAGTCGTTCGCCAGGGTCTCGCCCTGGATGAAGGGCCAGAACGAGGGGCACTGGGCGTAACAGAGTCCTCCGATGGGCCCGTCGATCCGCTTCCTGATCTCGTCGACCCAGACCTCGCCGGTGACTTTGAAGTAGTCTCCGATGTCTTCCCAATACGCCGGATCCCGGGTCTTTGGGGTGCAGACGTAGTAGATCTCGGGATAGACCCCCTTGGCGTGCCCGGACTTCTTCCAGACCTCCCAGGGGACCAGTTTCGGGAAGATCATCTCGGTGAATCCCAGGGGTTCGATGATCTCCTTCATCACGATCTTCTCGAAGGCCCGGAACAGCTGGGTCGACTGCGGCCCGTGGATCCACTGGCCGCGTGACAGGGCGTGCCTGACCCAGCCCCTGCGGATCATCTCCTCCGTGGGGTCGCCCTCGAACGTCCGGGGTTTCTTTCCGCTTTCGAAGACCAGGTCCCAGTGTTCGGCCTTGCCGCCGTACCCTGCAGCCTGGATCTTCTCCTCCACCAGCCGGACGATCCGGTCCGGCACCTTGTTCTCCAGGTCCGCGGCGGTGAGGTCGAGCCTCATCCGGAGGGTATCCCCGGCGAGGGAACTCTCCTTGATGAAGGGAAGCGCCGGGATCCTCAATCCTTCCGGGAACTCCCCCTTCATCTCCACCGTGTAATCCAGGACCTCGATCACGCGCAGCCCCAGCCGGAATTTCCCGAGCGTCGGGGCGATCTGCTTCCTGAAACGGAAGAGGGCGTCGTGGACCCGGGTATACGTGCCGCTCTCCAGGTCAAGCAGGAGGCGGTTGCCTTCTGCCTGCCAGCCGGCGATCCTGCCGACCTCGCGCTCATCCGCGTCCTTCGGTACCCCCTTCCTGAACAGGACGGTGTTGGCCTCCCGGACCAGGTTTTCGACCGCCGGGCGGGCCTCGTCCGGTATCTCTGCGCTGAACTGGAGTCCGGCCTTCAATCCGAAGCGAGTGTACATATCTCCTCCGCTATACCGAGATTCATCAGATAATCATCCACCGATGCAATCACCGACCGGAGCCGGTGCCCTTCAACCGCCGTGACGACCCTGTCGCCGTCGGAGCTCGTGACCATGGATGCGAGGTTGTCCGGGCGGATCGCTCCGCCCACGCAGGCCGCACGGTCGTGGACCGTCCGGATGACTCCTTCGATCCGCGTCATGCACCCATCACCTTCGCCATGTGGCTCCGGAACTGGTCCAGCCTCGCGCAGGAGATGGTCGCTCCCGCCCGCAGGTGGTGCCCTCCGCCGAACCCTTCGCACTGGATGGCCGCGTTCCGCACCTCTTCGCCGAGGTTCTTACCGGCGCACCCGGGGCACCTGGCAGAGATATGGCAGAGTTCGTCCGCCCGGGCGACCACGAAGACCGGGCCCTTCCGCGGGCAGTCCCAGGCAAGGGCGTCGGCGACGTCGCTCGCGAGGCGGGGTTCTCCGGTCATGAAGAACCCGTCCCCGTCGGCGGCGCACCCGAGCTCCCTGAGCGTGCGGATGACTGCGGCACGGTGCCCGAGGGCAACCGTCCAGGCCGACGCGATCCCGTCCGTGCTCCTCATGCAGAGCGATGCGGCGAGCCCGCCCTGTCCTTCCTTGCCGCAGGCGTCCACCACCGCGGTAAGGCTGTGGGCGTCCGGGATCACCTCCCGCTCCAGGACCAGGCAGTCCCCGTAGATCGAGGTCATCGCCTTCTCCGTGGCATAGGGGCTGATACGGAGTATCACCAGCGAGAGCAAAGTGTCGAGGGCCAGGCCGTCATCTTCCATCGATGATTCGATCAGGTCCGCCACTGCGACCTCGTCCCCGCTTATCTGGTGAAGGTAGGGGTTTATTGCGAGCGAGAGTCTCTCGTGCTCGTCCCTGCCTGCGAGGCGGAGGCCCCTGCCGGTGGTGATCACTCCCTCTGCGGCGCCTTCGTTGAAGATCTCCAGGTTCGTTCCCGCAAGTTCCTGCCCGTCGCCGAGGATACCCAGCATGACCAGGCCGGAGAGGTCGCGGTTATCGCCCATGGCCTGGGCCACGAGGTAGGCCGCCCCCGAGGCGGAGAGCTCCCGGTCCCCGTCGATGCCGAAGAGCCGGGGGTTCACGTGCAGTCCGCCCCGGAAGTGGGGGAGGTGGTGGTCCACGACCATCACTTCGGGGGGCAGGTCTTCCAGCCCGGACCCGAAGTCGCAGAGCAGGGTGGGGACCTCCGGTGAGACGTGGGCCGGGCTGATCCGGTCCCTGACCCGGAGCCGGAAGTGGACCCCGCTCCTCGCCATGGCCATACACAGTATGGACGCGGAGGCGATGCCGTCCGCATCGTGGTGGGCGTAGACTTCCACAAACTCCTGGCGCTTCAGGTGGTCTGCGAGCTGGTCGGCGGATTCTTCGAGGGACATCAGATCATCTGGAGAGAAGGATCTCGGCGGTTTCGGGTTTGTAGCTCCAGTCGCTGGGCAGCCTGCCGCTTCCGGTGTAGTACCGCACCAGGCGCCTGACCTTCGATTCGGTCAGCTGCAGCTGCCGCTTGTTGTGCAGGTCGTTCTTGTTCTCCGAAAGGTGTTTCCGCAGTCCGAGGGCCTTGACGATAAGGTTCCTTAAGTCTTCGGGGATCTCGGAGCGCATTCCCTTCGTGTTCAGGATCTCATCGATCCGCTTTCCGGTGACGAGTTTCACATCGGGGACGCCGTAACGGTCCCTGAGGATCAGCCCGATCCGTGCGGAGGTGAGCCCTTCTTTTCTCAGGTCCACCACGATCTTCTCGATCGCCTCGACGTCGGTATTGGCCCAGGCGGGCGCCTCTTTACGATAGGGGCGCACCGAGCCGGAATGGCCTCTCCGGCGTGCATGCATTCGTGCCATGATCTACCTCCAAGTATTAGGCATATAAATCCGAAAAGAGCCGCATTCGGCTGACTCTCTGTAATCCCAGAGCCTCGCAGGCGAGGCCGTGCCGGATGGCACGTCGGACTTACATATGCCAGCACCTTCGCGTAGGAAAAGTGCTTCTTTATAAATCGGTCCCACTGGTATTTGAGAGTATCCTCCCGGTCACCCTCTTGCCGTTTTTTTTGTCGGCACTATGGGGAGCACCCGGGCCCGGTGGGACGAAAAAATCGGGTCGTGTGCCGGACGCGGTCACCGGGTTATCCTGTAGGATGGCTCACCCTGCACCCGTTGCGTTCCCGGCCGGATAACCAGGAACGATCCGGGCTCACAGGTCTTCCCTTCCTTCGGTTCCCTTTGGTAGCCTGGTTATCTCCGCATTCGTGACATTCGGCCGGACAAGTAACCCGGGACGGGACATCACTCGCCGTACCGGTTGATTGTCCGGACAAGGTCCGCGAACGCCTCCATCTCAAGGTGCAGGACCTGGTTCCTGGTCATGCCCATGCTGGTCTCTGCATCGGCGGTGAGCGAATCGGGCCCCCGAATCACCTGCCGCTCCTTCCCGTCCCGGGTGAGGACCGTCTCAGCTTCCCGGTCGTACACGAACGCCCTGCCGGGCAGAACGACCAACCGGCGAAGGCACGAGGGATCGACGGCCGAGAGGTCGTCGATGGTGATCAGGCAGGCGATATCCTGCTCCACGGCCACCACGTCAACCCCACCCCCGCAGGCATCGAGGATCGCTTTGAGGAACGGGGCGGCGACCAGCCCGGAGATCACTGTGGCCTTCTTTGCGAGCCTGGGGAGTTTCGCGAGGAGGTCGGGTTCGTTCCGGATCGCGAACGGGGACCCGATCTCGGGATCCCACAGGGGGGTTCCGCTGATTTTCATCCCGTGCCGGGACGAGAGCCCGGTCACGATATCGCGGAACTCGTCAATGGTGTGGACACGCTGCCCCTCGATCACCGGGGCGTTCCGGAGTATCAGCCCCTGGTCCCGGCGGTTGGCAAACCGCATCGCGATGAGTCCTTTCGCCCCCCGTTCTTCCAGCCACTCGCAGGTCTCTTCCAGGACGGGGCCGTCGTTTACCCCCGGGAGGACCACCGTGGCGGCGTAGACCTCGATCTCCCCGCAGAGACGTTCCAGGACCGCGAGCGACGCTTCAGGGGTGGGGTCGTGCATGTACTTTTTCCTGAGCTCCGGCCTCACCGAGAATACGGTGAAAGAGACCTCGGACAGGCCGCAATCGATGAGCAGGTCCGCGATGGCCGGGTCATCGAACCCCTTCCCGCTGGTATACCCGATGTGGAGCGGAGCCTCAAGGCTGGAGAGGAGCTCTACCAGGTCGGTGAACCGGGGATAGCAGCTCGGGTCTCCCCCGCCGCTGATGGTCACCCGGGAGATATCGTCGGTGACGAGCTGGAGCCGGGAGAGCACGTCGTCCGCGACGTCGCGGAGGTCACGGAATCCCGTATAGTACTCTTTCACGCTCCTGGAACAGTAATCGCACCCTTTCTGGTAGGGAGGACAGTACCTGCAGCCGAGCGCTTCGGTCTCTTTGACGTTGCGGAAATAACAGTATTCGCAGAAGCCACGGCAGTCGAGCCCGGGTCTTCCCCCGATGTCCACGGTAAGGTGGGCCATTACCAGTATATCGGCACTGCATTTCTATTAATGCATGGATCCTGCACCGGGAGAACCGCGGGATTACCGGAAGGGCCGCATGCCGGGCCGGACACGGACAGGATGACCCTGTGCGGGATTCTCCCTGGGCGAAGGATCAGGCGCCCCGGTTCCCAGGGTACGCAGACCTCCCTCGGGACGTTATTCATTTTCCTGCACAGCGCGGTCGTCACCGGCGGAACCGGGATTCCGGTAATGCGCATGTCGATACCCATAGAGCGCGTAGATCACCAGACCTATCGCGAGCCATACCACGAAACGGAGGTGGGTGACGGTGGGGAGCGCGAGGATGAGGGCCAGGCAGAAGCCGATGGCCAGGGCCGGGACCAGGGGGACAAGGGGACAGCGGAACGGGCGGGGAAGTTCAGGGCGTGTCCTCCGGAGCACGATGATCCCCACGGACACGATCACGAACGCGGCGAGCGTCCCGATATTCACCAGCTCGGCCATGCTCTCCAGGGGGAGGAGGGACGCAAGGAGGGCGGTGACCGCACCTACCAGGAGGCTTGCCCTTACCGGTGTGCGGAGCGTGGGGTGGACCTTCGCAAAACTCCGGGGCAACAGGCCGTCCCGGGCCATTGCGAAGAAAATCCGGGACTGTCCGTAAAGGAGCACCAGCATCACCGAGGTGATCCCGAGAACCGCTCCCACGGAGATAATTTCCGCTCCCCAGGGTACGCCGACGTATTCCAGGGCGAATGCCACCGGGGCGGAAGTGCCGGCAAGCAGGGAATAGGGCACGATCCCGGTCAGTATCGCGGCGACGACGATGTAGAGTATCGTGCAGATGATCAGGGACACTATAATCCCGATGGGGAGGTCCCGCCCCGGATTTCTTACCTCCTCGGCAGCGGTCGATACCGCATCAAACCCTATGTAGGCGAAAAAAACGATTGCCGCACCCGCGAGCACCCCGCTCCAGCCGAAGGGGAGGAACGGGTTCCAGTTGGCCGGGTCGATGTAGAAGACGCCCAGGGCGATGAAGAAGAGGACCACGCTGATCTTCGCCACAACGATCGCGGTGTTCACCCGTGCGCTGCCTTTCACCCCGGAGATAAGGAGGAGCGTGATCAGGGCGATGATCAGGATGGCCGGGAGGTTGATCACGCCACCCTCAATCCCTGGGGGATTTACAAGTGCGGGGGGGAGGACAACCCCGATCTCGGTGAGGAAGCTGTTCATGTAGCCCGACCATCCCACGGCCACAACGGCGATGGAGACCGAGTATTCCAGTATCAGGTCCCACCCGATTATCCAGGCCCAGATCTCTCCGAGGGATGCATAACTGTAAGTGTACGCGCTTCCCGCCAGCGGGACCATGGTTGCGAATTCCGCGTAGCACAAGGCCGCGAAAAGACAGGCCGTGCCGGCAATCATGAAGGAAAAGACCAGGCCCGGTCCGGCGAAGTCTGCCGCGGCAACACCGGTGATCACAAAGATCCCGGTCCCGATGATCGCCCCTATCCCGAAGAAGATCAACTCGATGGGCCCGATGACCTTCTTTAAGGCGTGCTCCCCGGCACAGCAGGACATGATCTCTTCCACCGATCGGGTCCGGAGGAGCCGCTGCCGGAGCGAGGGGGCATCATCCATATCTGATCCTCTACCGGGGAATATTAAAGAAGCAGGAAATTTCATGGACTTTCCTGCGAAGAGTGATCCGCAATGAGAAAGAGCCGGGAGATCCTCCTTAAGTACCGGTATGACGCCCGGTATCGGTTCTCCGACCTGGAGGTCTGCTATATCGACAGAGGCGCTCCGGGAAACGTGACCTGCATCGGTGGCGATCGGATCGAGGAACTGGGTCCCTACGGGCTCGAACTCTTCTCTCCCTACGGCACGACTACGATTCCCTATCACCGCGTGGTGAAGATCCGGTACCACGGGGCGGTAATATGGGAGAGGGGGCGACCAAAGATCGAAGGACAAGGACTTCCGGGGGATCAGGCAGGCCAGGATCCGGATCAATAAGAGTGAATTACTATCAGACAAGCCCTATTTTGGAAGCGGAACAGAACTGCCGGAGACAAGGCCGGAGAGGATCCAGATCAATAAGAGTGAATTGCCATCCGGGAAGTCCTACTTTGGAAGCGGAACAGAATTGCCGGGGGAAATGGCCGGAGAGGATCCAGATCAATAAGAGTGAATTACCATCCGGGAAGTCCTCCTTTGGAAGCGGAACAGAACTGCCGGGGGTGACATGGCCGGAGAGGATCCAGATCAATAAGAGTGAATTGCCATCCGGGAAGTCCTACTTTGGAAACGGAACAGAACTGCCGGGGGAAATGGCCGGAGAGGATCCAAATCAATAAGATTGAATTGCCATCCGGGAAGTCCTACTTTGGAAACGGAACAGAACTGCCGGGATGACATGGCCGGAGAGGATCCACCGCAACAAAAGTGAAACACTATCCTTCAAGACTCGTTTTGAAAGAAAAAGTGAGGGTATGGGAGTATTTCAATCGGCCGGGAAGGTCAGGTTGATGCCCGGGGGGATCTGCGGTTCGTACGAAACCCGGTCCAGCGTCAGGTTCGGGACTCCCTGGGGGTGCATCACGTCCTGCACGGGATCGTACACCAGGATGGTGTTCACCGGGATCACCTGGTAGGTCATCGTTTCGTGGTCGAGCACTATGCCGTCCCCGGTGAGGTTATAATATACGGAGCCCTCCTTCTCCCACGACCCGGTGAGCCATATCTCGTAGGAAAGATTCACCGAAGGGTCCGCCGAGAAGACGCCGGCGTCGAACCGTCCGTAGTCCTTGAACACCCAGAGTTCCCTGACGGAGCTGCTGGGATCGGGGGCGTCGATCCAGGCCCCTACGATAGGATCGGTACCGGCCGGGGGGGTCGGAGTGGTCGTGGCATTTCCGGCGGGCGCCGTGGTGCACCCGGCAAAAAGAAGCATGATCGCCAGTATCCCGGCCACCAGAATTGCTGCAGGATATTTCATGTTTTTCACCAGATCCACTCGTCCGCCCGGACTATATTCTTTCTCTCCCGGGAGTGTGATCGAAGGGGTCATGAATCATAGAAGAATAGTCCTGTTGTCCCGATTCCACACTGTCACCACTTTTTTTAGCCATGAGAACGTATGGTATATGGCGCCCCAGTGGCTTAGCTGGCAGAGCGGCTGACTTGTAATCAGCAGGTCCCGTGTTCAAATCACGGCTGGGGCTTTAGGACAGTGTGTTCAAAGCTCTAGAAACATTTTTTACCCCTTCTCTGCCACGATCTATTATGTCTTCCACAGCAACGACTACTGTATCCGATTTTAATCAGATCAAGCCAGACTATCCTGAACGCTCTATCCTCAAGGGACTTCGGAATAACGTCATTACCGAAGAGGATGCCCGTCTTATCCGGGCTTTCACGGCAGAGATGCAGTCCGCCCGGGACATCAGTCTGAAGCGGGCCCACAAGCTGACCTATTCTCTCGTTGGGTTGAGGAGATTCATTGGTCCGTTCCGGGAGAATGACATGGCCGCCTTGTATGTGGGCATCGCAGCACTCAAGAATGGGAAAAGCCTCAAGAACAAACCCTATAGCGCGAATTCAATCCGCGACCACCTTCTTACCCTGAAGCAGTTCTACCTCTGGCTCGTAGAAAATGAGATGGTAGACATCCCCTTCAAGAAGGTCAAGGCCCTCAAGGTCCCTAACCCGAACAGCATGACCAAAGTGGCCTCGGACCTCCTCACTGTTGAAGAGATCATGGCCATGCTGCATGCCACTGAAAAGAGCCGGGACCGGGCCCTCATCACCATGCTCTACGAGGGAGGGTTCCGAATAGGCGAGATGGGGGTCATGCGTTGGGGAGATATTCAGTTCGATCGCTTTGGCGTGGTTGTCAATGTCATGTTCAAGACCAACAAGCCCAGGTACATCCGGCTCGTAATGTCCCGGGAACACCTGGCAGCTTGGCAGAACGATTATCCATTCCAGCCCGTGACCAACGAAATGCCGGTCTTCCTCACCGAGCGGAAGGCCCCTCTTTCCTATGGAACTGCCGCCTCGCAGTTGAAGCGGATTGCGAAGCGAGCAAAACTGAAGAAACATGTAACTCCGCATCTGTTTCGTCATTCGCGGATTACTCATCTTATCCGTGAGGGAGTATCAGAGAGCGTGATCAAGCTGATGATGTGGGGGAATCTCACCACCGACATGTTCCAGACGTATGCTCATCTCACCGGGTCCGATATAGATAAGGAAATCCTTTCCACGTATGGGATATCAGAAGAGAAACAAGAAAAGGCCAAGACAAGGCTCGAGCCCAGGCAGTGCGAGCATTGCAGGACAATCAATTCTCCCATCTCGAACTACTGCAGCCTCTGCGGCCGGCCGCTCGATGAAGGGGCAGCTGAGACCCATGAGGATATAAAGGCATGGTTCATGGAGCATCCGGAAGAGATGAAGAAATATTTTGAATCAGTTCAAAAAAAAAAAATTAGAAACTATTAATAGAATTATAACGATATAACGAATTTGTTGGTATAAAATGGTAAAAACCCAAAATAATTTTGTCTTAATTTTTTTATTAGTGGTGATCCTTTTTTATTCTGGGTGTGTTAGCTTGTCTGAAAGATATGCAACCCCAAGCGAAACACCTACTATATCTGCAACTCACCCCATCCCTCCAGAAAAAGTTTTTAATCCTATTTATTCATCGGGAGATATTATCAACGATGTAAAATTGGCATACACTGCTTACATGGTTTATGATTATAACAATAAAACAGATTCTTATGGGTTAGTTCAAATTCAAAAATATGCTCAAAACAATTCGTGGGGATACGTCAAAGAATTTAAAATTGAAACAAAATCTCGAAAAATAGTCGAAGATACATACATGTTCAAAGTGGGCCATGTTAATGCAGATGAAATGCTTGTAAATTATGGGCAAATGTTGTATAACACAATACAGCAACAAATCGACACAGGAGTCCCAAAATATTCGGTGGGAGACATTGCTGGAATGTCGTTGTCCTCTGGATCTTATGCGTATCTGATAATACTGGAGTACACACCTGAATCAGATAAATACACAACATCGATGATTCACAAGAAAATGGATGGGAGTTGGGGGTATTATGCCCATGAAATTTATGACGGGACAACCGTTTGTGAATATAATCCAGAATCTTATGGGAGAAAAACGATGGAAAAAATGTACCCGTATAAAATGGGTTCTATTTCACCCAATAATGCAAAATGTGATTTAAATATTCTCAATTTCCAATTATAATTCTTATTTCTCATTATTATGCATTTGAATTACAGATTTTCGAATAGAATGCATCGTTGATGTATTGGAACGATTGCGGGGGAACGAACTTCTCATTGAACTCCCTTGGATCAACTGGTCTCTCAAACCGGTTTATTTCCTCAATTTCTATGGCATATCCCTTCTCTTTACCGTTAAAATACGAGAAAAATTCCTCTTCGCAAATACCGGATACTTCTTTGAACATTTCCCACAGGACCATGGGCCGGTCCTCGATGACAGAGCCTATTGCACATGTGCCAACAATCTTTTTTGTTGGGCTGCTGGAATAGATGACAATTTCACGGATATCTTCATTTTTGAATATAATCTTTCGGAATTCGTATTTTTTCAAACCGCAAAGGATTTTATCCGCATATTGCGGTTTAATGGACAGTAAAACTCTCATCGATACCTCCATTGATTTTGATCCATTCATACGAGGATTGACTGATTTCACCGATTGTCTGGGGGGGGCCATTCAAGACCCCGGCTTGCATCAATTTATCCAGTGGAATGCTGTCTTTCAGGTGGAAATGATGTCTAAAAAGAATAATGGAGCGATTTTTAATAGATCTTTCGATTTCCTCCTCAGAGTAAACGCTTCTCTTTCCAATAATTCGCATAATCTCTCCTGGAGAAATATCAGGATGGAACTCATCCACGACACCGATCGAAGTGATTCCCTGAATATCTTCGGACCGATAGAATAGGACAATATCGCCTGGTTTTAATTTTTTAATCCTGCTTTGGGTCAGATATGCCTTTTTTATAGTATTTCCCTCTATTACAAATTCTCCTAGATATTCGGGGAGCAGACTCTGTCTCCCTTTCCGAAAATCAGTAAATAGCTTTTCATGAAATTCCGGTAAAATTGGGACTACGAACTTACCGACGAATTCCCCATCATAAAAGCTTGGATAAAACATCCTGGATATGTCCACGGGCTGTAAGGAGTCAATCATGGGGCCGTTCGGTTTGAGATGTTTGACAAATACTGGTTCGGGCCGGTCTCCCGGAAGAACTGCAGCCTGATAGAAACCGAAATCCTGAATCAGTTCCACAAGATGGTCTTCCGGTTCGATAAAATGCGTTAGATAGATTTCATCAATGTCCTGACCGAGAGCAAGATCTATAGAGACCTTGATGAGCAGTTCTCCAATTTTATATCCAATATGGGTGACTTTTAGTGTGGCAATTTTTAGGCGTCTCTTTTTTGGCAAGGGTGGAACAGAGGAAATTGATTCTTCTTCGATTTTGTAAATTAGCAGTGCCCCGATACTTCCATCCGATCTTCTGTTCACGTAGCATTTCCTGCCTTTCCGGGAAATTTCTTCAAACCATTGGCGAAATGGAGTATAATCGGCAATTAGAGAATTAAAAATCGGGTCTTCGATATTGAGATTATAGACATAATCTTGAACCAAGGCAGGTGGGGTTGCAATTTGGTCCTTTCGTGGAATTTGTTGATTAAAGAATGCTAATGCTTCGGATACAAGAAAAACCCGATCTTCTATTCCTAGGGCCTGGGCTTTTTTATGTATGTCCCTGTCTTCGGTTAGAAGAAAATCGACGGCATTTCGATACACGCAGAATAAAATGGCGTTATCAATTCGATCATGTTCGGTCCTTGGTTCACCCACCCTGCCACAATATTTTCGATCTTTATCGGGATTAGGCGGGTTGTCGATAATCGAATAAGCCCGTATCTTTGAGAGATTCACCTCTCTTCTCACATCATCCTTATCGTTCTTAAGTTCGGTTATTGAAAGAGGGTGCACGAAGAGTTCTGTTCTTAGTTCATTCAGAATTCTATGAAGATCCACAAGGTCAGCAGAGACAACTCTGTCTGCTTCCCGGGAAATGAAGATATTCGTGTCAATAAGAACCCTCATTGTTGCTCACTTAACGATTTCAGGGAGATATATTTAAGATTTTGCCGAGAGCGGTGCAAATTATTGATGTATTCGACTGAATTGCCGGAGGCCGGTTAAAGATTTTCTCATTCATTTATCCTATTTCACATTCGCCCCGCACGGACTCCGTGATTTTTTAGATTAGTCGTCCACCATAACAGATTGTTTACCGTCAAGTGATTTGACACGCCCTGTTCTGAAACGGCGGTAAACGGTGAATGGAACGTGATTCTATGGAAAAACTCTTAGTGAGACGGGACGCTCTCGAAGCCTACGAGCGACTTACAGGCTTCACCGGTATAGGCCGCTTTATGGTAGAGCGGGGAGTGTTCGAAATTTCGGAGGAGAATCGATGTCAGAAAGAATAAGGGTGGCCCCCTCCAGTATCAAAGCCTTCCACAGCAACGATAGAAGAGGGCCAATATACCTTCAGGTTCTCCGTTATTTAAGGTTTAGGTCCATCCCTACGATTTCCCGAGAGGTGGCCTTATGATCATATTCCGGGCCCGTTTTATCGCGCCTATCCTTGACGGAAGGAAGACCCAGACCCGGCGTTTATGGTCCAAGGCGCGGGTGAGAGCCGGAGGCATCTACGAGGGCCGGACCTACCGGGCAGGGAAACCCTTCGCACGGTTGCATGTGACTGACATTGGAAAGGAGCGACTTGGGGATGTCAGCGAGGAAGATGCGGTGAAGGAAGGGTACACCACTTCCGCGGAATTTCTCAAGGACTTCTTCGCCATGCACGACGGGAAATTCAAACCCGGCATAGAGTGGCTGGACCACCAGGTGTGGGTCCTCTCTTTCGAGGTGATGGCATGACCTTGCCCACCACTTTCCCTACCCGGTGCTGCGATGATCACCTGACTCCCCGCTACATCCTGGACGCGGCGATAGCGTGCATGGGCGGCATCGACCTGGACCCCTGCAGCAACAGCCGGACATGCCCAAATGTCCCAGCGGCCCGGCAATTCACCCGCGAGGATGACGGGCTCGCCCAGCCTTGGGACGGACGGGTTTTCCTGAACCCACCGTTCGGCCGGGAGGTGGAGCGGTGGTTTGCCAAGCTTGCCGGGGAGTACTGCACCGGCCGGACCACCGCGGCCATCGTGCTCTGGAAGTCCGCGACCGAGACGAAGGCCTGGCAGGTCCTGACCGGAGTCGCCTGTCAGGTCTGTTTCCCTTCCCGGCGGATTGACCTTGATGGGGCCGGGAACCTTTCCGGTTCCACGTTTTCCCCAGCTATCTTCTATCTCGGGATAGAGCGGGCCCGGTTCATGCTGGCGTTTGAAGGCCTCGGCCCTGTCTGGGAAGTCCCCGGGGGGTGCCGGAATGGTCGCCGGTAACTTCACCCGCGGGCGGAGGGTGGAATACCTTGCCCGGGACCACCTCCGGGAGCAGGGTTATTGCGTGGTCCGGACTGCCGGCGCCAGGAGCCCGGTGGACCTGGTGGCCGGGAAGCACCGGGAGGTCCTCTTCGTCCGGACCCTCCGACTCAGGAGCCCGGTGGCCGATGTCCGTGAAGTGGCGACGCGGTTCCGCGGGGACATTGTCCGACTCCAGGAGGTCTATCGCCGCGTCGAGCTCCCGGTGCAGTTCTGGATCTTCACAGACCGGGAAGGATGGCGGTTCTTCGATGTCCGGCCAGGCGGGATTTCCGAGGTGCGCGGGGTGTGCGTATGAAACTGATTCCGGTCTCTGACGAGCAGCTGCTCCTTGAGCGGGGAGTCGGACTTGAATGGGAGCTTGACCGGGCCCGCCGGGATATCGCAAGGTTAGAGAAAGAGCGCACAGAAATTATTGAACACTGCATCCGTCACGGCATCTTTGAGGCGGACGAATACGCATTGATCTCCCGGTGCTCTCCGGATGGGAACACCCGTGAGCACTATTTCATCAGGAGAGAGGAGAGGCAGGATGGGGGACCCGGCGGAGTGTGAGGTCTTCCGGTCGCTCGGGGTGCTCTTCTCTCCGGGCCAGGTCGTAGAGGTCCGGGCCATCACCGATGACGGGATGGCATCAGGGTACTTCGATGACATGGCGGTCCTCTCGGAAAGCATCCCCGCGCTTGATTCGGCGGGGACCCAGGGTATCTATGTCACCCTGAACGAAGTGACCCCGGCCCTTCTCTCTCGGCGGGCGAACCGGATCAAGATGCGTCTCTCCAAGAAGGACGCAACCACCGCAGACGGTGATATTCTCCGGCGCCGGTGGCTTCCCATCGATATTGACCCGGTCCGGCCCTCGGGGGTCTCATCTTCCGATGCGGAGCATGGGGCGGCGCTTATCAAAGCGGAACGAGTTGCGACATTCCTCGCCGAGCAGGGGTTTCCCCCTGCAGTTTTGGGAGACTCGGGGAATGGGGCTCACCTCCTTTACCGCATCGATCTTCCGAACGACGACCCGGGCCGCAACCTGGTAAAGCGATGTATGGAAGTGCTCTCGGCGCTGTTCAGCGACGGGACGAGCACGATCGATACGGCGAATTACAATGCCGCCCGGATCTGGAAACTTTACGGCACGGTCAGCCGGAAAGGTGATCATACCGCAGAGCGTCCCCACCGGCGTTCCCGGTTGGTTAGGGTTCCTGATGACCTGGTTGTGGTGAATAGTGAATTGCTCGAACACCTCGCTTCGCTCCTTCCCGAGAGGGCCCCACCGCCCCCGCGAAAGAACCAGGGCATCGACCTCGCGGCTTGGCTCTATGAACACAGCATGGGGGTCCGGGCAGAGAAGCCTTATCAGGGCGGGACATTGTTCGTGCTCGAGGAATGTCCGTTCTCCGGCTCGCACCGGGACGGTGCTTTCGCCATCCAGTTCGGCAACGGGGCCATCTTTGCCGGGTGCCACCATGCGAGTTGTGGAGGCGGGGTCCAGAGATGGAAAGACCTGCGGGACCAGTTTGAGAACCGAAAGAAATGCCCGACCCCCTCCCTTCCTTCAGCACAACCCACCTCCACGGAGGTCCCTGCGGACAATGCGGTCCGCGACGAGACCATGGCCATCCTCGGCGAGGGTGACCCTCTGGCGTATTTGCTCCGGACGTTCGCCCTGGACCATGTAGGCGACGAGACGGTTGCTGCGTGTCTGATTATGTCACTCGCTTCTCAATCGGTCATCAATACCAATGGCCTGCACGTCTCCGTGACCGGCGAGAGCGGGAAGGGCAAATCACACACTTTCCGGACCATGCTTCGGCAGGTGCCGGAACGGTTCCGGCTCAAGGGGGCTATGAGCAATAAGGCCCTCTATTACCTGGACGATATGCAGCCCGGCTCGGTGATCGTACTGGATGACACGACCTTGTCTGAGGAGGTCCAGGAGATCCTGAAGTCGGCCACTACGAGCTTTCAGGAACCTATCGAATACAGGACCGTCACAAAGGAAAGAAAGGTCCGAGTCTGCACCATCCCGGAGCGGTGCGTGTGGTGGGTTGCCAAGGTAGAGGGCTCGGGGGACGACCAGGTCCTGAACCGCATGCTCACCTGTTGGATCGATGACTCCCCGGAGCAGGACGCAAGGGTGCTTTCCCGGGTACTCGAAAAGGATGAGACGGTGCCGGTGGCAACGGTCCAAGAGCGGCAGGAGGTCAGGGTCTGCCAGGCTATATGGGAATCGCTCCGGGCGCAGAGACTCTATGTGGTCATCCCCTTTGCCCGCCGAATCCGGTTCAGCAACGCGGCCAATCGTCGCAACCCGGAGATGCTCCTGGACCTGATCAAGGCCCACGCCCTGCTCCGGTTTATGCAGCGGGAAAAGACCGAGGCGGAAGACGGTTCGCCCTGCATCCTGTCCACCAGGAAGGACTTTGAGGATGCGGTCCGGCTCTACGATTATCTCAACGGCACCGCGGGTGGCCAGGAGACCAAGCTCACTAAGGTCGAGGCCGAGGTCCTTGGGGTGATTGTGAAGGCAGGGTGGCCGGAATTTACCGTTCAACAGATCCAGCAGGTAACCGGGCGCTCCTCCTCACACGTACGGAAGACTATGAACGGCTACGTGAGCCGGGGCTATACCTACAGCGGACTTCTGGAGAAGTGCCCGGCTATTTCCTACACGGACCGGACGGTGATGACCAGCGAGGAGGAAGGGCTTTCGATAAAACGACGAACAATTGCATACCAGTTTAACCCGGAGATCTATCGCCAGTGGGCGAAGGGAGGTTCCTGCTGGCTGGACCCGGGAGATGATGCTGAAGGGAATGGCAATTCCGATGGGGTGAAAGAGCGGAAAGAAATGGAGGAAGGAGAGAAAAATTCCGCTCCCCAGAATGAATCCGATCCGTCTGAAGAAGAAAGAAAAGACCATTCACCAGCTGATGTACTGAGAGAGGGGAAGAATAATTCAGATACAGTGCAGGGGGATGAAGCAGGTGAGGATGAGGAACTTTCTTTCTGCATGGAACGGGATTCCACCCGCCAGATCAATCCCTCTATGAACGTGGTGGCTACTGCCAATTCGTGTTCATGTTGTGAAGTCAACAAGGTCGGAAATCCTGGCAACCATTCCGCCCCTGGTACTCGTAACCATCTCAAGGCATCAGACTTCAAGAAGCTGGATATCATCAGGAGAGGGACGTGTGCAGGCTGTAATGGGAAGAAATACCTTGCATACATCGAAAAATTGACCGAGCGGCGAAAAAGTCTCCCGGCAAGGGCAGAGCCCTGGTATCTCTGTAAAGACTGCTATGAGGACGCGGTCCGGAGGGAAAGGGCCTCAGCACCACCTCTGCCTGGTTTAATTGATATTGATCGGTTGGAGCGAATCAGCACAGATTTAGGGAGATGCACGATATGCGGCTTGGAAAAGGCAGAATGGATTGATCGGGAGCGCGGAGTGAAGGTTTGTGAGGGGTGTTGGGAGAGGGAAATGTGTTAATGAGGCCGTCCAAAATTTCGAAACTCTTATCGATATTCCATGTAACTATTTTTTTAGGATAGATTCTACAAAATGAAACAAATATGAAATAACTGCTTGTTAACAATGAATTCTTGATCGCAAAATATGGTAATAAAATGAATGAAAGTAATGATCAGCTTTCCGTTCAGGAAGAAAGAGCAAAATACGGTGAAGAAAAACCCCGAGCAAAAGACACTGCACGACTTATTTGGGCATCCAAACCAAGGAAAGAGCCCAATCCTAAGGATTTGGAATTTCAGACTGCCGAAGAAGTATATCCTAATGTGGCCGATATTAGAGACAAGACCTTATCTTCATATGCAACAAATGGCAGAAAAGTCTCTGAATCACCAAATCGATTGATTTGGGGGGATAATCTTCTAGTCATGCAAGCACTCCTTGCACAAGGTTATGGAGGCCAAATTGACCTCATATATATTGACCCCCCGTTTAACACGGGTGAGAATTTTAATTTTAATAATGAAGTGAAAATAGGGGATTCAACTTATGAAAAAGAATTACCTTTGAATGAAAGGTTGGCTTATACGGATACGTGGTCACGCGGTTTGGATAGCTTTCTTGACATGGTATATCCAAGGTTACAGTTAATGCAAAAATTACTCTCTGCAAAAGGGAGCATCTATATTCATTGTGATTATCGAGTAAATTCATATCTTCGATTGATTTTAGATGAAATTTTTGGCCGAGAAATGTTTTGTAACGAAATTATTTGGAAGAGGCGAACTGGGACCGCAAGTTCAAATATTGGATATGGCGTTCAAACAGACACGTTGCTATTTTACACAAAAAGCGAAAACTATTATTTTGAGCACCAATTTAGGAAAGAAGGAATATCAAAAGAGGAAATTGAACAAAAATTTAATCTAATTGATGAAAAAGGTAGGCGTTATTGGAGTGGAGATTTAGGAAATCCAGCAGATAGGCCAAATCTGAAATATGAATATAAGGGTTACAAACCCCCGAAAAATGGTTGGGCAGTTAGTTTTGATGTTATGGAAAAGTGGGATGCCGAAGGAAAGCTAATATTTCCAAAAAATAAGGATGGTCGAATAAGACGAAAGATGCTTCTAGAAGATTGGAAAGGATTTCCGATTCAAAATTTATGGGATGATATCTCTCCTGTTCAACCACAGTCAAAGGAAAAAATCAATTATCCAACCCAAAAACCCGAATCGCTGCTGGAACGCATTATAAAAACATCATCAAAGGAAGGAGATTTAATTGCTGACTTTTTCTGTGGATCTGGCACCGCAGGATCTGTGGCTCAGAGATTGAATCGCAGATGGATTCTTTCTGATATTTCAAAAACCTCTCTCCAGGTAAGTCGCAGTAGGCTTGTAAATCAAAATTTAAATCCATTTGTTATTGAAAATTTAGGAAATTATCAACGTCAGCTTATCTATGCAAAAGAAGTCAATCTTCGACAAATGTACGCAATCATTCTCAAGTTGTATGGTGCGGATCCTCGTCCTGACATGCAGGGTTTCGGAATTTCACGCGATGATAAAAGTACACTTGTATATGTATGCGAACCAGACCGGGCTATGACAGCGAAAAAAGCCATTGATTTATCACGGATGGCAAAGTCCGCCGATGGCAAGGGTTATAGAAATCTGGTAATCCTAGCATGGGATTATGATTACGACTTCGATGATGCGTTTAAAAAATTGTCAAAGGGTCGCGAAAAGGAATTGAGCGAAGTTGAATTCAAAGTCATCCCATCCGATGTTTACAAGTACCTTCGGAGTACAAAAGTCGGTGACCCTGAACTTGCAAAGAGAATTAACTTTTATCAAAAACCATATATCCGAATTAGCGAACCGGAAATACGGAGAATTAATGAAAATAATTTCAGTGTAAAAATACGAATCGATCAATATGTTGTAATGGATATCCCCTTAAAAGATGAAAGCAAACGCCCCGAAATTGAAAGGTGTCTAGCAAAAAATTTTGCATATCTTATTGATTACTGGACGATAGACTGGGATTATGATGGTGATGTGTTCCGGAGTGATTGGCAGGCGATTCGGGATAGACGAGAAGATCAACCGGTTCCCGCTTTTGCTGAAAAATTGATGGAGAGGGGTAAGAAATATACAATCGCTGTCAGGGTTGTTGATGTTTTTGGCAATGACTCAGCTGGAACAAAGGAGATTGACCTACGATAAAAATGGCAGCGAAAAAATCTAAAACAGAACTTTTCGGAAAACACCCCCTGGCAAGGGCAATTGAACCAGTCATAGAAACATGGGCAAAGAGTGGCTATCCTGCAGTCAATGGAAGAGAGATAACGGCAACAACTCGCGAATTATTCCATTGGTGGTTTTCCGAACAGGTCCATGAACCTGATGCATTTCATATCTGTCAGCGTCGAGCACTTGAAACAATTGTTTACTGCTATGAAATCCTTGGGATTCCACTTATAGAATCGCTTTTCGAGACTTTTTCTTCTGGTCTTTTAGAAAAAGAAAATCTTAAAAAAGGAATTGAGAAAATCGATCATCCCCGTTTTGGGATTAAGATGGCAACGGGAACTGGAAAAACGTGGGTTATCACTGCTATTATCATTTGGCAATACTGGAATCGGGTAAAAACTGAAGATAAACGATTTGCCTCCCACTTTCTTCTTTGTGCTCCCGGCAACATAGTCTATGAACGCTTACTCGATTCATTCATCGGCAAAAAGACAACAGAAGGAAAACGATTACCTGATACCGCAGATATCCGAAAAACAATTTTCATGCCGGAACCGTGGAAGGATGATTTCAATCTAAAGATATTCTCCAAAGAAGATTTGCAGGAAAATGCCCCAATTACCGAAAGTCCCTTCATTCTCATCACAAACTGGCATCAATTAATGGATACCACAAAACAACGGGAAGATACGCTTGCTCAAAGCCTGGGTATCGATATGAAATCAGATACCATTTCTCTTCGCGTTGAGCGTTTCATGAATTTCCTTACCTTCAACGATGATCTCATCGTAATCAATGACGAAGCTCACCATGTTCAGAATGCTACCGATGCGGAGCAGAAACGGTGGCAGGAGTCCATCGAATTACTTAAAAAGGAACTTCAGACAAGGAAAGATAACATTTTCGTCCAGTATGATTTCACTGCCACGCCATTTGTGATTAAGGGAAAGAGGAAGGAATACTTCCCCCACGTAATCTATGATTATGGACTTGTCGAGGCAATGCGAGCAATGCTCGTCAAACAAATCTTCATCGAGAAAAGTAGTCTTCTCTCAGAAAAAATTGAAAAACTGCCATCATCAGAAATTGATATTACTGGTCATCGTGATGAAGCCGGCCATCCTCTCGAATTATCTGAAACACAGAAACACATGCTCGATGTGGGGTTAGCAAAACTCAACAACCTAAGGAAAGAATTCATCCGGCTGAAAATCCAGAAAAAACCAGTAATGTTTGTGATCGGAGATCAAAATGCTGAAGCTGACCTGATTGCCAATTACATTAAAGATAAAACAGATAGCGATGGCCTTTCTTACGGCGATGAAACAAACGGAGAGCAGGTCGTCACTATACATGAGGGGAAAAAAAGTATCCTATCGGAAGATGGCTATGAAAAATTGAGGACAAAGGTATTCACAAGTGACGATCCGGATAATCCCACCAAAATCATCGTTTCTGTGTTAATGTTACGTGAAGGGTTCGACGTTAAAAACGTCTGTGTTCTTGTGGTCCTTCGCCGCTCCGATTCGGACCTACTGACGGAACAGGTCATTGGCAGAGGCATTCGCCAGATGTTCCCGGAAATGGAATATTTCCATGATAAATTGGAGAACATTGAGAGGTTGAAAAATCGGCAAGAATTGGTGAATTCGTACGATCTGCTATTCGTAGTTGAGCATCCAAAATATAACGAGATTTATACCCAGCTGACTGAAGCTGGGGCACTAATTGCAAGTGGAAATTCTTTAGAAATTAGTCTCGATGCAAAAAGCGTTCTCATTTCGGCGGACCAAAGCAGGGCAGCTCAATACGATATCGCATGGCCGGCTTATCTCACCTACAGAACCGAGGAGGATTTAAATTTCAAATATTTCGATATCTCCGGCCTCCCCATTTATGAAATTCCATTCGATAAAGTGGAACCAACCAGGATAATCATCACCGATTATCACCCGGATACCAAGTTTAAACAAGATTGGGAATTGAAAGAAGCGAATTTCTCATACCAAGTCTTTCTAAGGAATCTTACCAAGGATATTATAGGAACAAGCCGTAGAAATGTCTGGATCTCACGGTATTCAACAGATATTGTTCAAATCCTCGATCAATACATTTCGGAATATCTTTTTGGGCGCCTTATCGACTTTAACAATGAAAATAATGTTAAAAGATTGCGAAATCAGCAACTATTCAATTTCATTGCAGAGAGAGTCCGAATCCAATTGATGAAATTTATCCAGGCAGCGAAATCCCAGGATGTTATCGAAGCGGAATGGGTCAAACTTTCTGATTATAAGGATATGAAAGTCAGAATGGAACGTTCCATTAGCACAAGAAAATGTATCTATCCTAACATCGATTTTCCTTATAAGGGCGGATTTGAGCGAAAATTCACCGAAGATCAACTTGAAAATGATTCTGTAGTGGAAGCGTATGTCAAACTAAATCAATACGTCCATGGATTCTCTATTCCTTATATCAATAGCCAGGGATATTTGGTTCAATATTACCCAGATTTTCTTGTTCGGACGAAAGATTCCATGCTAATTATAGAAACGAAATCAGAGAAGGAGGCACGAACCGATACCGATGTCAAACGAAAGGCACTTGCTGCAGAAAAACGATGCATTGAATTATCTAAAATCCGGACCTTACCTCCGATAAATCAGCCAAAAACTTGGAAATATGTTCTCCTACCGCAAGACATTTACAAGGACATGGAAGGACAAAGTTTGAGAGCAATCATAGAAAGATGTGAGAGCAATCTTGATCTATTAAAGATGAAAAGAGAATGATTCCTTTCAATCTCGTCTGGATGAGTATGAAATTCAATAAATCCCTTGTTTTAACTTTGGATTCAATTTTGATATAAAATTTATAACACTTTTATTAGGTACTCATCCCCAGCCCCAAATCGGGGCTGGAGTATCAGCAATGGCAGATTTTGTCCAGACCAACAACACCAAGACCGCAGTGCGTGAACTTGCCGTCCCAATTGCGGACGTCAATACGTTCAACGGCATCATCCAGGCGGTCCTCACGGACAACCCGTGGGAATGTACCGCATACATCCAGAACGACGTGCAGCAGGACCCCGTCATGCGGAGCAAGGACGCCTACACCGCCCGTATCATCTACCAGGACAACGAGGCAGACACCGTAGGCTACGTGACCGCCCGGGCCCAGACCATCGCCGGGTTTTCCGCGAGCATCACCGAGCTCCTGGCAAACGAGGCGCTCACCGCCGCAATGGGTGGAGACCCCGTCCGCGACGCCGAGCGGGACAGCTTCTCCTGCACCCTGAAGTGCCACGACGCTTCCGGGGAGATCTACTACGTGGCGTTCACCCGGGACCGAGTCACCGTCTCTTCCTACAGCGACGACGCCATTCTGACGGCCGTGGAGACCTGGGCCGACACCGTGCCCGCCCTGGCCTGATCAGGACCGGACCGAGAATAACCAATTTCCTCACAGGGAGGGAGGGCCATGAACGAGATGATCATGTTCCTCCTCGGGATGAGCTTCGGAGGGCTCCTGATGTTGTTCATCATCCTCCGGCTCATCGCAGGAATGCACGACCGGCTGGAACAGAACCTGGGGAAGCGGTGAACTCTTTCCCGCTTTCCCTTCATCGCCATGCGACGGCCCGCCCCTCCCGGGAGTTTTATCATGGAGCAGGATTTAGTCCAGATTTTCGAGTTGTTTCTCGCCCTCGCAGCGGCCGTGGTCGCCTTCTGGCAGCACCGGCAGAAACTCGTTGCGGTGGACGCCAAGGACGAGGCCCTTATCGAGCGGGACCTGGCCGAGGCCCGGCAGTGGGAAACGGAAGCGCTGAAGGACAATGTGATCTCGTTCTTCGACCCGGAAGACGAGTCGGTGGTCAAGGCCCCGCCCGAAGTGGCGGCCAGGTCCTGGAAGATGACCGACGAGACGAAGAAGTGGGTCATCTGCGGGCACTCGCCCGAGGACCAGGCATCGCTGCTGAAGCAGATCGCGGATGCCGAAGGGCAGAAGAAGATCCAGTACCTAATCTCGGTGCCCGGGTGCTACTACGAGATCGAGTACGGGTTACTGAAGGGAGGTGGGAAAGGGGGGTGAATATCCCTTTTTCTCTCTACAGGAATTCACTATTCATTTACTGTCGCCTTGCCGAATATAATTAAATATTTTTTAATGAATAGTAATATCTTAATATGAAAATATTGCTCCGAAATTATGAGGGATGGGGCTTATTTACTTTAAAGGAAGGTAAGCCACTGAAAATAATTTCATATTTTCATCTCCATTTTTTTTCAAATGGTTCAGCAGAAATACAATGCGATTTGAGCAAAGCTCATACGAGAATACTCCAAGATTTTTCATCACCTAATTTCACGTATTTTTCAATGATTGGAATTATTGAAGATTCCGAGTATTTCATCACCATCGATGAATTAGCCACTATTGAATTAAATAAACTGCTAGTTTCGAGCTCTATTATTCTTAGATCTAAATATGGAGATTTTGATGCTGGAATTGCTAGAAATGGAATCACTAATTTAGAATTTTTCGGTTGTTATTACAGAAAGAAAGATGATAAGGCTGTTCTTGATACAGTTGATCTAAAATTTGAGGATTTTGTCCTTCAGATTCAGAGAATTAACAATTACGATCATGTGATTAAAGAAATTAAAAATTCTCAAATAGCAAACGTGACCGCAGAAATAATCGTTCCAGTAACATTAGGCAATCGAGAATCTCGAGAAGAGCTAATAGAGGATATTACTCACTTATTATCTTTCGCCGTTTCAAACGAGGTTCTTGTAATTTATCGTGATTACTATTTATCCAATGGAGATATTTTTTTTACAGAATTGCTTTGTCGACATGATGTGAATTTCTCAAATTCGATTCCTATTTTACCTATTAATCATCCAATACCTTGTAATTTAGAAGAATTCTTGAAGCATTCTATTCCAAGATATCATGAATACCGCGATAATTTAGATTTGAATGCATTGATATATTTCGTAATTAATGCAAATTCGCCCTTAATTGCATTAGAGTTAAAATTTTTGATTTCCTTCACCGGGATTGAAACCTTTTGCAGTGATTTCGAGAGTTTAGGACAAGGTGTGATTCCCAGGCGTTCAATCGAAAGAAATGAAAAAATAATTCAACAATTCTTCGATAAAAAGAAAATAAAAATTGAAGAATCAGTCATGAAAGAACTTGCCATTAAAGTTGCATTTCCGCATCCAGACTTAAAAGATAAAATGCGCCTTGCACTTTCTGCATTCTCTATCCCTTTTGATGATGATGATATGAATCTTGTTTCGATAAGAAATGAAATTGTCCATAACGGACAATTTAAATCTGAAAAGAACCCTCTGGAATTAACTTTCAGGGCCCAGAATCTTTTAATCAGAATCTTATTGTCGGTTTTGAATTACCATGGTAAATATATCAAAAGATCAATAGGTTATCGACAGATTGAGTTTCCTTGATGTTTTTTATTGATATTTCTGGTAATATTTATCGATTAAATACTATTCAGAAAGTTTTTGATATGCTACTTTAAACCAAGGCCCATTTCCCTGGTTCTTTTCGAAATATTCAAGCATATTTATTCCTATAAATGCAATTTTCTTTACATCCAAACTTAAAAATTCGTAAAATAAGGATTGTTCTTTGGTTTTATTTTTAGGATATGCCTTCTGGGACTTTAGATGCAAAATATTATTGCGTATTTCTTTTATTGTTAGATATTCATTCCACAATCCCGGGTTTTCATTATTTATTGGTTTCTGTGATAGTAATTTTGGTAATATTTCTAATATCTTTTTATCTGTAGAAATCCAGTCGCTCTGCAGTTGTAATGCATTATAATTCTTAATTTTATTTTTTATTTTTATTGGAAAAGTTTTCGTCACTTTTCGCTCAATGACGCTGTTGCAATATGTGTCAATCGATTGAAGAGTAAATGTAACCGCGATCATACAGTACTCAAAAAAATCGTAGAGATGAGGTAAATTTTCGTTTGCAACGTTTTTCCCCGTGCCATACGGATTGTTTTGAAAAGCAATAGTTTTCCGTAATTTTTTTGCCTTTATTGCAGAATTAATCGCAATATCCATTGCTAGTTTGAATGGAGCCGGGGTGATAAATCCAATTAATTCACCATTAGAGTCACGAGAAACGGTATTAACATAAGCAATTTCGCCTGGAATAAATGACGGTTTCCCGGGCACCGGGGGCGGAAAGACACCCGTAACCCTTAAATAAGCTTGGACTCGCCAATCGATTGGCTCAATATCGCTCATAAATATGCATATTCTTCGAAAATCGCATGAAACTTTTCCTTAAACGAAGCATATGAATAACATCCCCCCAATGTTCGTTCCGGTCGCTGGTCCGCTCCTCCTGGCGTCCGGTGCTCCCTTCTCCATTCGCTCACAACGTGGGGCTGATTTTACCGGTTCATCCTGATATGATGAAGGCCATGCTCGCTCAAGCATTCGCTTCGCATCGTCTGCCATTCCCGCTCCTCGCAGATTGTTTTACAGACTGCTCGTCGCTGAGTTCAAGACGGAATATGAACCCCATCGCCATAAAATGACCAGTAAAGGAGCGTGAATATCAGGATTACAAACAACAACAGCCAAAACGAGATTAAAACAACAAAGAGGGGAACGTTCATTATTCCGAGAGAACGGTAAATCGCCCCGTAAATCGCAATCAGGTAGCCCATCCAGAGGTTAATAGTGATTGCTCCCAGATGGACCGGAACCCAGGACCAGGGAAGTTCAGTTTCACCCTCCATACGAATCATATTGAAAACACACCACGAAGAACCTGTCTTGTCGCACCGTCCTCGTACAAAAAGACGGAGCGTCTCTTTTGCATGCATTGAGGGGCAAACCCCCCTCAAATTTAATGTAACTGCAACATTATCGAGGCATAACGGCCCGTAGTGTTCGTCTCCGTTTCGCTTCGTCCGCTCCTCCTCGCGTCCGGTGCTCCTTCGTTCCACTCCGCTCACACATCGGGCCTGCCTTTCCTCCCTTCCTAGGTGTCAGATGACGCCCGCGAGTTCGTCACAGGCTCCTCTCCCGCCGGCTGCAGGGTCTCGCTCCTCACAGACTGTTTCACAGACTGCTCGTCGCTGTGTCCTGGATCTCGACGCTCGGTGACTCGCTCCCTCTGGTCGCTCGGGCCGCTGTGGCCCGCCCGGCTCCCCTACGGTCGCCAGATTCCCACTCCCCCGCCCTTGCGTCGCGCCGGGGGATAGGCGAGTATCCCCCTCTCTCCGCACCCTCTGGGCCAGGCTCCTCCTCTCCAGGGGAGAGGCAGTGAAGAGGATATAGCCCTTCGGGCAAAAACTAAATAAAATGGTTGAAATTATTTAAAAATTTTAATATAGATAAAAAATCAAGAAAAAATTCAATGAATAACTTATTAGACTATTTAAAATGTAACAATTCATTTAAAATTTTGACACTTTTATTGGTCATAATTTTCATTTTACCTTTGGTCTGGTCAATTATTTTCTATAACGTTCCAGAAAACGTCCAAACATCATTGAAATTAAGTGTAAATAATACTCAAATATGGCAATATTTCACCCATAGTTTTGTTCATAATGATTTAACTCATCTCCAAAACAACCTCGAGACATATTTTATTGCAATAATTTTTGGTTTAATTTTTGCATTATTATCAAAAAATTTAAAAATTTTCCTCATACTAGTGTTACTATCAATTTTTATTTTCCCTCCGATATGGGGAATTTTAAAGGTTTTTTTCCTTAATGGTTTATTTCCGTCATCTTATGAATGTGGAAGCTCTGGGGTAATTGCAGCCCTTTTAGGGATAGTACCTGTGTTTTTTATATTATCATTTAGTAAATACACTGGAAAATCGTTGTTATTTCAAGAATACTTTTATTTTTTCTTAATTTACATAGTCTTTTTTTTCCAAGATACTTATAAAACAATGGATATCTCCCCATTTTTAATGGGAATATATATTGCCTCTCTTTTGGCTCTTTTCATTGTTATATTCTTTTATATCTATCATATCCGCCAAGCATTGGATTCCAAAAAGTTATTCATTTTAACATTATTTTCATTAATGCTCTTTTTATTGATTTATACCATTTTTATTGGTTTCTTTTTCCCGCAACAGTTAGTATCTTTAGGAGGCCGTACGGCTATTGAAACGCACTACGTTGGTCTTGTTTTTGGATTATTTGTATCCTATTCACTTGTTATTTTATCACAGAATACTTCTTTTTCATGGTTAAGGTGCTGATCTAGGTTTTTCATTTTTTTAGATTAAACGACACCCAATAGAACTTCCAGAAACATGATGGATGGGAGAAATTAACCCCTGTGAACTTACCTTATGATTGCATTAAGAATAACTTTGTATTACTTTCACACCGCGAGGCGACCTTATATTATAACTCCAGTCCAAGACTATGTGGTGACAAACACCATGAGTCCTACAACTATATTCAGCCACATCGGCAGCGTGAAGCAGTCCGATGGAGTACTCCGCATCGACATCAAGACCATGCAGGCCGTGATCGCACGGTCCGATGTGTCCCAGCTCCTCGACCACTACCCGGTGGACGTCTATAACATGGCGGACATCATCCAGACATGCGGATCTCCCGAGAAGGTCGGCCGGGCCTGGATGGCTAGGTCGGGGAAGTCGGTCGTCTTCCATATCAACGGCTTCCGGTATGTCTCACCCCTCGCCCAGGTGAAGGGGTTGCTGAACGGCACCCGGAAATACGCCCACGTGGCGATAATGCTGGAAAAGGAAGCACCCGCTGCGGATGCACCCTCCTCCTGCCCGGCAGGAATGACCGCGGAGGCCTCGGCATGAGTGCCCAGGTAATAGTGCAAAGCAATGGGCGCCAGCCCCGGGTGGTGACTTTCACCACTACCAATCTCGAATGGCTTGATGCCATCCGGGAAGAATATAACCGGCGCTTTGAGCACGACCTTACTATCGAGCAGGTCCTCGATTATGCAATCATCAGTGAGATCTGGTCCTTGTCTCGCGAGATGTACCTGAGCGAAGAACAGACATTCCGCATCGGAATACAGGGGGATCTGTAGGTATGGACCTCACCACCCCTTTCTCCAACGATGAGATCATCTTTGCCTACACCCGTGCCGATGCCATCCGGGACGGGGTCCTGGTCGAAATCCCCGAGGACCTCCTCAAGGAAGTAGGCATCAGGGTCCCGGTCGCAGTTACCCAGGCGGTATGGGACTACCTCTGCCCCGAGGACCTGGACGAGTTACCGGGCCAGAGCGTCGAGGGCAGGACCTGGGACCTGCTGTGGATGTTCAGCCGGGCAGCAGCCCGGTCCCGCAATTCTTCAAAGGTCCTGTTCCGGATCGCGTTCCTCCTGATGAATGAGTATTCAGAACGGGGTCAGATCCTGCTCTCGAGCGAGCCCAGAGAGCAACTGATCACGCTGAAAGCACTATGTGGACCGGGAGATGAAGGGGAGCCAGTGATTACCATTATGCTCCCCGGGGAGGACTAACTCAATGGAAGAACCGATGCCAGAGAAAACCGGGGATGATATAATATCCGCCCCAATTTTTTATACCACGGACCAGGTGGCGGATATCCTTCATGTTCATATCAAAACGGTGCGCGAACTGATTAAAGCAAAGAAACTGAAAGCGGTGAAGATAGGAAACGAATACCGGATAACAGGGGAACAGCTCAGGCGGTTTGCAGAGGAGAATGAAACGTGACCGGGAGATCTCCGGTGCCACCATGAGTCCTACGTCAATGAGAACACCGGTCGCGACCCGGTCGCATTATTCTTGGATTTTCACCCGCAAAGAGGTTTTCCGTTCTCCTTTGGATTAGGACCATCCCGTTGGTTTCGCTCCAATCGGAGCGATAGGGGACCGAAGCGGAGCGCAGTGTCGCCTGGCGGAAGGCCCGTGGAGCCCTGGAAGGAGCCGCGAGCGGGAGCGGGAGGCGGCGACTCAGCGACGAGCAGTCTGCGGAGCAGTCTGCGAGGAGTGAGAAGGCAGGCGATGCGAAGCGAATGAATAAGCGAGCATGGCCGTCATCCTATCGGGGTGAACCGGGAGAAGCAGCCCCACGTTGTGAGTGCAGGGAGAGCGGGAGCACCGGACGCCAGGAGGAGCGGACCGGCGACTGGAGCGAACATGGTGGGGCGTCTTATAAATTAAATAGGAATAATCAGAAAAAGGTCTCCTCTTCCTCATAGTCAGGATGTTTTTTCCTAGGTCTTCCCCTTTTGCCGGTTCCACCACACGCTTCACATTCAACTAAGCCATGTGTCATATCATATTTTCTACCGGTCCCATTACACGCGCTACAAATACCCATAATTATTTTTAAAGAACCAATGAGATAAATCTTTTACCGGATGCATAAATGGGTTGAATGGGTTCCAATGACATGAAAAAGGCATTGGTATGAGGAAAAAATAACTAAGTTTTAGGCGAAAATTCCTCCAGATTTCCTATATTTTTATCCCTAACGTCTAGAATTTCAAATTGGGAGTTTATTAAATAAGTAAACTGTTCTCGAATTGGATATGCCGTTTCGAATGCGGGTTTCCCTTCTCTGGTTATAGTGCCCAGTCCAGATGGTTTTTTACTAAAATAGGTCTTTATTAAAATTGGTAGTTGGAGATTTTTCTCTTGGATTAAAGGAATAATCTCGGATTTAATTTTCTCTTCATTCACCTGCCCCTCCCCATAATCCTTTGTCGAATTCATTGGAATAACGATATCTCCATTTAACTCTGCATAATACAAACCCCACTTGGCCCTAGCTGACATGGGCATTTAATTAATGATAGGTTATTGAAAAATGTATTGGAAAATATGTCCCCTATGGCAAATGATTGTAAAAATCTGATTATTGAGTTGCTACAAATAGTCCAGATGATTATTCAAGTAGGGTCATTGGTATCAGTCATTATTTTTCCTCCATTTTTTATTGTTTTCTTAATAACTTTAGGAAATTATTTTCTAAGTCTGGCGATAGGGTTAGGAATACCGGTATTTCTCTCGTTTCTAGCTCTAATTTTTTATGTGAAAAAGGCAACAGATACGATAAAATTAGTACAAAAATATCCTGAATACAATAATCAAAATTTTCACCATGCTATAATCATAGCTTATCGAAAGCCTTTCAATGATGAAAATAGAAAAATTCGCTCTAATATGGATGGAATAGATATTTTAATAAACAGATTTAGAAACAATCCTCTCCCCCTTAATTATAAGATATATGAGGTGGATTCAAGAGAGAATGCCCAGAAAGTAATTTGCGATCCAAAAACAACGCATTTATGGATTTTTGGACATGGGCAGAGAAATAAACTAAGGTTATCTGACGGTGACCTATGTTATTATGAGGTAAAAGACGCCAAAAAAAAGATATTTATTGGACAATATCATTGCAATTCGATTCTCGGTAAAAGTTTAGCGGATTATAATAATCCTGACAATTCAGATGTAACTCGATGGAATAGAATTACACCATTAATTCGGTTCTCGGTAGGAAAGAAATTGGACGAATTGACTAAAAATAATATGATTGAACCAAATGAAACATTTTCAGATGGGAACTGTAACTCTTAAAATCATAACAATATTAATTGAAACATCACTCGCGCGGTCCACAATTCCCGAGTGATTTGAACTCCATTTCCTGCTTCACGGCTGGGGCTTTGTCGTTTTTTAAAAATTTTTTGAGGGTATTTTATATCGAGGCTGGATCAGAAGCTGTAGACGTGGTCCGCGTCTTCCATCATGTCGTGGACCATACGCTCGTAGAATTCGTCCTGCCCATACCCGCCGTCATCCTCCATCGGCACCCCCCTCGTCAGGGCATCGTCCCTGCAGACCACCACTCTTGCTTTTGGGATCTCCTGTTTCCTTATGAGGTGGAACACGCCGTCGCAAAAGAGGTACAGGACGGGGTCATCGGAGCGTTTCATGAATTCGAAACAGAGTTTCGCCCGGGTCGATCCGGGAGGTTTACTGAGCATAAAAAGATCGGTCATTACCATACCCTCACAGGAACAGGACGTGGTCGAATTTCTGCAGTTCTGCCATGAACGCATCATCGTCCAAAACTTCGATAAGTTCAATCAGCTTCAAATCCGAAAGCCCCCGCTCTTCCATTGACGGCCCGTGCGCAATCACCCGGATCTCGGGATAGGCATAGATGTAGTAGCTTAGGTTCGGGGTCGTGGGGTTTATGGATTGCTGGCCATGCAGGGCCAGGTAGGTGCCGTCCCCGTACAGCCCGACCGTAGAACCGAAAGGAAGACAGACGATCGCGGCGTGGAGCACGCCGTAGGCCTTCTCTGTACCATACGGGGATACATCGACTAACTGGATAACCGAATTCATGGAATCACCTGGTAATGGAGATTACCCTGTCGCTCTCCGCGATCATTTCCTGAAGGTCGTAGAGACTGGATATCTCGATCAGGTCAGGGTATTCGCAGTTATTCTCTGTCTGGTACCCCCGGGCCATACCGCAGCGCGGGCAGCCCCGGATCCGGGCACCGTGCTCCGCAAGGTCGATAAAGAGGTTCCCCATGTTCGCCACTGCCTGGGGGTTCTGGTGCAGCTTGGGAATATGGAGGGCATCGAGGTAGAGAAAGATGTTCACCCTGTAGTTCTTCAGGGCTTTGGAAGCGATTCGGTACGCAATTTCAGCACACTCCGATATATAGGGGCCGTCGGTCAGCAGGATCGTCAGCGTTTTCATGGGAAAAATCACCTGCCGATCAGGGAACTCACCGTTTCACGGTTGGAGGCATAGCCGTCTTCATGGAGTGGTGTGCATTTTTCCAGGCAGGTTTCTTCGAACGCAAGCATCGTCGCGAAGTAAAAACAGCTCTTGAACCCGCATTTCCCGCAGTTCGAGTGGGGGAGGGATTCGTTGATCTCCATGGGATCGACCGGGTTCCGGGTAGGGCGGGGTGCGGGTTCATCCGAACCCTTCTCCCGGACCCTGTTGATCATGGCAACGACATCTCCCAGGATCTCCCTGCCGTGGTCATCGCTGTTTAACCGGGTCATCGTGACGATCCCCGAGGTATATACGGTGATAAGCGTGTTCTCGCTCTTGACCAGGAGGGCATTCATCTTCTTTGAATACGTGGATTTATCAAAATAAGGGTCCATTGTGGCCAGGAGATGCGAGGGTGGCGGGGTGAGGCGGGCCACGACCCTGAACTTGTTCCGGTCTCCGAGGCAGGTAAGAAGCCGACTGTATTCCATCACGTCTAAATTATTTTTGCCCGTCAAGGGAGCAGCTGCCCCTTGTTCATTGCTACGCATTATTGAACGGCCCCTGTAATTTATCTTCAACTATTTGTGCTCCTTGGCAAAAATGCTAGTGCCTCGATAGATCCTCCGTGATCGAAGGACTATTCCCTGATCTCTCCGGAAAATTTACCGACGCGAAGATCCGGCTCATTCTGCCGCTTGCCGCAGAATACCGCAAGATGGAATGATTGGGTTTTGGTCTGTATGCCGCACAGGACGGGCTTTTTTCCAGGAAAATCTTTCTTATGTACTTGATCGCCCGGAGAAGTATATGTCCGGATCGCGCCACGTGAGGTGGGTCTTCTGATTTATTTTGAATTTGTCAGCGCTTTGAGTTCTTGTGTTCAAATCATCTTTTATTTCATGGGGGTATCGAACAACCCAAGAAAGTACCCGTAATCCGGTGCCGGACAGAACCGGGGAACCAAAAAACCTATCCTTCCCACAAATAGTATCATAAATTATTATGTGGTCTTCCCGGAGGGTGCCTGTTCTTTCCGGACGGGTAGGATTCTTCATACTTACTACGCTGTTCATTCTCGTAATTCCCGGCATTTGCGTGGCATCGACGCCCCCAATCTCGCCATCGCTTCTTTTAAACATGTCAGATGATCCTGCGGACCCGGACGCTTCGTATTCGTTACAGTTTACCTGGAACGGGTACGTCCCGGAAAATCTCCCCCCAGAATACATTGTCGTCGAAGTGTATGACGTGATGGACGGCGAAAGGCTGGGCTCGTTTTCGGTTCCTCGTGAAAACCCTGCGTGCGAGCCGGAACATCCGTGTACCTACGGTTCAACGGTCGACATGGGGATACTGCCCTCCGGGGAGTTCATGCTGGTCGGCTACGATCCCCTCTCGGGAGCGACGGCCCGCCAACAGATATCCGTCTCCCCCCACGGAGATGGCAATGAGGAATTTCTCGACCGGGTCGAACCGGAGCCGGCATTTTTCTTCGTATCGGGGATTCTCATGATTCTCCTGGTGATTATCCTCGCAATCCTCGTGGGGCGTAAAAAATAGGAGTGGGACCGATTGCAGAGCGCCAGCGACTCATACCCGAAAGGGCAAGCCTTTCGGCTACCTCGTCCGGACAGACCAGGTACGTGAAGAACGAGACCAGAGGATTGGAATGAAACATCCGGGAAGAACCCCGCCCTTCCGTGGACCCGACGGCGAGCCGATGCCGGACAGCATCGCCGAGATCCGCTACCTCCGTCTCGGAGGGATCGACCAGTGGGTGATGATGCGGGGCGAGCACATCACAAACCCTCCGCTGGTGTTTCTGCACGGGGGTCCCGGGTTTACCGAGACAAGTCTTTTCCGTCATTTCAATGCCCCGCTTGAGAAGATATTCACCGTCGTGTGCTGGGACCAGCGGGGCGCCGGAAAATCGTTCGACCCCACAATTCCCCGATCTTCGATGAACGTGGAACAGTTCATCTCCGATCTCGACGAACTGGTCGAGGCGGTACGGACCCGCACCGGGCAGGACCGGGTGGCACTATTCGGACACTCCTGGGGCTCTGCGCTCGGCGTGCTCTATTCTGCACGTTTTCCGGAAAAAGTCTCTGCCTACGTCGGGAGCGGGCAGATCGGAGACTGGCAGGAGGGTGAAAAGTTATCGTACTCATTCGCACTCGCAGAAGCGCAGCGCCAGGGCAACCGCAAGGCGGAACGAGCACTTCAGGCGATCGGCCCGCCTCCGCACGATTCCCGGAGCCTGATGACGGAACGTACCTGGCTGCAACGGCTCGAAGGACATCTTGGCATACGATCCATGTGGGAGATGGGACGGGTGCTTCTCGGCGGGCCGGAGGCCTCTGTCTTTGATCTGCCGGCCATCGTGCGTGGGTTCCGTTTCTCTCTTGACGCCATGTGGAGGGAGGTTTCGTGCCTTAACCTGATAGCGCGTGCACCCGTTCTGAAGATGCCGGTATTCTTTTTCCTGGGCCGCAATGACCACTGGGTCCCCCCGGAGACGAGCATGGCCTATTTCGAGTCACTCGCGGCTCCCTCGAAAAAACTGGTATGGTTCGAGGAGTCCGGGCACGAGCCGTTTGTCGATGAACCAGAGAAATTCAACGCGGCAATGGCTGAGCTGGTGAGACCGGTCACGGTGTGACAGGAAGATTAAAATCGCCCCGGGTCTTCATTGACCCGGGTTCCGGGCATTTAACTGAAATTTCTTTTTAATTCCATGGCCTGGAATTTCCCGGATGCACCCGAACGCCCCATCAGACGAGCGGTTCCGGCTGTTGCCCGGCAAGTGCAGGGAGCCGCGGGGTCTTTACCAGGACCGGAGCGTCACTCTGCCGGATCTTCTCCAGGATCATTTCTTTTCCCCTCCTGGTCATTGCGAATATCGGCACCGTGTCTCCGGCCTGCAGCAGGGCTTTGCCCCCCGCGATCTCCCGGATGGTCCCGGACGCACAGGTGGTGACCAGGTCGCACGACGACGACAGCAGCTCCGCCTCCCTGCGATCCAACCCGGTGACATGCACCCCGAACAGGAATGCCCCGGGGAACCGATCCCTTATCTTCGAAGCCTCTTCAGGGATTGCGACGGTGACCGCGACCTTCGTGTATCCCATTTCGTATGCACGGGCTACCCCGGAGAACTGATCCAGGGAGGCGTGGACTTCGTCCAGTACTATCCCGCCGTTCTCCTTGATCCTCCGGATGACGTCCGGATAGGCAACCGTCTTTACCAGGCCGGACATTCTGCCCCCAATACCCTGCACGAGCGCAGGGTTCGTCGCGATAACGGTCCCCGCCCCGTCGGAGGCAAGGACCACGGCGTCGAGCATGTCGGCGGAAAGGCCAAAACTAAGGATTTCCGAAGCCCCGAACCCGACGAACGGCCGGGTATCGGTGACTTCCCGTCCCGGGGTGCACATCCCCCATGCGTGAATCCGGTGTTCGATATTCGCCTTCACTGATTCCCTGTCGATCGCCGAAAGAGGGAATGCAAATTTTCTTGTCAGCGGGCAGGAGGTGATCCGTGCGTCCCCGACCTCCGTCACCACGCCGTTCCGGATAATCACCCGGCACCTGCCGATCGCTTCAAGGATATGTTCGTCGTTGTGTTCTGTCATCGGGCATCCTGCGGTACATACCAGTCGGCATAGAGGGTCATGAGGTGTTGGATCGATCCCTGATCGCTCCCGCACCCGGGAGAATGGAGTGCAGTCTTCAGAGCCGTGCGGTCGATATCCGTATCCAGCCGTCACCATCGGTGGGGAAATACCGGTTTTCCCCGGTCCGGAGCCACTCCATCTCGTTCATCGCGTGGTGCCGGACCTGCCCGCCCCCGGCGGAGATGAGCATCCGCACCATCTCATCCGGGCAGTAGGTAACGGTTTTTTTGACATTGCAATCCCGGTGGATGATAGACCAGATCCCCCGGGAGATGTAGCGCCGGTCTTCCCTGACCAGCCTGCAGGGGAGCAGCGAGTCCAGGATCACCGTGTTCTGCCCGGATTTCGAGGTGAAGCGGGACAGGACTCCGGAAGAGATTTCAGGCGGGAGATAGTAGGATATCCCTTCGAATACGATGATTGTGGGCCGGTCCGGATAAAACGCCCCGGTATCCGCGACCGCATCCCTCGTCCCCCCGGGGTCGTAGAGGTCTGCCTCGACGCATCGTATCCTTTGTGCGGCGGTTGGGGCTACTTCCCGGTAGATCCGTGCTTTCTCCTCCATCCCCGCAATATCCGTCTCAATCACCGATACAATCACCCCCGGGCAGCGCTCGAGGAGTTCGAGGGCAAGCGGGGATTTTCCCGAGGCAAGGATAAGGATCTGGCAGGGAAATCCCCTCGAATTGATGATGGTCGAGGCAATGTGCCGTATGAACCATTTCCGGTTCATCATTACTTCAGGATACCATGGGCAGACCGCATCGCATTCCTGCCTCATCCGTTGTCCTGCCGAGAGGTCGAGACGGGCGACGAACGAAGAGGCGATGCCCGTTCGGTACAGATCCTTCGCCCAGTCCATCACCAGCGCCGCGGTAGGTTCGAGCTCCAGGGACCCGGACATTATCGTGAGGAAAGATCTGGCACCCCTGTTATTTACACCTGTTGGGGCAATGGTATCCGGTAAAAATCCGGTCGGTGAAATCGGGCTGTCCCTGATCCTGTCGGCCTAATTTCCCGACTTACGGGAACAGCGGAAGAAGGCCCACAGAAATCGACCGGGCCGATCGGTATATTCAATTTTAACCTGCAATAGTACATGGAACGCGTGCGATCTTGTCCAGCTTGCTAAATGACCAGGGTTTGCGGAATGAACGGGCAGGAGGAGAGGATGAGATTTAAGGGCATCCCATTCTTACAGGAGAACCTCTCTCTCGGGAACAGGCTCTCGGAATGTTTCTACGGGGTGTTCATGGTGGTGATCATCACCGGGCTCATCAATACGGGCCTCCCTCCCACGGAGAGTACGCTCCGCATCCTCCTCATCGTGGCGCTTGGAGTGAACGTCTCGTGGGGGATCATCGACGGGGTGACCGCGATGTACGGGGGGCTGGTGAACCGTGCGGATTATCTCCGCATCGCCAATGCATACCGGGACGATCCCGGAAGTCCTGAAAAGAGGGATGCAGTCGCGAGATCCCTGCAGGGGACCATGGTCGAGAACCTGACAGGAGAAGAACAGTCGGGAGTGATCGACATGATCGGTGCCGGAACACCCGTGACGGACAAAAAATTCCCTGCGACCCTTTCGGACTGGAAAGTCGCGATTGCCACGCTTCTCATCGACTTTGCGCTCATCTTCCCGGTTATCATCCCCTATTTCCTTATCGATACGGTCCGGATGGCGGTGTTCGTATCCCATACGATCGCCATCGTGCTCCTCGGCGGGATCGCAATGGTCTGGGCCGGAAAACTCGGCCTCAATACCTGGAAGGCGGGGATAACCATCGCGATCATCTCATCTGTCGCGATATATTCCACATATCTCATCGGGTGGTGAGATCCCCGGGGCACCATCACCAAGCCAATTATTGCGGACCGCCGGGCCGGTCAGGAAAGTGCTCTCCCCATCCTGATCACTTCCCGCACGAGCAGATCGAAGTCGTCACACCGGCTGCGGTGATTGGTTATCGCGACATGCAGGTATTTGCTGCCCCGGATAGTAACGGAGGAAGGAACTGCGATCCCCTGCTCCTGGAGTTCACATTCGATCTGCTTGTTCAACTGATCGAGCCTCTCTTTGCTGATGCCGGGCCGGGCATACCGGAAATTCACGATGTTGAGGGAGACCGGCAGTGCAAGTTCCAGCTCCGGCGCTGCATCGACGAGTGTGCCCAGGTAATGCGCCTGTTCAATGTTCTGCTGGATTACCTGCCCGTACTTGGCGGTCCCCTGCTCTTTGATCGTCATCCATGCCTTGAGAGCATGGAAGCCTCGCGAGAGCTCAAAACCGTAATCCGAAAGCCATGGAACATCGACACCGGTCAACCCGCGGTCGCCTTCCCCATGGGCGAGGTACGTCGGGGTAAGAGAGAATGCCTGACGGTGCAGGTCTGCGTCACGGACAAGAATGCACCCGATCGGGTACTGCAGGTACATCCACTTATGAAGATCGAATGCAAGAGAATCCGCCCGGTTCATTCCCGTAACAAGATGTCGGTAGTCGGGAGCGATGGCGGCCCATGCCCCGAAGGCGCCATCTACGTGGAACCAGCATTTTTCCATCGCACAGATATCCGCGATGGAATCGAGGTCGTCGATGGCGGCGGTATTGGTCGTCCCGGCAACCCCGACCACACAAAGCGGGAGAAGCCCGGCACTGCGATCTTCTTTGATCAGTGACTTAAGTGCTTCAAGGTCCATCTGCAGGGATCCCGTTACCGGCACCCGGCGTAATGAATCGCATCCCAGACCGAGCAGTTCTACGGCCTTCTGGATCGAGGAATGGGCCTCGTCCGAACAATAGACGGTCATCCCGGAAGGTGTGTCCCGGAGACCGTGGGTACGCACGTCGAATCCGGCCCTCGTGTTCCGGGCGACGGCCAGGGCGATGAGATTCGATGCGGAGCAGCCGCTGGTAAGGAGACCGCTGGACTCCCGGGGATAGTTGAGCATTTCCTTGCACCAGTCGAGCACCTGCATCTCGACATAATTGTTGCTCTGATAGGCAAATGCCCCGCTCACTGCGTCGGTCGAGGCCGCGAGCAGTTCTGCCAACATCCCCATAACAGTCCCCGATCCCGTGACCCATCCCCAATAGCGCGGGTGGCTGTTGCCGATCTGGAAGGGAAGGACGGTATCGAGATACTCCTGGTACACGCGTTCCGGCGGAGTGGGTTCTGGCGGAGCATGCTGCCTGAAATGGGATTTTATCTCCGGTGGAGCATGCTGCCAGACAGGGCGATCCCGCAGGGTAATGATATAATCAAGTACATCGTCCATCATCCGGTGTCCGAGCGCACGCATGGAGTCCCAGTCCTCGGGATCCAGGGTCTTTTCGTGAGCACGCCCTCGGGTGCTCATGGGAGTATCTCCCCTGACCCGGTCGTCAATGAAATTCCCAACAGAACTGCCGGCATAATTTCCAATTAGGAAAAATCAACGCATATCCTTTTTGATATGGGTCGGACACGGGCAGGAGTGGATCTGATTCTCCCACGGCGGTCCGGTCGGCAGGATAATGAAAAATGAAATTATGCCCTGTTCACGACGATCGTACCGGTGGAGACAGAACTCTGCAGCGATGCGAAATCTGAATTGATACGGAGAATGGTCAGGGTTACCTTGTACGTGCCCGGGAACCGGTAGGTATGGACAGAGTGTGCGGTAGTCGATTTGAACCCGTCCCCGAAATCGTACGTGTAATAGGTGGGGTTTCCGCTTGACTCATCGCTAAAGGAGACTGTCAGGGGAGCGGGCCCCTCCATCGGCGACGCGGTGAACGCTGCTTCCGGTGGCGGGCTTATTGCACGGAAAACCGTAATGGCGCCGGGTTTTCTTGCAACGCTCGTCAGGAAAGTCATTTTTCCAGGATCATACTTCGAGATGGTCTCGGTGATCGTATACGTCCCGGGGAACCGGTAGGTATAGATTACGTCCGGACCCTTCGCAGTGAACCCGTCCCCGAAATTATATACGATCCTGCTCGGATTGCCGACAGACCTGTCTATGCAATGCACCGTCAGGGGTGCGGAACCGGTGACAGGGCTCACGGTGAAGTCCGCCTTGAACAGGGGTTGCCCACCCACTGTGATGTAATCCGGCTTGACCATGGTGTTGTCCTGGCAGGCCGTATTGGTCTCGTGGAGACTGACCGTATAGCTCCCCGGGGACGTGTAGGTATGGACCGGGTTCTCCTCTTCGGAATATGTTCCATCGCCGAAACTCCAGTTCCAGGCCTGTGCAATCCCCACAGAGCGACTCTCGAAGCCGACCGTCAGGGGAGCGGCCCCATCCGTGACGTTCGCGGTGAAATCTGCGATCAAAGGCTCCTTCGGGGCGGTGAGGTTCGCCCAGAGGTCCACCACCTCGTCCTTTGCAGGGTACCGCGTATTATTCTGGGTCAGGGCGAAATATCCGCACTTTTTCACGGTATATGTCCATACCGGTGTGCAGGTAGTGCAGGTCTCGACCAGGAGGGTGCCATTTTGTATGGTCCCTTCGAACCAGTCGCCGTTGAAGTATACCTCCGCGCCGTCGACGTTCGAATGGACCAGGTAATAGGCCTTGCCGCCGCCTATCGGGGGCAGGTGTTCCATTGCACGGATATACCCCGGTTGTTCGAAACTGTGTGAACCGGCACTGTTGCTCACGGTGAGCGTGACGTTGTAGGTTCCGCTGTAGGTATAGGTGTGAACGGGATTCTGTTCGGTCGCATTCGGTGACCCGTCACCAAAGTCCCACTGGAATGCCATGGGCGGCGAACCGGTGGATGAATCAATGAACTGGACGGTCAGCGGGACAAATCCAAACGTCTCGTTCGCGGTGAAGTTCGCCACCGGGGTGAGGGGAGACAGCACGGCATTCACGGTGGTCGTCTTTCCTGCAGTAACCGTCACAGTCCCGGTATAATTCATGTAACCTGCAAGTACCAGTTCCACGGTATGATCGCCGGCAGTGATCCCAGCCAGTTCCTGCGAGGTGACAAAGCCTGTGTCGCTCCCGTCGAGGAAGATCGCTGCGCCGAAGGGAGTCGAGGTCACCCAGATCTTCCCGGTGGTGGGCGCGAGCCCGACGTCGAGGCCGGAGAGTTGAGGGGGGCTGTTCACCATTGTGCTGGCCGCAGGCGAATATCCGTCTGCTTCCACCCAGACCCGGTAGGACCCTTCCTCCACGTCCCATTGGTATAGGCCTGCTTCACCGGTGGTGAGCGGGTTCTGGTCAGGAGTCATCGGCGGAGTGGCGAGTCCTGTCGGGACATTTACCCAGTTCCCCTCATCATCAGGCCACTGGAGCCAGACCTCGGCACCCTCGATCCGCTGCCCCCCGGTGGAGTCATAGATGTATCCCGCGGGCTCGATTTTGAAGGGGAATGTGATTCCGGAAATGATGCATCCCGGTGTCTCGTAGGTGACGGTGGCTGATCCGTAACGGGGATAGAAGGTGGCCGTATAATTCCAGTACTGGGGTCCCCCGGTCATCGGTGCGGCGATGTCCGGTCCGCCGTCATCGATATGGAACAGGATATTCACCGGTGTATCGGGGGAGCAGAGGGTCTGGTTATAAGAGAACATAACAGGGTCACGCCAGTACACCGTCGGGGTGCCCCACGGGTCCGGTACGGAGGGGGTGATCGAGCAACCCGGTGGTGTCCATGCACTTTTCAGGGTCGTCGAGGTCGAAGCGATATTGTCACCGTATTGGGTTTCCGGCGTGCTGGTGGTAATGTTTGCGGTGTTGTTCAGGACCGTGCCGTAGGCAACCGATGAAGGAATACGAACTGTAAGGGACTGCGTGCCGGTGGAGAGCGGAGGAATGCTCCCGAGATCCCACGTCACTGTCCTTGCAGTTTCATCATAGACAGGACTTCCGGATCCGGACAGATACTCGACCGAAGGCGGAAGAAAATCTTTCAGGACCACGTTCTCCGCGGAACTATTTCCCTGGTTCCGGTAGAACAAAGAATAATCCATCATGCTCGCATTCTCATAGAAAACGGGGCCCAATTTCCCGAGCATCAGGTTGGTGGTGCCTGGTGAGGAGCCGAGTGCATAGACATTTCCGTCGAAACTTCCGAAGTAGACCCGGCCATCGGAAACCGCCGGGCTGGAATACACGACACTTCCGGTCGGGTAGTTCCAGATCTGCTCGCCGGTTTCGGCATCCAGGGCGTAGAGTGTGTGATCCCAGCTTCCGACGTACACGATACCATTGGCGAGTGTCGGGCTGGAATAGACCACACTGCCCGTGGTGTAGTTCCAGATCTTCTCCCCTGTCAGGGCGTCCAGCGCGTATACGTTGTTGTCGTTGCTCCCGATGTAGACCACGCCATCCGCGACTGCCGGGCTCGAATCCATCTCGCTTTCGCTCCCTATCGCAGACCTCCAGATCTCCTGGCCTGTGAGGGTATCGAGGGCATAGGCATTACCATCCCAGCTCGATACGTAGAGGATCCCATCCGCGACCGCCGGGCTCGAAGAGATCGGGCTGCCGGTGGTGAAGTTCCAGATTTCCGTGCCGTCCATTGCATCGAGGGCATACAGTGTCGTCTGGTCCCCGGTAACGTACAGGAGACCGTTGCATACGGCGGGACTCGAATCGATGGAGGGATATTCCCCGAACGTTACGTTCCATAGCTCCGTCCCGTTGTGGGCATCGAGGGCGTAGAGCCTGTCACCAAGACTCCCGCTGTACACGACCCCGCCGGTCACTACCGGGCTCGAGGTCACCCAGCCCCCTGTTTGGAAAGTCCAGAGCAACAACCCGGTATTCTTGTCGAGAGCGTACAGGTTGTTATCGTAGCTCCCGGAGTACACGATGCCGTTATCGACTGCCGGACTTGCGAGGACCCGTCCGCCGGTAGTATAGTTCCACACCACCGCTCCGTTCTCTGCATCGAGAGCGTACAGATTCTGGTCATCGCTCCCGATGTATACTACACCGTCGACAACGGCAGGGCTCGAATAGACCCTGTCCCCGGTCGCACGGGACCATACCAGAGCACCGGAGGGGCGTGTCCCCCCGTCGTCGTTAACCCCTGTGTGACAGGGATCAGCCCTGAACATCAGGGGAGCGCGGTCCGGAGAATCCGCATGAACGCCGGGAACACACGTTGCGCATAGACCTGAAAAAAAAACTAAAAGGAAGACCAATCCAAAAATTGCCCGCATGGTTTGTCTGCCGCCTTGAAATTTATTCATCAACGACAATATACAGCACTTCACGTAATAATTCCCGCGGATACGCGGGAGGAGAATAAGGATCCGCCGATACTTTTCACACCATCAATTTCCGATAGGGAAATGGCTGATTCTCCCGGCAGGACAGACCTTGTAGAGGTCGGATCTCATGTGGGCGGGAAAATCCCGATGAACTGATAAACTTTCTCTTCTCACGCTTATCATGACCCAGCGTTCGTATGGTATGTACCTGGCCTATATTGTCCAGGCGCTCGTAGGTTTAAATGTCATTATCGCAATTGTATATCAGGGCCCTTCAGCCGCGCTGATAACAGGCGCCCTTTTCATTGTGGGGATGATCCCTTATATCTTCACGTGGAAGACAAAAATCGTCTTTCCATGGTTCGTGTATTTCCTGGTATCCCTCGCATTACTTATCCACGTCTCCGGCTATGTCCAGGAGCGGTACATCACCTTCCCCAACTGGGACTCACTCGCTCACCTGATCTCGGGAACCATCGTTTCGATCATAGGGTTTGTCGCGATCCTCTTTGCCGACAAGATCAAGAACTACAACCTGGACACCCCGTTCATCGCGATCTTTGTGATCCTCTTCGGCATGGCGATGGAATACCTCTGGGAAATCTGGGAGTTCTTCATGGACCTCTTCTTCGGGGGATCCCTCGCCGGGCCTATGCAGCCGAACAATGCCGATACCATGACCGACATGATCTTTGTCCTGTTATCGTCGATTATCGTGGCCGGAATCGTATACTTCTACATGAATCACCACGGGAAAGAGAACATTTTCCATAATATGGTGAAGGACAGCCCTTATTTTAACGAATAACCCTTTTTCCGTGTCTTCCGGATCCATAACCAGAGGATCGCTGACAATGGTTTCCTGGCCGTATCCCCGGGAGAAACAAAACCATGGAGGTCCGGGAATTTTCACCCGAAGGCAAGGTGAAAATTTAAAGAGACCCGGAAATATATCGTATGGGAAAACAGGTCAGGAGATAAGAGCGAACCATGGATAAAGAGAGCACAAAAACCGGGTTTCTGGACAGGTTTCTTCGCATCATCGTGTATATCCTGGGGATCAGTGTGATACTGCCGGTCCTGGCCGGGATTCTCTTCGGATCCACCGCAGCTTCAATGTTTGGGTTCCTCTTCTCGGCATTCGCCCTCCAGGCCATTGCCGCACCGGTCGGTCTGAGAGCCGGGCTCACTCCGCTTGAGACTCTCGTTTTTATGGCATTCTTCGGGATCGGCCTGATCCTCGGGGTATTCGAGATCTGCCAGACGCTTGGCACAAGTTCGAAACGCGTCGCATCATTCATTGACAAGATCGAGCAAAAGACCTCAAAGTATCCGTTTCTTTCGAAGTACGGTTCCGTGTCATGCTTTCTTCTTGTATGGATACCTGGGATCGGCCTTTACGGGACCCCGGTCATCGCCTGGCTGCTCTCGTGGAAGCGGATCCCGGCGGTTATCTTCACCTTTCTCGGCTTTATGTCGGGGTGTTTCACCTTCCTGTTCCTGGCCGGCGTACTATAGAATTATTATTCAATCATTTTTTTATGCGGATTATCGGGAGATAATTCAGGCGAACCCCGCTACCACCCCCTTCATCCGTCAAACCTGCCCGGCTGGTAAATTCCCCGGACCCCGGGCGGGAAACAGGTATCAAAACATCTCCTGGGAACCCGGTAGGTTCGGCGTTCGAATAACAAGAAATATGATGGAATTTAGGGAATATTCATACGATTGATCGCAGGAGCAGACCGGATATGATTACACAAACCATCCTTATGGTTGCAATATATCTCTTCATCATCACCTCGCTCCTCTTTATCGGCCTCGATCATACGTATCGCGATATTCTCGCCCCGTTGAAGGACATCAGGCTGGTCATCATCGCACTACTGGTGAATCTCGTCCTCGTTCCTCTGACGGGCTACATCCTCGTCACCGTATTTGCTCTTTCCGGGGCAGTGCTGATCGGATGCATCCTGATGACCAGCGCCCCGGGTGCGTCCTATAGTCCCAGGCTGGCTGAAGTATCCGCAGGCAACGTCCCGTTCGCCACCGGGCTCATGTTCCTGCTTTGTACAACTGCCCTGGTATCTACACCGGTCACCCTGCTTATCGTGCTCCCGGAGAGCACCATGATGAATGTCTGGCCTGTAATCCGGTCCCTGATATTCCTGATGGTCATCCCCCTGATCGTCGGCCTCGCATTGCGGGCATACCGGCCGACGGTTGCTGATCGTCTGAAGGGGCCGGTCGTGCTGTTCTCGTACGTAATGATCCTCTTCGTGCTCATCCTGGCCCTGGCGACAACATTCGGTCCGGCAAATCCGGTCGGGATTTTCCGTGGTCTCTTTGGCTCCTACGGGGTCCTGGTGATCATTCTGGCCGTCGCCATATCGTTCCTTTTCGGGTTCCTCCTCGGAGGACCCAACCCCGGAATCCGCAGGTCGCTCGCAGAGAGCTCTGCGATCAGGAACTCCGGAATGGCGCTCCTCTTCGCAGCCAGCAGTTTCACAGCCATAATGAGCGATATCCTGACCGTCCTGATTGCATATACCATTATTCAGACGGTAATCGTCGGAATTGTTGCAGGACTGTGGCGGAGAAAGTCGGGGCTCATCCCGACGGATGATACCGCAAAGGCGGGGTCCTGAACCGACGCACCTCCGGTCTCAGGCCAGGTACGGGAATTTCAAAAGCCTGATGTGGGTAGTTCGTTCACCCGGTGAAACGCGTCCTGTCCGGGGGAGATGATGGGGATTTGACCGGACATTTGTAGGTCCAGGATCTAGTTATCTAGTTATATTGAGCGATATCTGCCAGGATACGCCTTTTTCCAGGAGATATCGCGCCTGGGGGAGCTGCCGTAGCAGGGGCGAAGCCCCGGGAACGTCACGAATACGAATGTCAAAAAAGCCGGTATTTTAAAAAATTTCCTAAAAAAGAAGAAATTTTAACGTTTTTTTCATGGGACGAGGCAGTGCTTTATCATCTCGGCTCCCCTGTAGTAACTACAGTTTTTCAAACTGTTTGAGTATACAACATGGAAACATCAAATTTTGGAAGTTCGAGAAATTCCGGACCCCGTGAAATGACAAAGGTAGTCTGTTCAGACTGCGGAAAGGATTGTGAAGTGCCGTTTAAGCCTACCGAGGGCAGACCTGTCTATTGCCAGGATTGCCTCCCGAACCACAGGCGCCCCCGGCTCTAAATTTTTCTTTTTCGGACAGCCCGCCCACAGGGCCGGCAGAGGTCCGGATGATCATTATCGTTTCGTAACAACTCCTTGACGTCGGCAGATTTTTTTTTATTTTCACATGAAAGGCCGGAAATTATAGAAAAAGTCATTAATGGAGGGTGATCCTTTCCTACCCGTATCCGGCCTGGAAAGGAAAGGTGCCATGAAGACCGAATGAACCGGATGAATTGCCGACGGTCGTCGTGTTCGCGCTACCGGAAAAAAATTACCCTAAAATATAGTTATTTTTTCTCAACCATTCCGTCTGCGTTCGAATATACCGGTAGACAATATCGCATTTCTCATCCTGGAAAGTCCAGGGAGCAACGATTAATGTATCGCCCTCGCGGATCCAGGTCCTTTTTTTCATGGTTCCCTTGATCCTTCCCATCCGGGTGACCCCGTCACTGCACCGGACACGGACATGATTTGCTCCAAGCATAGATTCAGCGTACGCGAACTGCTCTTTCTTCCATTTCTTTGGCAGTCTTGCCCGGACAATCGGTGTGCCATCGGCATTCACTGCATTCGGGTTTCGTTCGCCATTATCCTTATGTGATTTTTTTTGCATGCAACCAACTTTGTAGTCCCCTAAACGGTGCGTGATACGATGAAGGTATGTATAGGACGACATATTTCCCGGTTATCCAAAAAGAATGGACAAATTTTTCCGGGAAACCATGTTGTCCCGCACCGGGGGGAAACCCCGGCTCTCGTAATTAGTGGATCCTGAAGAAAAACAATAGTTCGTTGCACGCGTTTCCGGAGCTCGAAATACTTTAGACCTCGCCTCCGAGAATGGGATTTACCCGGGAATCTTCAAATAAAAGGTAAAAATTTAGGGGTGAATACCCGGAATCCCCGGAGGTCTCACTCCCGGTTTCAGATCGGGGCCCGGACCGAACCCTCTTCGAAATACTTCATCGCTTTCGGCACATACTTCTTGACTTCTGCGTAAAAGTACTCGGCAAACGCGGGATCGGAATCTCGTATCGCCCCGTAAATGGTGTTAACCAGCCAGTTCGGGAGTTCTGACTGCTCATCGAAGACATTCTTTATGACCACCACGGTCTCGTCTACGTCAACCTTCTTGTTCCAACGGTATGGCATGCAAATCCCTTCTTCAGGGTGCATTAACGGGTCAGGAATTATTTATAATTATTGCGGAGGTCCGTGGTACAAGAATATATGATGTTGCCTTCAGTGACTGTTGAGGTGGGAGGTCACGGTCGCCTGATACCAGCCTTATATACCCTATGCCCGCCTATTATAATGAACCAGAAAAGTCTGGACATGCATACGCCTTTTTGATGGGATTGGCATAGATTCCCCAGCGGACATCTACCGGGCGAAGAGTTATCGGAATCTGAATATTCGGAGTGGACCCTTGTTACCTCCGAATCGTTGTAAAACCATTCCAAGAACGAGATTATGATAAAAAGTTCAGTATATCCGACGGTTGTCGGGACGAGATCCGGGTATGTAATCCGTTTTACCTGCCCCAGTTGCTTTAAAGAGAATTCGATCGTCTTCAACATGCCAAAAGCCTATTTTAAGGAATCCAGGGAAGGAACGTGCGCGAAATGTAAGAAACACTTCACGGTCCTGACCCCTGGGCGGACCTGATCTCTTTTTGATTGCTGATATTAGTGGATACTGCAGTTCACAAAACCGCGGGTTTATCCGTGGGTATGGATTCGGCAAAGCACTGAAATTTCGTGATGGTCCCTTTTACCATTCCCGGCTTTTGGTGACTTCCTCCTGGTCTGCCACTTATGGAATTTTTACCCATAATGAAATCCCGTGCAGATCACCCTGCCTGTCCTCCCGAACCTGATCCCCTCCATCTCGAGCAGTGCCCGTTTCATTGCAGGACCGCCCTGAAAACCGCCAAGGGTGCAGTCGGAGCGGATAGCCCTGTGACAGGGTATGAGGATGGGGAAAGGGTTCCGGGCCAGGGCATTTCCGGCCGCCCTCGCCGCGTTTTCATTCCCTGCCCGTCGCGCGAGGAGATGATAGGTACTGACTTTTCCCCTGGGGATCCCGTGTTCCAGGCGGAGGACCGCCTCCTGGAACGGTGTGCATCTCTTGAAATTCAGCATTTCAAGAGGGAAACGAACATCATCCCCGCCCAGGAATGCAAGAACTGATGCGGAAACAGAGTCAATTTCCGGACAGGCTGATGAACCTGTCCCGGGACAGAGACGGAGCACCTCATCTATCGCGGAGACCCCCGGCCTTGAGATCAGGACCCTTTCGATCCTCACCGAACCTCCCGACCCGGACCAGACAAGGGCCACCGGACCGAAAGGTGTCGGTTGTACTATCGACCGGTACAGTCCCGGGCAATTGTCCGGATTCCTGGTCATGGCTGATTCTTCCCCTCATGGACGAGATAATCTCGCGTTCCCTTCCAGCGTTCCAAAGACGGCTTGGCATGGGAATGATCCATGTCTTTTCACCTGGCACGATACCCGATACCTGATGTGGGGATGTACCCCGCATCAAAAAAAAAAGATTGCCCAGCCGTGTTATCCCAGCGGGGCGACGGTTTTCCCGTAAATATCGTTCATAATCGGTGCAAACGCGGTATAGACCGCCGAGAATCCGCTTATAATGCCCACGTATCCTGCAAGCACCGTGATAGAGGTGATCCCGGTCGCGGCTCCCGCAGCCTCCAGGAAGAAGACCAGGGCAAGCGTACCGAGCACGAACTGGAGTGCACGGGACATCTTCAGCGATCCAATGAACAGGATAACCGTGAAGACTCCCCAGACGGCAAGGTATGCCGCCAGAGCGCCGCTTCCACCGATACCTGTGGCGAGCCCCAGCTCGGGGAGTATCAGCAGGGCCGCAAACGAAAGCCAGAACAGGCCGTACGATCCGTATGCGGTCAGACCGAACGTGTTACCTTTCTTCCACTCCATCATGCCCGCGGTAAACTGGGCGATACCACCATAGAAGATGATCATGCCGAGGATCATCGATCCGGATTCGATGAGACCGGCATTTGCCAGGCTGACCAGGATTATGGGCAACCCGTACCCGAGGAGTCCGAGTGCACCCGGTCCCCCGGTGATGTCTTTTACATGTACGATTCTCTCCACATTGCTCTCTGTCATGTGTCAATCAATCCTTTGCTACGAAATCAGGGTATGACACGAAGCTATAAATGGAAGACGATTTCCTTCTTGCTAAAATAAGTATTTTCCATAGGAATATCCTGCAATTTCTCCAAACTGCGTATAATATACCGGATTTTTTGAGGTTTTTCTCATTACGGGTCCTGGTGGTGTGAAACGGTAATGGCGGTGAACACAAGTGTTCGCGATTTTTCCGGTGAAAAAGAACCCTGGCCCCGGGACTGCCCCGGACTGCACAGGGTCGGCGGGACTCGTTTCGTTATTTATAAGTAAGCTTAACAGTCACATCTTCAGCGTGATACTTTAATGGACTGGATTGCCGTTATTTCATTCATTGCCGGAATAGTCCTCGTGGTAATCGGTATTGCCCTGATCCTCAACATGTCGATGATCATGGTGCTTTTTGAGAAGATTGTCGGGGCATTATGCGTGCTTCTGGGTGCGGTAGCACTCATTTTCGCCTGGAAACTGATAAAAAGTGTGAGTGTGTGAAAGCCCCTATTTTTTCCTCATCAGCCGGAAGAGGGCAACTATCCCGATGACAATCGCCACGATATAGACGATGAACGTGAGATAAAAAAGGTTCCCGGTGATCGGGGTGTCCGACGCATACACCACGAGGGACGAACCGATGACGATTGCGGAAGCGATCATCCCTATGAGAATCCGTTCGGAAGCGTCATTGATGCTCGTACTAAGTGTTTTCAGATCATTTGCCTCGATTTCAAGTTTAAAATCGCCATTTCCAAGACTCCTGAGTGTCTGGTTGACGGCACGGGGGAGGTTCATGATCCCTTCGGCCATCTCCATAAGGGAGAGTGGGAGCTTCCTGAACGTCTCCGAGGAGAGGTAACCGCTCCGTATGATCTCCTCGAAATACGGCTTTACCCGCTCGTTGAAGTTGAAACCCGGATCGAGCTTGACCGCGACATCGAAGATCATCCAGATCACCTTGAGGACCATCATCAGGGACCCGGGGACCATAAGGTGGTATTTCTGCAGGGCCTTGGGGAGCGAGTCCATGGCCGGCCCTACATTGAAATCTCCGATTGCAGTGGTCTGGTAATCGCGGAGGGCAGAGAACAGGTCGTCTTTTAAGGGTTCCATGTCCTCCTGCCGGATGACCAGACCCAGCTTTTCGAAACAATCGACGAGGGTGTCCACGTCGGAGTCGACGATGGCCAGCAGGACCTTGATGAAGATTTTCCTCCGTTCAGGCCGGACCAGCACCATCATCCCGAAATCGAGGAAGATAAGCTGCCCCTCTGGGGAGACGAGGAGGTTGCCAGGGTGTGGATCCGCGTGGAAAAAGCCATCCCTGAAGATCTGTCTGATATAGGCGTGAAAACCGACATCCGCGATCATCACCGGGTCCACCCCGTATGACCGGATCGTCTCGATATCGTCTATTCTGCAGCCCCGGACGAACTCCATGGTCAACACCCGCTCCCCCGAACACTGCCAGAATATTTTGGGGACCTTTATTTCGGGGATATCGGCCATCCCCGCCGCCAGGATCTCGGCATTTCTCCCTTCCCTGGTGAAATCAAGTTCTTTCCGGATCTGGACCGAAAATTCGTGGACCATCGCTTTCGGGTTATACACCCTGGATTCCGGCGAGAGCTTCTCGATCCTCTCTGCCATCTTCAGGAACAGGGGGAGATCCGTCTCGATCTGCGTCGCGATGCCTGGACGCTGCACCTTCACGGCAACTACAGTCCCGTCATGCAGCATTGCCTTATGGACCTGTGAGATCGAGGCGGCCGCAAAGGGTTCGGTCTCGAAACACTGGAAGGCCTGGTCGATCGGACCGCAGTATTGCTCCACGACCGGGCGTATGTCCTCGAATGGGAGGGGGGCCACTTTGTCCTGGAGCTTGGAGAGCTCCTCGAACATCTCCTGGGAGATCATCTCCCTCCGGGTGGAAAGGATCTGCCCGAATTTTACGAACGTCGGCCCCAGATCTTCAAGGACATGCCGCATTCGTTCATAAACGGACATGTTGGCGATATTCGGATGAAGCCTCCCGGAAAGGTTCATCTGTCGCAGTCCCGGGGACAGGTCTTCGAGCAGGGTGGTCCCAAACCCCCACTTGAGGAGAACATCCCCTATCTCCTTATACCGCTTGAGATTTGAGACGGTCTTTGTCTGCATATGGTAGTGTTGCAACCACTCCGGGCATAAAAGGTAATACCTTGAATGCGACCGGATCAGGAAAAAATTTCATTGCCGGGTCGACCCGGAAATTCCAGGCTCGGGGAATGCCGAACATAGCCGCATCTCCTCGGTCCTATTTATCGGCGGATACGGACTTTCTCCCCATTTTCCGAAACAGGAGCAACATTATGATCGCAGCAAGAATCACCAGGCATGCAACACCCACGCCGAGGTAGACATTGGTCAGAATAAGGTTCCAGATCAATTCCGAGCCGAGGGCGAACATGAGACACTCCGCGGAACCCCCGATGGCGATCGCGAGAAGTATCATTCCCGGGGAGAGTCCCACCATCATCCCCACGACGGTGGCACCGACGCCTCCCGTTCCCTGAAACGGGAGAAATACGAAAAATGCAACTCCAAGTGTCCTCCAGCGGGCGAGCCAGGGGCGATCCCGCATGAAATCGTTCCCCGATGCGATGAACCGGGAGATCCAGGGCCCGAGGTAGGGGAACCGAAGTGCGATTCCGAAATTGAGGATCATGAAGAGCCCGGTGAGCACATCCAGGAGCGCGAGCGCCGCCGCCATGAGCCACCAGGGGATCCCGAGCGCAATTCCCAGGGGAATGATCGATTCCTTCCCCGCGGGAGGGACGTAATAGAGGATCATCAGGCCTCCGAGGATCATGGCGGACTCACGGGGGACAATAAGGAAACACAGGAGGAAGAAGGCGAAGGCAATTGCCCCCGGTAGGATCAGGCGGAAAAGGAAAGAAACAGGTGAATATCGTTGATCTTCCGGGGTGAACCACGCGAGAACCATGCTGCTCCCATATTCCAGATGAGTTTGGCGGGCTTTGGTCTTATCTGTTATTCGTGGGAATCCTTCCCACAAACCGCGGGAATGTCGGGAGTATAGATGCATAATTAACGAAAAGAGCCCGACCCGTCCGGGAGGCATCGCTATTCGATCCCTGAGTAAGCGCTCTTCCCTTTTTGTCCGGGATCGCGGACCTGGGGGGAGAGAGACCCCACCCATGATGGTTCAGCCCAGGAGCCGGATTTTCGCCATACTCCATTTCAAAATTCTCTCTGAAATTCACCATTTCCCGTCAGGAAATCGGGGAGATATGTTTAAATATAATGAATAAAAGGCTGTATAGAGGAGCGATTTATGAAATGTAATTATCCAGTAAAAAAATCAATTATTTTTGATATTCCCGGTTTTCCGGATCCCTGCTTTCCTCTCAGTTACTCCCGGCAAAGTGCATTTTATCCGATAGGAGGCATATCCCCGGAGGGTTTGGACATGACTGGTGAACCGAGAAATAGCCCCGCAACAGTCTGGAACGAAACGGGGAGTGCACGGCCACTCAAGTCGGACGGGGGATATGCATGAACCCGGAGGAGGAGGTCGTAGTAGCCATCATTGATGATACCATCGCGACCGATACCCCGCACGGGCGAACGATCGCCCGCATTATCAAGGGCATGACCGAGTACGATATCCAGGTCTTCACCATCGCTTCGCTCGAGGGTGCCCGGTCCGCGTATGCCAATCTCCCTGACGTGGACTGTATCCTGATCAACTGGAGCCTGGGCGGTTCGCCCACACATGACGCCGCAAAAGAACTGATCGGTGAAATCAGGCAGAGAAACGAGGATATCCCGATCTTCCTTATGTCGGAACCCCTCGGGGTAGGCGAGGCCGAGCTGGACGTCGATACGATCCGGGAGATAAACGAGTACATTTACATCATGGAAGACACCCCTGAGTTTATCGCCGGTCGTATCAGGGCTGCCGCAAACAGGTACAAGGAAAGACTGCTCCCTCCATTCTTCGGGGCCCTGGTAAACTTCTCGAAGGACTTCGAGTATTCATGGCATACCCCGGGCCATGCAGGAGGGACGGCGTTCCGCAAATCTCCGGCGGGAAGGCTGTTCTTCGAGTTCTTCGGCGAGCAGCTCTTCAGGTCGGACCTCTCGATCTCGGTGGGAGAACTCGGGTCACTGCTCGACCATTCCGGCCCCCTGGGAGAGGCGGAACGGTATGCGGCCAAGGTCTTCGGTGCGGACCAGACGTATTTTGTCACGAACGGCACGTCCACCGCAAACAAGATCGTGTTCTTCGGGAGGGTGGTCCGGGACGATATTGTCCTTGTAGATCGGAATTGTCATAAATCGGCCGAGCACGCACTCACCATGACCCATTCCGTCGCGGTCTTCATGATACCCACCCGGAACCGCTACGGGATCATCGGCCCCATCCCCCCGGAGGAAATGACCCTCCGGAAGATCAGGTCGAAGATACGGGAATGCCCGCTGATCGAGGGACTCGGGAGTACCAAGCCGGTGCATGCAATCATCACCAATTCCACTTATGACGGGCTCTGTTACAAGGCAACGGAAGTGGAGGCGCTGCTGGGAAAAGCCGTGGACAGTATTCATTTTGATGAGGCGTGGTACGGGTACGCCCGGTTCAACCCGCTGTACCGGGACCGGTTCGCAATGAGGGACGGTGCCCGGGACGAAAAAGGTCCGACCGTCTTTGCCACCCAGTCCACCCACAAGCTGCTTGCCGCCCTTTCCCAGGCATCAATGGTCCATGTAAGGAACGGACGGGTGCCGATCGAGCATTCCAGGTTCAACGAAGGGTTCATGATGCACAGCTCCACCTCCCCGCTCTATACCATCATGGCCTCGCTTGACGTTTCATCGAAAATGATGGACGGGGCTGCAGGGAGGGTCCTGACCACCGAATCGATCGAGGAGGCGATACGGTTCAGGCGGGTCATGGCCCGGTTGTACCGCGAGATCTGCGGCACCGCAAAGAAACCAAAGGACTGGTGGTTCGGGATGTGGCAGCCGGAAACGGTTGCCGAACCGAAGTCCGGAAAAAAAGTCGCGTTTGCCGATGCGCCGTTCGAACTGCTCAGAGATGAGCCCTCCGCCTGGGTCCTGCATCCCGGGGAGAAATGGCACGGATTTACCGGGCTCCCTGACGATTACTGCATGCTCGACCCGATCAAGGTCACGGTGGTGATGCCCGGGGTGAAGGAGGACGGCACACTGGATACATGGGGAATACCTGCCGCAGTGGTGGTGAAATTCCTCGACACCAGGGGGATCGTGAACGAGAAGTCCGGCGATTATATCATCCTTTTCCTCTTCTCCATGGGCAATACCAAGGGGAAGTGGGGGACCCTTGTCACCGAGCTCTTCGAGTTCAAACGCCATTATGATGAGGAAACCCCACTGGAGGAGGTGTTCCCCGACCTCACGAACGCATATCCCGAGCGGTACGGTGGGATGACGTTAAAGAGCCTCACCGAGGAGATGCACCGGTTCAAGAAGGAGCATGGTATGTGCGAGCTGCTCCAGCAGGCATACTCCCTCATACCCGAGCCGGCGATACCATATGCCGAAGCATACAGAAAACTCGTCCGGGGCGAGGTGGAGCAGGTCCCGGTATCGGAAGCGGGTGACCGGGTGGTGGCGACAGGGATCTTCCCCTATCCGCCCGGGATCCCGGTACTGGCCCCCGGGGAACGGACCGGATCGCAGGACGGCCCGATCCTCCGGTACCTGAAATCGATGCAGGATTTCGATGCCAGGTTCCCCGGGTTCGAGCATGACACCCACGGGGTTGAAAATATAAAAGGCGAATACAGGATGTATTGTATCAAAGAGGGTCGATCGTGAGCGAAGAAACCGGTAACGAACAGAAAACAGGAATGTCACCCCCCAAGATCCTCGGGGTGTTCGCCCTGGCGATGATCAACGTCGCAGCGGTACTCAGTATCAGGAACTACCCCTCGATGGCGATGTTCGGGTGGGCATGCATCGGGTGGTACATCATAGGGACCGTGCTGTTCCTGATCCCTCTCTCCCTGGCGGCGGCGGAACTGGCGACCATGCTCTCGGACAAGGGGGGCGGCGTGTATGCATGGTGCCGGGAGGCCTTCGGGGATAAAGGCGGATTCGTGGCGATATTCTGTGAATGGTCGAATAATCTCGTATGGTTCCCTACGGTACTCGCCTTCATCGCCGCGACACTCGCGTATGCGATATCGCCCGTACTGCAGACCGACAAGATTTATCTGTTCGTCGTGATGATGATCGCGTTCTGGGGCACGACGACGATTGCATACTTCGGGGAGAACGTCTCCACGAAGTTCCAGAACGTGGGAGTGATCCTCGGAAGTATCATCCCTTCGGTCCTGATCATCATCCTCGGGGTCTGGTGGATCGCCTCCGGCCAGCAGATGGTGCTCCCCCCCTTCTCGCCCGGCGAGATCGTCCCCACGTTGAACCTGGCCACCCTGCCGTTCTTTGCAACGGTAATCCTGCTGTTTGCAGGCATGGAGATGGCAGGCTTCCACGCACTTGAGACGAAGAACCCGAAAACCGATTATCCCAAGGCGATAGCCCTCTCCGCGATTATCATCTTCCTCTGCACGGTCATCGCAACCCTGGCGATTGCCTTCGTAATTCCGGCAGACGACCTCAGTCTTGCCGCAGGGGTGATGCAGGCGCTCCAGTACTTCTTCGAGGCCGCGAATATTCCCTGGGCGGTCGCGCCGATGGCGGTGCTCATCACGATCGGCGGGGCGGTCTCGCTTGCGGCATGGCTCATAGGCCCTGCAAAGGGTCTTGGGGTCGTCGCGGTGGAGGGCAACCTTCCCCCCGTGTTCAACCGGCATAACAAGTACGGGTCCCCGGTAGCGGTCCTCCTGATACAGGCGGGGATCGGGACATTCATCTCCCTGCTGTACGTATTCCTCCCGTCGGTGAACCAGGCCTACTGGATCCTCTCGGCGATCACCGTTGAACTGCTCTGTATAGTATATTTCACGATCTTTGCCGCGGTGATCAAGCTACGGTACAGCAAACCGGATGCACCCCGACCTTTCAAGATTCCGGGAGGGCTAGCCGGAATCTGGATTATCGGGGGCATGGGGGCCTTCGGGGTAATGTTCTCGTTCCTTGTCGGGCTCATGCCGACGGGTGAGTTCACTGCAGCAGAAACGGTTTCCTATGTCCTTGGCATTCTGATCGGTACATTCCTGCTGGCGGTGCCCCCACTGATCTTCCTGAAGATGAAAAAACCGAGCTGGGTCGAGGAGGGGGCAGGCGAATGACCGTGCCTCCGTATCCTCTCCGGATCGCATGGAACGGAGGGTTCCGATGAGCAGAGCAGACGAGGTCCTGGTGATCATCATTATCCTGGCCCTGGTGCTTATACCGTTCGGCTGGGTCTTTGTACTGTTTCCCGGTCATACCTATTACGTGAAGACCGGAGAACCGCTACAGCAGGCGGCACAGAACGCCGGGCTGACGATCGTGAACACATCCCCGGTACAATGGCCGTTCCCCGGGGCGACCGGAGGTACGCGTTATATCCTCGAGGATAGCGCAGGGAACACCGTGACGGTGCAGACCCAGACATTTGAGAGCATGCAGTCCCGCGACGCGGCCATCCAGGCGTTTTCCGCCCAGACCGTGGGCAAAGGCAGGCCAATCGGGACTATCCTGGTGCATGGGCAGGAACTGATCTATATTCCTGCGGACCAGACCGGGATCCTTGCCCTGATTGCATCCGAATTAAAAGCCATGGAAAAATCCATGCCCCTTTGAATTTTCATTCCGGAAGGGAGACGAACCTCTTTTTTTACCAGGGTCACCGCCGGCATTGATGAGGGCACGATGTCCGGAAACGGGGAGAGTGTGAACTTTCGTATACCTCCCTGAATATCCGGGCAATCATAGAAGGGGACGGGGCGGTGGCAAAGTATTTTACCGGGAAGGGTGAACGAATGGCTCGATATGGACCGGAAACAGGACCCCGCTAATCCCGACGACAAGTCGGTCCTCATATCGGGAGGCGGCATAGCGGGTCTCACGCTGGCCATTCTCCTCAGGGAGAGCGGATGGACCCCCCTGGTGATCGAGAAAGGACCCTCGCTCCGGACGGAGGGGTACATAATGGACTTTTTTGGAACCGGGTGGGACGTTGCAAGCACCCCGAGTTTTTCCTGAATTTATCGTTCCGGTCCCAATCTTAAAGACTACACCTTCCGATATATGCTCACCCGGGATAGTCTCCCGCAACTCAGGCAGTGTACAATGGCTTCCGCTCATGATACGACCGTTCCGGCCCCCCTGCTCGAATTCAGGGATGTCACCGTGATGAAGGAGGGGAAGAAGGTCCTTGATTCCCTCGCGGTTACCCTCCTGGAAGGCGAACATATCGCCATCCTTGGTCCGAACGGCGCGGGAAAATCCTCGTTCATCAAGACGATAACCCGGGAATATTACCCGGTGAACCGCGAGGACATGATCTTTCGGATCTGGGGCAGGGAACGCTGGCACGTGTTCGACCTCCGCGCACTCCTCGGCGTGGTCTCAAACGACCTGCAGTACACCTTCACCAGGGAGATTTCGGCAAGAGAGGCCGTAATTTCAGGATTTTTCTCAAGTGTGGGGTTGTTTTCCCAGCACGTCACCTGCGAGATGGAGGAGAAGACAGACCGGATACTCGAATTTTTGGAAATCTCCCACCTCCAGGACCGCCTGATGACCGAGTTATCCTCGGGAGAAGCCAGGAGATTTCTTATCGGGAGGGCCCTGGTGCATGACCCCAAGGCCCTCATCCTCGACGAACCGACCAACAGCCTCGACCTGCACGCGCTTCACACGTTCCGGCGTACCCTTCGCAAAGTGGCCGGGTCCGGGACCGGGATCATCCTGGTGACCCACAACCTCCCGGACATAATCCCCGAGGTGTCCCGGGTAATCCTGATGAAGGACGGCAGGTTCTGGAAAGACGGTCCGAAGAGGGATATTCTCACGGCATCCAACATGGAGGCCCTCTTCTCTGTGCCGGGCGTCCGGGTCAGGGAAGAAGAGGGATATTTTTACGCCACGGGGTACTGAACCGGTCCTGCCATAAAATGAGATGAGGAGATCGCTCTTTTTACAGTTTTTCTCTCATTCTCTGGATATAATCGTCCAGGTGAGCTTTCATGGACGTGATCGCGTCCCGGGACTGTTGATCGGGGACTCCTTCAATACGGTCGAGTGCGGTCCTCGCAAGGGTCGCGAAGTTCATGGCCAGTGCATACTGGTTGGAGTTTTCCGCGGAGGCAGCTTCGGCGATATCTTTTCCTGCAGTCGAGATCGAGGTAAGATATCCTAGGTATTCGTTGCGTTTCAGTTCGTTTGCCTGGGTTGCGAAATTCAAAATCCCAATCATCGAGGTGTGATACCCATCTGCGGTGGAGCTCATGTCGAGGGCCGCCATGCGGAGGTTCGCAGGGGAGTAGGTGACGCCTGCATCGGTTGATGAGGAATAAAACTTTGAATTCACATTCAGAATCTGAGCGGCCACATCGACCGATGACTGCGAGTACAGGGAGGAGAATGCGGAATCGCCCGACGACGTCTGCGTGGCAGGGGGGCCGGTCGTGGGAGGAGCTCCGCCCGGGACAGGAAACGGGGCACTGCATCCGGCAAGGATAAGGGAAAGTGTAAGGATCAGCATCAACGCCGGGATTTTTCCATGGATATTCATAGTTCCTGATTCGGTTTCGACCAGATAAAAACTCTTCATTTCTGGTCGCCCGAAACCCCCCGTGCTACCGGGAGGGCTCTCGTTACGCACCCTCCCTCCCCTCACCCGCCCTTGCGGAGAGGTCTCCCGAGTTCTTACCCGTTACGTCCGGACACCCCTGTCCCTGACCACCCGGATCACCATCCACGAATAGTTTTACCTGGCAGGAGTCGAACTGCATCCGTTCCGCTCTTTTGTTCATATGCTCCCGGTCGTGGCATTCCCTGCACAGGAGGATCAGATTGGAGGGTTCGGAGTTCCCGCCGAAGCAGAGCGGGACCTTGTGATGCACTTCCAGCTCACAGGGGATGCCGCAGATCGCACAATGCCACCGGTACCGTTCGGCAACCAGGACCGAGACGAACCGCCAGGCACAACTCCCGGGCCGCACTCCCGGACGGATCAGTTCGTCCCACCACTTTGCAATCCACCGGTCGCGATTACTCCACGATTCCCAGAAACGAGGATTACCCGGAATCATGGGGCCCTGTTCCCGCATAGCATGCCGATTGTTCTCGTACGTGTGTGCTTTGTGTCATGGGAAGGCAATCGGGTCATTTGCGTGCAATAATCCACTCTGATCTCAGGAACATAACGGGATCCGGTGAGGGGCGAAAGTGATCCCACCCGGCAACCGCCACCTTTAAGGTGCCAGGAACGGTAGAGAGAGCGAAAAGATCCTTATAACGCTCAAATGAGGAATTAACATGAAAATCGCAATTATCGGCAAAGGGCATGTCGGGTCATCGCTCGGTGCGGGACTGGCGCGGGCCGGACATGAGATACGCTACGGGCACCGGGACCCACGGGAGCCGGTATCCGATGCGGCGAACTGGGGGGAACTGATCATTATGGCAGTACCGTTCGGGGAGGTGGAACATACGGTGAAAGAGATCGGAGGTGCGGCTGACGGGAAAATCCTTATCGACGTCACAAATCCCCTGGACCAGAACATGGAACTCGCGATCGGATTTTCAACTTCGAATGCGGAGAACGTCCAGAGAATGCTCCCGAACGCACGCGTAATCAAGGCATTCAACACGGTGTTTGCGCAGAACCAGAGCACGGCGAGGGTCGGGGAGCATCAGCTGACCGCGTTCGTTGCCGGCGACGATCCGGATGCCAAGACCACGGTGATGCACCTGACGAAAGGGATGGGATACGATCCTGTGGATGTGGGCCCTCTGAAAAGCGCCCGGTATCTCGAGCCGATGGGGATCATGATCATCGGCATGGCGTTCAAACTCGGTATGGGGGTAAATATCGGGTATAAACTGTTGAAAGGCTGACGAGCATCCGCAGGCGAAGAGGACTATCGCAGCCCCGGATGTACCATTATGCATCACGCACGCCCCATGTTCATCGCACGTGCCCGGATGATATGCAACAATCCTCGTTTTCATCGTCCGGGGACGGGAGTGGAAAAAAATTCAGGGGGATCCCGGCTGATACCAGTCGGGAAGGACGAAGTCCGCCTCTTTGAGACCTGCAGGCCAGACAATCTTCGGCCGCAGGGCCTGGAGAGAATCGTCCCAGTAGAGCTGTTCCATATAGAGCGTGAACTGTGCTTCGTGGGCCTCTTCCGTGAAGGATATCTCGCCTCCCTGCATGGTCTCGATGATCTCCGGTATACTCATCGACCCGAGCGTGTCCTGCACCCGGGCCTTATCCAGGCTGCCGGCTTGTTCTATGGCATTCGCGGCGATGTACACACCTTCGTAGGTCGTGGCCCCCATCATCCCGGGAAGCCCTCCCCACCTGCTCTTGTATGCCTCCTTGAAGGCTGTTGCAGCAGCGGCCGTGCTCCCGCCCGGAACGGTGTACGGTGAGAAATGACTCTCGATGACCGAGCCCGCGCCGTACTGGCCGAGACTTGAGTAATAATCGGGATCGTCGTTACACTCGACCGCCAGGAAAATGGTGTCGAGCCCCACGTCCCTCCGGGCCTGGATGATCATCGGGGCCTGTTCGTTCAGGAATGCAGCGGCATAAACCGCATCAGGCCTGGTGGCCTTTACCGAGGTGAGCAGAGTCCGGAAATCGGTCTCCCCCATCTTGAACGATTCGTTGCTTACCAGCTGGATCGGAAGTCCCTCACGCTGGATAGTGGCTTCAACCGCCGAAAGTACTCCTTTTCCATAGGGGCTGTCCTGATACACGATCGCCAGCCGCAGGGGTCGGTCGGCACTGTAACCGTACTTCTCGTTTATCGCCGGCCGTATTACCTCGCTGATGAATTCGGTCGTCTGTTTTCCGTAATCGTCCGTGGTAGGGCAGAAGTGGTACATATAGCTCGTATCGACATCCGTCCTTCGCGTGATCGTGGGACTAGAGGCCCCGGTAATGATGTAAGGAACTTTATTGTCGGCGACGATGGACTGGTGGGCCGTAGTGACCGCACTGGAGAACCCCCCAACGAGCACATCGACATTGTCGTTCGATATCATTCTGGATACCGCTTTCTGGCCGCCCTCCCTGGTCGACTCGTCGTCACCCTGGACGAGCACTATCGGGATCTTTGCCCCGAGGTCCTTTACATACACCCCGCCGTTGGCATTAATCTCGTCGGCTGCGATCATGGCCGACTGCCACATGTCCTTGCCGGTGGCGCTCGCGGGCCCTGTGAGCGATGCGACCACCCCGATTTTAGCTTCTTTTACCGCCGGCGGGGCCGAAGAAGTCTGCATCTGCGTGCACCCGGCAATCAGGACCATGCAGATTATGCAGGCAAGGAGTGCACCGAGCACGATCTTCTTCATAATCCCTCACCGATATTCCGCACTCTCCATATTTCTGCGCGTGTACGTCGCCGGGACCTCGGCATGACCGCCGGTCTCCGGAGGGCGCCCCGCCCGGTCTCTGCTTCCTGTAGAAAGATTTCACCCATGATGAACACCATCCGGTAAACTCTTATTATACGCCTTTACAGGGGATCCGGCAACCTGCCAGGTCCCCTATCTAAAAAAGAAGAAAAAGGTGTCTGCTACCGGGCCTGGTGATGAACTACCGGATCCATGTGATACAGACATGAGTTTACCTGATCTCACTATTTCTGATTTGGGAATATATAGCTTGCCATGTTATGACATGGCAATGTTTTGTGGTAAAGGGAGGAACGTGGAGGTATGCGATCCCCCCCGGGCCGTCCTGGACAGACGACGTTACGGGCTTCTTTTCACGGGCATTCCCGGTGTCGGGGACACAATATCCTGAGAGTCACGTCCGGGAAATGGCGACACCCCCCCTCTCGCAGAGGGATCCCGCAGGCATCATTCTCAGCCGGATCGTCGCCTGGGGCCCCGGGCACCGTGACCCTCACGCCCTTGTGCCCCGAAATAAAAACGGCCCCGCACCGGGTGTCGCTGTAGCATTATTACCGATGAAGTCGTTCTGTGATACTGGAGAGTTTTCTTGGCAATCGACTGGTACATGGATTTCGTGGACACAGGGTATACCCCCGGGAAGGACGAACTCGTATGCCTTTACTATTTCGAACCGGCGGAAGGCATCGGCAGGGAAGAGGCGGTGGGAAGGATCGCGTCGGAGAGCTCGACGGGTACATGGACCACCCTCTTCACCCTGCCTCCCCGGATGAAAGACCTCCAGGCCACCGCATTCCAAATCGAAGGAAATTTCGCGAAGATCGCATACCCGCTCGCGCTCTGGGAGGAGGGGAACGCCCCGCAGCTGATGAGCGGGATCGCCGGGAATATCTTCGGCATGAAGGCGCTCGCGAACCTTAGATTGATCGACGTCTCCCTTCCGGCTGAATATATCACGCATTTCAGGGGCCCACATTTCGGTATGGAGGGTATCCGGAAGATGATGAAGGTCCACGGGAGGCCACTTACCGGGGCGGTCCCCAAGCCTAAGATCGGGTTCTCCGCGCAGGAGCATGCCGAGGTGGGGTACGAGACCTGGATGGGCGGGTTCGATTTCGTAAAGGACGATGAAAATCTTACTTCAACTCCCTTCAACCGTTTCGAGGACCGGGTGAAACTCATGGCAAAGATGCGGGACCGGGCCGAGAAAGAGACCGGGGAGACCAAGTCCGCGTTCATAAACATCACCGCCGAAACGGAACTGATGAAGAAAAGGGCCGAATTCCTTGCGGATTACGGCTGGAATTATGCCATGATCGATGTCGTTGTCGCCGGAACCGCCGCGGTCTCCACCCTCCGGGACCACTGTTCCGACCTTGGGCTGGCGATCCATGCCCACCGGGCCATGCATGCCGCGTTCGACCGGGACCAAAAGCACGGCATCACCATGCAGTTCCTCGCAAAGCTGATGCGCCTTATCGGGGTTGCCCAGATCCATACCGGGACCGCGGTCGGCAAGCTTGCGGGAACGAAGAAGGAGTCTCTGCTCCTGGCGAACCTCCTCCGGGAGCAAAAGACAGAAGCGTCGGGGAACATGCTCCTGGAGCAGGACTGGGGGGGGATAAAAAGTGCATTTCCGGTCTCTTCGGGAGGGCTTCACCCGGGGCTGGTCCCGGAAGTACTCGATATTTACGGCATCGACCTGGTGCTCCTGGTGAGCGGAGGGATCCACGGGCATCCTGACGGAACAAGGGCAGGAGCGACGGCGACCATGCAGGCCATCGAAGCCTGGAGCGAAGGGATTACCCTGGATGAAAAAGCGGGGACTTCACACGAGCTCGCCAGGGCGCTGGAGAAATGGGGCTATTACAGGCCAAAATAGGGTACCGCTCCAGGAGTCTGTACGAGTATGGGCTCATGGTTTTATGTCACTTCTTTTTTTAGTATACTGCTTCGCGACTGCAGATCCGAACGTGGAAAACCCGGGTGCTGATCCATAACAGGAATCCCTCACGATACCCGATCCGGGCTTTCGCGTAGGGCTAATCGTCGATAAAATCGTGAAGATGCGCAGGGAGACGTCTGCTTTTAAGATACTTGAACAGTTCAAACCAGATGATGCTCGCGACGCCGGCTCCTATCGCGATGGCCAGGGCCATCGCCGGTACCGGGCTGAAAAGGAACAGATCCTGGAGCCCCGGCACGTACAGGACGAGGAACAGGGCAACGAGCGTACCCGCAAACACCCAGGCAAGTGACGTGTTCGGCGTTCGCATGGTCGAGACCAGTGTCCTCGTCCACGAACGGTTGGTGAGGATCAGCATGAGGTTCGAGATCACGATGGTGGTGAACGCCAGTGCCCTCGCCTGGGTCGCCACGAGCCCGCCGGAGAGCGCTGCGCTGTATACCAGGAGAACGATGCCGAGGACTACCATTCCCTGGATCACGGAGAGGAACGCCGCCCCACGGGTGAACAGGACCTCGGTCTTTTTTCGCGGGGGGCGATTCATCACATCGGACTCCTCGGGTTCTGCCTCGAATACGATGGAGCATGCCGGATCGATGATCAGTTCCAGGAAGACGATATGTACCGGAAGGAGTACCAGGGGGAGGTCGAAGAGCACCGGGAGAAGCGACATTCCCGCTATAGGGACGTGGATCGAGAGGATGTAGGACACGGCCTTTTTAAGGTTGTCAAAGATTCTCCTCCCCAGGCGTACTGCGGCGACTATCGAGCTGAACGCATCGTCGAGCAGGACGAGCGAGGCCGATTCCCGGGCCACGTCCGTACCCCGCCGGCCCATCGCGATCCCGATATCGGCGGATTTCAACGCCGGGGCATCATTTACTCCGTCCCCGGTCATGGCAACCACCTCCCCGTTCTCTTTCAGCGCATCAACTATCCTCAGTTTCTGCCGGGGGACGGTCCTTGCGAAGACATTCGCGGATCCGACCCGCGCTTTGAGCGCTTCACCGTCCAACTCTTCAAGTTCTGGCCCGGTTATGCATTTTTCAGGATCTTTGAGCCCGATTTGGCGGGCTATGTTGAGGGCGGTCAGGGCGTAATCCCCGGTGATCATGATTACCCGGATCCCCGCATCGTAACACTCGCGAACCGCCTGAGGCACGTCAGGACGCACCGGGTCGGCAAAACCGATCAGGCCCAGGAATTCGAATACGAAATCATGCTGGTTCGCCGGGAGCCTTGTCCTGGTGAATGCGGCTTTCGCCACTCCGAGAACCCTAAGCCCCTCTGCGGCCATGGCATCGACCTGTACGGTGAGATCCTTCATGGAGGATACATCGAGGTGGCAGAGATCGGCGACCGCCTCCGGCGCTCCCTTGGCGGCGATGACGTAATCGGTCCCGTCCGGCGACATCCACACGTTTGACATCGCGAGCAGTTCGGGGGAGAGCGGGTACTCGATCACGAGCTCCCAGTTCCTGTGGACATGATCGGTCGTACCGAACTCCCCGTCGGCGATCTTCTTGAGGGCTTTTTCCATGGGATCGAAGGGGTCTTTCTTGCTGGCGAGAATACCGAACTCCATCAGCGTGTGGCATGATTCGGGAACACGCCCGCCGGAGTCGGAGGGGAAGTCGCAGGGTACCCCCCCGGCAGAAAATTTCTTCACCGACATCCTGTTTTCGGTAAGAGTCCCGGTCTTGTCCACGCAGAGGACGGTCGCAGCACCAAGGATCTCGACCGCCGGGATCTGCCTGGTGAGCACATTCTTCCGTGAGATTCTCCAGGCCCCCAGCGCCAGAAAAATGGTCAGCACGACCGGGAATTCCTCGGGGAGGATCGCCATGGCAAGGGTTACCCCCGCGAGCAGCCCTTCTATCCAGTTCAGCCGGGTTATCCCGTAGACCACCACGATGAGGATACAGAGCGCGAGCCCCACGAGCGCGATAGTGAGAACGATGCCGGATATCTCCTGTTTCAGGTGCGTATCGCTCCGTTCCACCTCTCCGAGGGTCATCCCGATCTTACCCATTTCGGTCCGGATCCCTGTCGATCGAACCTCGGCAACCCCCCGGCCCTGGACCACCATAGTCCCTGACCAGACCCACGGAAGTCCGTCACCTCCGGGACGATCCTCCCCTATCCCCTCTTTCCATGCGACCTTGCGCACCGGAACCGATTCCCCTGTGAGCAGGGACTCGTCAACGGCGATGTTGTTGGAATACAGGAGGACCGCATCCGCCGGCACCCTGTCGCCCTCCGAGAGGATCAGCATGTCGCCGGTCACTACCTCCCTGCCCGGGATGCGGCGATGCTCGCCGTCGCGAATCACCAGCGCCCGGGGGCTGGAAAGACTTCGCAGGGCATCCAGAGCCCGTTCGGTCTTCTGTTCCTGATATACGGTGATTCCGATGATGACGAGCACAAAACTGAGCAGGATGAGTCCTTCCTGAATATCACCCAGAATAAAATAGATCGATCCGGCAGCCACAAGGAGGATGAACATGGGCTCCCTGGCGACATCGAGGATTATCCGGGAGACGCTCCGCTTTTTTGCCGCAGGCAGTTCGTTGTATCCTTCCTTGCGCAGCCTGTCGGCGGCCTCATGCTCCGGGAGTCCCTTCACCGAATCGATCTCAAAGACCTGCAACGGACGTCCATCCCCTGCCGTGTCACAGTGTCGTTGACACACCTTTTAAAATATTTGAACCGAAGGGATCCCGGGGATTTTCGGAAGTACCACTATATGCGTTCCGTGGGAGATCTCATCCCGTTTCCGGGGTAATTGGTCTTTGGCCGGATGCCGTGCAGGCCTGCCTACCCGGTGAGAAACCCGCCGTTCCTTGCCGGTTCTCTTCCGGCCCAGGAACAGATTTCCCCCCCTGCAGCGACAGAGAGCTTATTAACCTCAGACATCATGTAAGATATCACAGTTTTCCATAACTGTTCGAGACAACCACTATGTATAAATCAAATTTTAACAGTGGCGGCCCTAGAAATTACGGCCCCCGCGAGATGACCAAAGTAGTCTGTTCAGACTGCGGTAAAGAGTGCGAAGTACCGTTCAAGCCGACCGAGGGAAGACCTGTCTATTGCCAGGAGTGCCTCCCGAAGCACCGGCGCCCCCGGTTCTAAATCCATCAAACTAACTCTTTTTAGGAAAATCCGTCTGCCAGGAAAACCTTGTTATAATACTGTTCGGTGGTTCAGTAGCAATGCACATCCTGCTGCAACGCCTGATCCTTCCGATTGACGGATCACGACGAATATCCCTGTATTACTTTTAGACTTTTTTATAGCGCGAATGAGAACCCCGGGACGAATAAGGTAGGGTTATTTCCCGATGAAAAATTACGCGGTGATTGAAGAACCTTTCAGAATATCGTTATTAACCCCTCGGACAAGAGGAGGAAGCCGAGCGATACGAGAAAGAATCCGAGCACCGTGAAGAAGACCGCAGGGAGTCTTTTCCACCGGAACAGCCACGCGATCACCGGGGTACTATACAACCCGAGCCCCGGTATCCAGGATATGAACACGCAGGAGATGGAACCGTATTTGTATATGATCTTCACCTTCTGCATCTTTTTTTCCACTTTATCCAGCCAATTCCGGACCTTTTCGGAGCTCTGTGCGAAGGTATCGCATATCTCCAGGATGCCAAGCACCATCCCCACGGCGAACGAAGTCATCACGGAAAGGATCACCGCAGGAGACAGGCCCATCCCGACCCCTACGGGGGAGGCGGTTGCCTGAAGGAGGAAGGTCGAGCTTATCAGCGCGACGATCACTCCAACAGGAACTCCTGCGATGACTCCGATAAAAAGGGGGATCGCCAGACCGAATATAAAGAAAAAGAAAAAAGCCTTCAGGATCTGACGGAATATGATGATTGCCCGAAAAAATGGTTTTTCCATCCGACAGTACCATTCACCTGCCAGGATATATACATATTCGCCGGCTCTCATGGGAGATGGGGAGAAACGCGATTAAACTGGATTTGGGAGAGCACCGGGATACTGCGGCTCTCCGGGCGCCATCACGCATGACTGAAAACCTCGAATTATTCCGCAGACGCCGGGATTTTCTTTCGACCCGGTCGGACAGACCCGGATTAACATGAGTTCCCCGCTGCATCCGGGAGCAGGGATCCCGGGAAACACTCCGGAAATGCCAGGAGGGGACTCGGGATATTTAAGGTGGAGGTTAATACCAATCGGTTCATATGAGTCTGTGACATGAGCCAGCATTCAGGACACTGGCGATTCGGGACGGTCATGACCCTGATCCTCCAGGGGTTGATCGTGATGATTCTCATAGCCAGCCTGGTAACCGGGGGACTTATCGCGGTGTTTATTCCTGCGGTCGTCCTCTTCATGACCCTCATACCGACCATTATTGAGAGGAAATACAAAGTCGCAATACCATGGTGGATCACGTTCCTGATCGTGCTCTCGCTCTATATCCACCTTGCCGGGGAGTATTTTACCTGGTATGTCATGTTCTACCCGTATTATGACAAGGTTGCACACCTCATCGCAGGTATTACCGCGGCACTCATCGGATTTACCGCGGTCCTGCTCATGGACCGGTACACCGAGAACAACTTCGACCGTTACGTGATCATCCTGATGATTATCATGTTCACCATGGCATTCGGGGCGTTCTGGGAGATCTTCGAGTTTACCATGGATACGTTCTTCGGGACGTCCCTTCAGCACGGGAACACGGACACGATGCTCGACCTGATATTCGACCTCTTTGCCGCTATAATCGTGGCGGCATTAGGGAATTTCTACCTTAGGCGGCTTTCCAAGTGTGAGTTGATGCACCTGCTCGCGGGAAACCCGAAATTTCCCCTGAAGTACGAGGAAAAACCATGCGACGAGAAACCCGAATCACCCTCGCGATACCAAGAAGATAAGTAGAATAGTCCCGACTATTAGTAAAATTTATATAACACAATGTAAAATATACCGTACGTCAGGGTGACCTGACCCCGCCGATGACAGATTCGGTCGCGGAAATGAAGAATAACGGCACTCCAGTATGTTAAAAGCGTCATTAAGCATCAGTTCATGACAATTTCGGATGTGTACGCCGTTCTCCAGACCACCATGATCTGCTTCGTTCGGATCGTCACGCGGGAAGAAAAGACCGATACAGATGCCGTGTGGTTCTTCGCCGGGATGCTCCGTAACCATTCCCCCACAACCACCAACATTCCGGCGATTCACACGACATGAGCCGGGGAGCCGGATATCCGGCGGGCAGGCCCGAGGGAGAGGATTCCGGCCTGCCGGATATTTATCATCCGCACCAGTCGCTATTTTCGTGCGTTTAGCGATTTTAATGCGATACCTGATGGCGGATTACCAAAAGGGTTATCTCGCTTCGCTATCCCTGTTCATTTATACAAAGCAGTGCTCATGATGTGAAGGGGATCCGGGAATGATTGCACTCCGTTTTTACCGCATGTACGATATCGGCAGGGAGGTCGACCTCTCCGCCCTGGAACGATCGCTTTCGGAGGGGTATTCGCCTGCCCGGACCAGCTTTTTACGGGTAAGGCCCCAGTCCATCATTCTCGAGGAGCCCCCGCTGAAGATCAGGCTCAAACCCCTCGACGTCGATTACCGCGGGACTTCCTCTCACTACACGGTATTTGCGCATATTTACGATTTCGGCGCGATCAGCCTTTGTTTTGCGTACGAGGACCAGGAAGCACCTCCTTCTCTGCTTATGGATGTCCCGGGCAATTTTCCGGGGCAGTCAGGGTTGAACGAGTTTTTCACCGCCTACCTTGCGGCACTCGGAGACATTCTTGCACCCCACATCCAGTTCTCCGCTGACAAGGACTTCTTCGAGGAATACACCATTTACGTCGCAGACCGTATCGATCCCCGGGTCGATCCTGTAGTCCTTCTCACGGGCGAAACGGGTCCCCTCTCGCCGCAGATGCGGGAAGAGATCCTGAAAAACTCCCTTAGTTATACGAATGAGGATCTGGCCGTCCTGACCTGGGACGGGGCGCTGCTCTTCAGCCCTGAGTACCCCGGTGACCTGATGGAGCTGATCGAGTTTGCCTGCGTCCAGGTGCTCGAGCTCCGGTACTACGACAGGGAGCTCACCCGGCAGATGTCCAGAATGTACGATGATATCGAGCAGGCGGACCGGCTTCCCCGCTACCGGCGGAGCCGCCAGTATCACATGATCATGGCGCGGCTGATGGAGACCTATGCGGAGATCTCGGAGATCACCGAGAAGATTCACAACCTGATCAAGGTCACCGAGGATGTCTATTATGCCCGGGTCTACGCAGCGGTCCTGAACGTGCTCCGGAGCGGGCAATGGAACCAGAGCGTCGCAAGGAAGATCGAGGTCATCCAGGAGAATTATTCCATGCTCTCGGACGAGGTGAGGATCCAGCACTCCAACTTCCTCGAATGGGTGATCATCTTCCTGATTGCATTCGAGCTGGTCCTCGGGATCTGGCAGATCTTCAGGTGATCCGGGAGTCCACTGGAAAAGATCTCTCCATCGGCTGAACAGGACCTGGCAGGGAACCGGATGACCGGTTGGCCGGTGGCATCCGGGCAGGATCACGGATGAAGCCGGGCCGGCTGTCCAGCCGGGATGAATTGATCGTCAGAGGCTGGTCATGAACCTGTCCCTGATCTGCGCCGGGGTGAGGGGGATGTTGTCCACCGTCGCATTGCCGGGTTCAAGGAGCACATGTACGAAATTCGGCCCGTCATTGAGCTCGGCGATCGCGCTGTCAAGGCTCTCCCGGTCTTCGACCTTCCAGGTGCGGGTAAACCCGGCCCCGAGCGCGATCAGCTCGAGATCGGCCGACCGGTACGCGGGGGTAAGCTGGTTTCCGGTACTTCCGAACGCCCCGTTGTCGAGGCAGAATATGGTCAGATTCCGCGGTTTTTTGGTAGCGATCACCGGAAGTATTCCGGTCCCGAGGAGACTCCCGTCTCCGTCAATCACCCACACGTCCCGCGCGGTTCCCTGTGAGAGCCCGAGGCCGATGGGGGATGCCTGGGTATAACTCCCCAGCATGTAAAAATTCAGCGGGCGGTCCAGGGCTGCATAAAGCTCTTTACCAGGGACCCCGATGTTCGAGACCACCGCCTGCTGGTCGAGGTGACCTGCGATGACCCGGATCGCGTCGTACCGGGTCATGGACGGGTTCTCTACCCGGCGTCGGAACACGATCGAGGTCTCCCTACTGCGGGAGATCGTTTCGCACCCTGTCCGGCAGGTGTGATCTCCCTTCCAGGCCCCGGGGAGAATAAGGGCGACGTGGGGCGTGGCACATTCAAAGGCGCGCTCTATAAGATCCCCAATCTTCGGCATTTCCCCATGGGTCCTGATTATCGTGTAGGGAATACCGGCCGATTTGAGTATCTCCGGGAGCGCACGATTGAACGGCACCTGGGCAGGGATAACCTCGTCCTGGACCCCCCGCCAGCTCGCCAGGATCGGCAGGGGAAGTGTGTAGGTGCAGGTAAGAGAGAGAAGTGCATTGAGCGAATTCCCAAGCCCGGAGCTCTGGATGACCATCGCAGGCTTCATCCCGGCAAGGTACGCCCCCGCGGAGACGCCTATCCCGTCTTCCTCCCTGGTCAGCCCTACATGATTGAACGCTTCGGGAATCATGAAACAGAGATCCTTTGCCTTATCGCAGGGTATGGAGGATACGAGATCTATCCCGTGCTCTTTCAGTATCGAGATGACAACGTCCTCATACATGGTGCTTCACCCAGTCCAGGAGCTCGCGGGTGCCGTCATCGACCCTGGATCCCGCGGGTACCGTGAGGGCCGCAGAGACGGGTAGTAACGTGTAGTCTTCGCGCACTCTCCGGTACCCCCCGCCGGTAATATTCAGCAGGACTGTCCCGTTTCTTTCTAGTTCCCCTGCTTCACACGCGGACACGAGGGACGCTGTACAGACCGATGCCGCCGGATCGAGGTCGATCCCCTCGGTGTCCGCGAACAGTTTCTCCGCGGCACGGGCCTCATCGTTGGACACCGCATACATCTCTCCCCGGGTATCAGAAAGCGCGTCGAAGACACCCCCCCTGATGGAGAAGGGCGGTTCCCGGTTGGTGAGGACATCGGAATACACCTCCCCGATCGCATGCTTTGCATCCGGCATGTCCTTCTCGGGGACGAGGTACCTCCTTCGTTCATTCCAGGCGGAGACCATGGGTATGAAAGGGAGGTTCTGGCAGAGACGGAGCGAGGGAAGGACAGGCCCGAACCGGCCGTCGCCTTTAAGCCGAAGCGCAGCCTCCCAGGCCGAGATCCCCCCTGTCCCGCTCCCCACCGCCTGGAAATAATAATCCGGCATCCTCCCGATGGTGACCGCGGCATCGAGCATCACCGTTCCCATCCCGTCCCTGCGGGCCACGTTCTTCGCACCGCCTTCGGCGAGGAACCCGGGGAGCGTGCATACTTCCCGGCTGAACGCTATCGCATCGGTATAATCACCCCGGACCGCGATGACAAATGCCTGCCGGGCCGGGGCGGTAGTCCAGAGACGGGAGAGCGCGGTCTCGGGCACTACCACCACCACCGGCGTGCCCGTAACGGCGGATACCTGGAGAAACGCCCGGGCGGTATTCCCTGCGGATGCGATGACCAGCACTCCGGGCCTTCGTTCCCTCTGGCGGATGACCGTGGGGATCGCTTCCAGCTCCTTGAATGAGCAGGTGGTGATCGCCGCACCCCGTTCCGGCCAGTAGCCGTTGAAATCTATGAAAAGATTATCGATATGCAGCTCCCTCGCGAGCCCCTCGCTCCGGTAGCAGACGGGGCCTGCATCCAGGGGGAGCGTATGGCCTATGGGGAGCCAGTCGCAGAACCGGAAGATCCCCGGGGATTCGCGGAGCTGCAACTGGCGGCTCGAATACTCGGTCCGCAGGAGCGACACATGCCCATCCGGGCAATCGAGGGTATAGCGATCCCTCACCACCTCGCCGCCTTCGAGACACCGCAGGCGATATTTTTCGACCGTCACATATCCTCCAGTTTTCCAGTGACCTGGAATTCTCCCTCCAGGATAAGGGTCTTTAAGTATTCACATAACCTCAATGCCCGCGCCCGGTCGGACTGGCGGAGCGTAACGGGCACGGTGCGGTGCCCGACATTCAAGTTACCGAGCTCGCCGTGGAAGGCCCCTCCGGGGCAGACCCCGACACAGGTCCCGCAATTCACGCAGAGCCCGGGGTCTATCCCGGTCCCCGGTAGTATCGCGCCCGTCGGACAGTATCCCGCTGCTTCGCAGGTTTCGCACCGGATGCAGGAACCCTCGGTATAGGTAACGGTCAGGTCGGTCCCGTTCCAGACCTCCCCGTAGTGGGATGCCGCAACAGGGACCCGGTTGTTGATGTCCGAGACGGGAAGCGGAATCTCTTCGTTCGTCACCCGTAACCGTGTGAGGATTGCATCGTCCAGGACCGGGATTGGGATCGCCACCGAGGAGGTACATTCGGGCCCGGAGGAAGTGACGAACCCGCCCATCATCTCCGGGATCATCCGGTGCATCTCGCAGAACGCGGCGATATTCGGTTTATCCCTGCTGCTCCGCGTTCCCTGGCCCATGATATACCCGGCTCCCCCGTTTAGAAGGATACGGGTCCCCACCCCTATCGTCGAGAGATTGGGGTCGTTTTGCAGCGGGTTGATATCTCCGCAGCCACTGACGGAGATCTCCCCGGAAGGCCCCGAAAGCCCCCGTACGGAGAAGATGGTGTTTACCACCCCGGGACGCGGGTTCAGGTACGCCCCGTAATTTTTAAAGGCACTGCGGGTGGTGATGATCCGGGCGGAGCCCATCTCCCTGAGGGTTATCGACCGGGAAAACCTCTTCCCCCCGGCCTCGATCTCCACATCGACCAGGGACCCCGCGACGAGGTCGCGGAAGAGGTGGCCCCCCCCGTAGGAATTATCGGCCCGGGAGGTGCCGTATATCACAAGGTCCACAGAACCGAGCCGTTCGTTCGGGCATGGCCCGGGTATTGCGGGCACCCCGTTCAGCCATGCCCTCTCGGCCCGGTCGAAAGAACCGGGTCCGGAGACCGGCACGTGGAGCACCGCGATGGTCCCGGACATTACCCCGAACGTCCCCGTGGTAACCACGTCGACATCCTTCGCGGAGATTCGCTCACCTCTCCCTGTAAGATCCTTCAGTTCGGCCGCGGTGTATACAACCGCGTCTCCCCGTGTGATCCTGTCATTAATCTCCTCAATGGTCTTTTTCACGGGAATTCCACCTAATCTATCCTGATGTCCTCCACCCGCACGTGAAGCCCCGAGGATTTCCCGAGCACCATCATGACCACTCCGGTATGGGCACGCTGCATCATACAGAAGGAAGGGAGAAAAAACTGCCGGAGCCCGAAGCCGGGGGGGTTTTTCACCACCCGGGCGATCCCTTCGAACCCGACCACGTGGTACGCCTGGATATCCTTGACCTGTGCATCCCTGGCCCGCTGCGGACCGACCGTATGGCAGGAGAGCACCCCGGTGACGGGGTTGGCATCGATCACCGACAGCACGTGCTGGATGGGACAGCCCGCGCCCATCGGCCTCCCGAGTACGATATCCCCGCTTCTGATGTCCCAGCGTTCGACGAGATCAGGGCGGAACGGGTGGATAATCTTCCGGGCCGAGGGCTCGCCCGGGAGCGGGATCAACACAAAATCGTACTCCCTGCCGCATATATCCGTCCCTTTCGGGGAGGTGATGGGAATGTGCAGGTCCGGTGCCCGACTTTCAAAAAAGGGGCATTCCGGATAATCTTTCTCCCCGCAGGAGACGAGGGCCATGAACTCCTCGCAGCTCCGTGCCCCGCAGGCCCCGCAGTTCTTCCCCGGGGGCTGCCAGGAGCGGGTATCAGTCCCCGCGGAACAGGTCGTCGGCACCTTCAAGTTTTCTCACCACCCCGGAATGTTTTTGCCACCCGATCTCCTGTTTTCCCACACATATGGTGCATACCCCAAGGGGCGGTATTCCCCTGAGAGTTATCGTCCCGGGATCCTCGATCTCGTCCGTCTGCTCGATCGCTCTCATGAGGTAGCGAAGGCCGGTTCCCTGGATGGCGTTGGTCTCTATAATCTCCACGTGGGGCGCGACCTCTTTTGTCCGTTCCCGGAACACCTCTTTCTCAGACTGGGACACCAGGTCGGTCTTGGTGATTACCGCGATGTCGGCGAGCGATATCATGGGCCCCATCTTGAGGGGGGAGTTCATCCCGCTCACCGCCGAAAGAACGACAATCCCCAGTGACTGTGTGGTGTAGGGCGAACACCGGAGGCAGAGGCCGGCGCTTTCCACGATAAATATCTCTGCACCGTTCTCTTCCGCCCAGGAGAGCGCGTCGGCGAGGACCATGATCCCGGTGTGGTCGGGACAGAGGTCCCCGGAGTATACTTTTCTGGCCGGGATGCCGAACTCTGCCCTCAGCTCCTCGTCCTCGAACGCCCGTACCACATCGATCTTGAGGAAGGCAACCCTTTTTTTCCCGAGGAAGTGCCTGATAATCTGCCTTGCTACCGCGGTCTTCCCGGCACTTGGCGGACCGGCGATGACGATCAGTTTCATGCCGGAAAACCCTTCTCCACCAGCAGCTCGCCTGCCCGGATCCTCTCCCTGAACATGCAGAGGGTGACGTCCATTCGTTCCACCATCTCCAGCACCTGCCGCTCTTTTCCCTTCGGTTCGAGTATCTTTTCAACAGCCCCGTTTCTCATTACCACCCTTCTGTCCGAGAGGAGGGATACCAGCGGGTCGTGGGTGACGAATATCACGGACTTGCAATGTTCCTTTAAGACCCGGATCACCTTTTCCCGAAATATGCCGGCATTTTCAACCTCATCGAGGAGAATAAGGGGCGCATTGCTGACCAGGATGGCGTCGGCTACCATCAGGGAACGGGTCTGCCCCCCGGAAAGGGCGGTGATCCTGCAGGAAGGCTGGATCTGTTCCCCGGTGAACTGGTTGGCCAGGTCGATCGTCTCCCGGACGATTCCAGGGTCCTGTAATTTACGTGCCTTCACGTGCATAGTGAGGAATGCCTCTACCGTGAGGTCGGCGAGGCACTTGGTGTTCTGGGTGATCAGCGCCACCGGCTTCATCGAGGGGTCACGGATATACTCCTCGGGGGGAACTCTTCCGTTTACCAGGACGGTCCTCCCCGTTGCCGTGTCGTTCTGGGCGAATACCTCGATATCGTTGATCAGTGCGGTCTTCCCCGAACCGGTAGGTCCTACGATGGACAAGGTATCCCCGGGGCGGATCACCAGAGAATCGAACTTCTCGGGCCGTCCCTGCTTGTCGTGGCCGGGAAGGATGGTGATCTCGCTGATGGCGCAGGTGTCCATGGAGTATACATGGTACGGGGGAATAAAATACATTTGCATTATTCTAGTTATTAATTACCTATTAAGGAAATATTATTAATAATAATTATACTATGGTATTATAATGTTCTCAAAAATGGTATTCGAGAAGGAGTTTCGCACCGCACTCGAGGAGGAGCTCCGACGCCAGGGCCTGACTATCAGGGAGCTGGCAGAAAAGGCCGGAATACCGGCTGCTACGCTTTACAAGCTCTCTTCGGGTGAGAGGGATGTACGGCTGTCCACCGTGAAGAGGATCGTGCAGGTCCTTGAGCCGCGGTACCCACCGTTTATTGCGGTTATCGCGGCGAAGTTTCTCCTGGACGAAGTAGAGGGACAGAAGATCACGTTCGGCGAACAGACCTGCATTATCCGGGGTTACACCGCGAATTCCATCGAAGAATGTATTATAGCGGCGGTAAAGGCGGAGAAGGAGGGTGCGGTGGGGATCGTGTGCGCACCGGTGCTCGCGTCGATGGTGGAGAAGATCGTGGATGTCCCTGTAGCCATCATGAAGCCCGGGAAAAAGACCGTGCTCGATGCACTGGACGTCATCGGGAAGCGGATTTCGTGAGGAAAAGTCCAGAACACGAGGCCCCGGAATCTTCCCGGAATTTTTTTTACCCTCCGTTTTGTTTCACTTTCTCCTCTTTTACCTCGGGGCTGAAGAGGAAGAACAGGCCGCTCACCAGCATCAGCAGGTCAAGCGGAGGCACAATGCTCGCTATGAGCGCAATGATACCTGCACGCTGCCAGCGGCCCGATCCGGTCGACCAGAGAGATACGAACCCGAGAATAATTCCCAGGATCTTTACAAAGGCCAGGGCGTAAAGCCCCCCGATAAAGAGCCCGGGCAGGCCTTGCAGCATGCGGGCGATCAGCACGCCCGCGAGGAGGACCAGGGCCACCGCGAGTATGCTCAGGACCAGGGAGACGATCAGGATGATCTTCCCGATCTTCGCCTCGGAGCTCAACCCTCGCAGTTCGAGAATTCCGGTCATTATCCTCGTATGGCCCCCGGAATTATATAACGGTATTTCAGCCCTTCCTTCGCCCGGTTACCTGTGGAGGATGAGGCACACGGCCGCTTTTGCGTTTCTGATTTGGGAATTTAGCGCCTTATTATTGTAAATAAACCCTATGATGCTTTATGGTAAAGGGGGAAGCGATCAGGCCAGCAGCGGGAGGATGCGTATCCGAAGGAAAGAACAATTATCCGGGATAAAAAAGAGAATCTCATTGTGGAATCACGCGAGGTTGCGGTGCTCCAGCATGTCCCGGAGGAGCCGGGAGGCATCATTGAAGAGCTTGCAGCTACCCGGGAAATTCCCCTCCGGAGGGTCCGGCTCTACGAGACGAATGATCTCCCGCGGCTGGATTCGTCCCACCTTCTGGTGCTCGGTGGTCCGATGAGCGTGAACGATGAGGCCGAGTACCGTTATCTTCGTCAGGAGAAGGAGCTCATCAGGGAACGGGTCCGACGCGGCCGCCCGGTGCTCGGGGTATGCCTCGGGGCGCAGCTTATCGCATCCGCCGGCGGGGCGCCGGTATCCCGGTGTGAACAGGAGCTCGGGTGGAGCATGGTCGGGCTTGACGAGGGCGCGTCCTTTTCAGGACTCCCGGAGAGGTTCAGGGTGTTCCAGATGCACGGGGAGACCTTCGGCCTGCCTGCCGGTGCGTCGCTGCTCTGTCGCGGTGAGCGGGTTTCCCACCAGGCTTTGGTATGGAAGAGTGCACTCGGAGTCCAGTTTCACCTCGAGCTGACCGGGGAGATGGCCGCTGACTGGACAAAAGGGTGCCAGCCCGGTGAACGGACGAAGATACTGGAAGAAACGAGGCGTTATCTCCCCGAGAGCCACCGGCTTTGCGGTATCATCGCCGGTAAATTCTTTTCAGGAGCCGGTGAAAGGTTCTCCTGGATATAACGTTTTGACAGTGATGGATGTCAGGGACGCATACTCCGTCAGGTTTCATGACCTGCGCCAGGTCAGGACTTTCTCAACCGGCGAAACGATGCCACTCACGGATTGGTGACCTGCCGTACCCGGATATCTCGTTTCCCTGCCTTCATTTTCCCCTAATCCCGGTTTACTAAAGGCCTGCACTACACAGAGATATTGGGGACTTTGGAGAACTATTTATACATAATGTAAAATATACTATACTTAGCACCCCTGACCCGGCGAACATATCCGTCGGGATGTGCGGGATAAAACTCTGAAGACGAATGAGCGCGGGATAACCCCGCTGAGTGATACTATGGTCATTACACCGTTAAACCGAAAAAATTCGAGAATATTCCTGATATTCTTTCTAATCGCTGCATGTGCCTGCACCGCAGTTGCCAGTGCGGCGTCAACGAGCGATGACATCGCGTCATCACAGGTCGCCGTAACCGCGATCTCCCTCGATCCGGAGATCCTCATGCAGGACGATACCGGGATGATCACCGTGGAAGTCCAGAATTTCGGCAGCAGCAGCGTTCCACTCTATCGTGCAACCCTGATGACGGACACCAATCTCAAATTGCAAAACCAGGGTACGTACGACTCGCTGGGATCCCTCGGTGCCGGGACGACCATGAAATTCACCTTCACTGTGAATGCCGATACCTGGGACGGAATATACTATCCCCGGTTCCAGCTCGACTACTCCGACCCCTCGGCGGACGGGCTCCGTTACTCCATCCCTGTCCAGGTGGAGAGCACGGGGATAGAGGTATCGGTCCTTGACGCGCCGGACAGCTTCTCGGATGGGAAAAAGGGTGCAATTACCCTGCTTATCGGGAATCCCCGTGAAAATACCGTTCACGGGATAACCGTTACCCCACAGGGGGACGGGATCACCTCTACCCAGAGGAGCATCTTCGTAGGAGACTTAAAGCCCGGAGAATCCCGGAACGTGACCTTCGATATCACCCCTTCACAGGAGACCGAGCTCACCTTCAACGTCAATTACAAAAACGGGATCAATGCCCATAATGCCACGGTCAGCCTGCCGGTCACGTTCGGCGAGGATAAGATGGGCGCCGATATGGTGATCAGCGGAATCGAGGTCTCCAGGAGCGGGGCCGGGTATTCCATGAGCGGGGATGTGAGCAATGTGGGGCTATCGGATGCAAAATCGGTGATCGTCATGGTGGATTCACCCGCCGTCCCGATCGATCCGGACAGGGTGTCGGTCATAGGCGCCCTCGAACCGGATGACTTCTCCAGTTTCGACCTGACCTTCAATGCGCAGGGGGTGTCCAGCATACCGGTGATAGTCCAGTACAAGGACGAAGACGGGAACCTCTACGAGGAAAAAACCCAGGTGAGCCTCAACTCCATGTCGGCGAGTACCGGCACGGGAAGCGGGACATTCCAGTCAGGACAGGCCGTCCAGGACGGCCAGCCCCCGGGAGGCGCCCGGACGGGTCCGTTTACGTTCGGAAGAGGTGTCAATTCGATCCCCTGGCTCGAGATCGTACTTGCAGTCATCGTCGCGGTCGGTATCGTGGTCGCCTGGAGAAAGGGCGTATTCGGGAAGATCAAAGGACGTATCCGGAAGTAATCCCGGGAGTGTTGCACATGAGCTCGCACCCGCTGATTGAGCTTGCCGGGGTCAGCAAAGTCTACCCCCTGCCGTCGGGAGACGTGGTCGCACTCGACAACCTCTCCCTCGGGATAGACGAAGGGGAGTTCGTCGCCATCATGGGACCGTCAGGGTCGGGGAAATCAACCCTTCTCAACCAGATCGGCTGCCTCGACGTCCCTACCTCGGGGACCCTGCGAATAAAAGGGAGCGATATCGGTTCGCTGAGGGATCACGAACTTACCGACCTTCGGTTGAATACCCTCGGGTACATCTTCCAGAAGTTCAACCTCATCGGGCTCCTTACCGCCTACGAGAACGTGGAATATCCCTACATCCTCAAACACCGCCACCCGGACGAGAGCGGGATCGTGGCGGAGATGCTCCGGAAGGTCGGTATCGACGAAAAACTCTCGGCCCACAGGCCGAATGAACTCTCCGGAGGGCAGCAGCAGAGGGTTGCGATTGCGAGGGCCCTGATCAACGACCCTGCAATCCTTCTCTGCGACGAGCCGACCGGAAACCTTGACACACGGACCGGCGGACAGATCATGGAGATGCTCGCGGAACTGAACCGCGAGGGAAGGACGGTCATCATGGTGACACACGACCCGGCGATCGCCCGGTACGCGGGACGGTCCATCACTATTCAGGACGGGAGGGTGGCCTAATGGCGAAAGACGTAATTTTCCAGCTCTCTCTCCGGAGCATCAGGCTTCATTTCCTGCGTTCCGTCCTCGCTGCACTCGGTATCGTGATCGGGGTGGTGGCCATCTCGTCGATGGGCATGATGGGGGCCAATATGACCCTCTCGGTTACCGAAGAACTCTCCTCCATGGGGAATGTTCTCGTGGTCCACGCGGATTCGGGTGGAGGCGGCGGGATGATCTTCCGGTCGGGCGGCGGCGGTGGCGGTGTTTCGGGCGGAGACGACGATACCACCATCTCGGATTCGGAGTTCGAGCAGATCAACAGGGCGGCAGATAAGTACGGAACGGTCTATTATCTCTATTCGGGAAATGACCGTATCTCGATAAGTTCCCAGGATGGAAGGGCGAGTATCTACGGGTTGGACCCGGATGTGATGCCGGAGATCCTGCCTCTCGCGGAGGGTGCCTACCCGAAAAGTACCAGTTCGGTGGTAATCGGCCCGACGCTCGCGGAGCGTTACGGACTCACCCTCGGCAGCCGTCTCACCATCGGTGATGAAGATTCCGGCGAGGAAACCGTTCGCGTGGTGGGGATTCTCGAGGAACGGGGAATGTCGATGGACCTCAATTCCGATAATGCGATCATCACCACCGAAAAATGGTATACCGGAGTCTATGGAGGAGAAGGTGAATACGACCAGGTCAATGTCCTCCTCGACGACATCAATGACGCGGATGCCGCAAAGACCGCGATTACCGACCAGTTGAACCGCAGGGAAAACGTGGTGAGCGTCCAGGACAGCAGCCGGATGCTCGAGAGCATCACCTCAACGCTGGGGACCCTCACCAGTTTCGTGATGGCGATCGCCGGGATCTCCCTGATCGTTGCCGCGGTCTCCATCTTCAACGTCATGATGATGTCGGTCACCGAACGGGTCCGGGAGATAGGGATCCTCCGGAGTATCGGGACCCAGAAGGGAGAGATCCGCAGGATGTTCATCTATGAATCGGTAATACTCGGCCTCGTAGGGGCAGGGATTGGTGCAATCGTCAGTCTCGGGATGGGGTACCTCATCGTGATGGCGATGGTGGGGACGACGGAGTATTTCTTTTTCCCCCAGAGCCTGGTCTATATTCCCCTTGCGATGGGAGTCGGGATCTTCACCTGCGTAATCTCGGGGGTGTACCCGGCCTGGAGAGCTTCAAACCTCGATCCCATCGAGGCATTGCGGGCTGAATAAAAAACAGTGATATTATGGCGGCCGGACCCCGCCACTCAATTTAGAGTATTGCAGGTGCCGGAGCTTATCCGGAGATCCGAAGTTGTCGGACCTCTCATCTCGATCAGGCGGACTATGAATGCATATTTTTAAATTTCCTGTAAGGATTATCAATAAATTCGACTTTGCATTGTTTAACGCTCCAGGGGCTGCGCCCCGCCGCTGTGGCGTCCCGACGGGATATGCCCGGCCTGTCGAACGTCCGGACTCTTTTTATCGATTCACATTGTGCGCTATCCGCCAGGGTTAATCTGCCGGAAAAAAATCTCGCCGGTGGCTGCCCACAGTGGCCGGGAGAAGCCCGAAAGAACGTTACGAAGTAAGGAAGTCAGAAAAGCCGGAATTCCAAAAAATATTCCACGAGTTTTCCCTGATTACGGCGGTAACTCACCCTTCCGTTATTCAGGAATTCCGCAGACGGCGTACTTTGTGGCTCTGTGGGGGTAAATAGTCGATTCCGTCAAAAAGAATGGGGGCTAATACGCCCGCTCACCATGCTGCGAGAGGTCGAGCCCCACATACTCCTCGGTCTCCGATACCCGGAGCCCGATGAACCGGTTGATGATCCAGGCGACGAGGTAGGTGACTCCGAAGGCGAACACCATTACCACGACCGCGCCGAAGATCTGGATCCCTAGCTGGGTCACGTTGCCCTCGACAAGACCCGAGACCCCGTTGACCGCGCTCATCGCAAAGATCCCCACGGCAATTGTGCCCCAGAGACCCCCGACCCCGTGGACCGCCCATGCATCCAGGCTCTCGTCCATCTTTTTCTGAATTCTCCAGAGCATCGCACGGTAACAAAGGAGACCCGCCACCGCACCTATCACGATAGCCGCCATGGGGGTGACGTATCCCGCCGCGGGAGTTATAGCCCCGAGCCCGGCTACCGCACCGCTTACCATGCCGAGCGAACTCGGCATCCCGCGCATCCAGGAGATACACAGCCAGGCAAGTGCCCCGGAAGCCGCAGAGATGTTGGTGACCACGATGGCATTTACCGCAAGACCGTTCGCGGCGAGTGCACTGCCGCCGTTGAACCCGAACCACCCGAACCAGAGCAGTCCGGCCCCAAGGAGCGTCATCGGGATGTTATGGGGATCGAGAGAGTACTCCCCGAACCCGGCTCGTTTGCCGATCACTATCGCAAGCGCCAGGGCAGCAAATCCTGCAGATATATGGACTACCGCTCCACCCGCAAAGTCGACAAATCCCAGCGATTGCGCCCATCCGCCTCCCCACACCCAGTGCGCCACCGGGGAATACACGAGGGTTACCCAGATAAGTGCAAAGATAAGGAATGCACTGAGCTTTATGCGTTCAGCCATGCCCGAGGTGACGATTGCGAGGGTTACCGCGGCGAAAGTGAGCTGGTACATCATGAACAGCATGGGGGGATAGGCCGCACTCGACTCGAAGGGGACGTTGTTGAGCCCGAAATACTCGAGGTTACCCACGAACCCTCCCGCATCCCCCCCGAATGCAAGGGTGTACCCGATGAAGATCCACTGGATGCATACCAGGGCGAAGGCGATGAAGGACAGTGCGACCATCGAGATGAAGTTCTTCTTCCTGACAAGTCCTCCGTAAAAGAACCCCACACCGGGGGTCATCAGCATGACCAGCGCCGTGGCGCAGAGGAGCCAGGCGATCGTCGATCCGTCTGCCATTATTCATCCGCTCCCGGAGACGCGGATAATTGCGAACGGTCCGGAAATCGATTTCTATACCATTTTGTCCAAGAAACAGACGTCTTTTTGGGATTTTTTTGAGTTCTCATGCTACGCACACCAATGGAAAGAATTTGCCTACCATAGAATTTAAGCAATACGGTTCCCTCCGGGAAGGTATATGATCCATGAGGTGCCGTTCCCCTCTACCGGGCAGGTGTCTCGGCCGACGCTGATGGAGGGTCCGACCCGTCATAGGAGCCGGTTTCATCGGGTATCAGGTAGCTTCGGGGGTGAGAATCGGTTTATAAGCAGGGGTAGACCGGATATGCAGGACCGGCAGAACGGAGATCCCGGATCACTGCCGGTGACCGCAATAAGGAAGTGAAAGAGAAATGCTCTATCGAACATTACTGGTCTGCGGGCTCATCGCCCTCATCGTCGTTCCAGCGTCCGTTATCGCGGCAGGACCGATGGGCGGCTCCGCAGAGTCGGGAAAACTCATGGGACAGAACCTGGTGGGATCAGGCAGCGGCCAGGGGTCCTCCGGCCAGGCAACGGCCGGCGATCAGACGATCAACCGCTTCGGGTTCACGCTCGATACCTCCGGAAAAGGAACCATGCTCCAGACAAGGATCTGTGACATGGAGTGCCTCCAGAACCAGACCGCACAGGACGGAGGATCGGATTCCGGATCCCTTAATCAGGCGAACCGTTTCGGTTTCTCATTGGAAACGGCCGGAAAAGGAACCATGCTCCAGACGAGGAGCCTTGATGCACAGTCTGCCCGTGATCTGATCAGAAACCAGACCCGGTTACAGGACGGATCCTGTGGCAACTGCATAAATTCCTAACCCTTTTTTTTATCGCCGGCATTTATCCTTCAGGCAACCCGATGCCGCATACCTCCGACTGGTAACAACTATCATATCCGGGACCCTATGGCGGGAATAAGTACCATCTCGTAAAAAAAGGGAAGTGTGGGGCTATTTCATCTGATGGAAGTTCCGGAACCACTGCATGTTGTCGGGTAGCGTGGCCCGGAGGGATGACCGTACAACCTCTTACGGGGGTCCCCGCGGCTCAGCTCACGAAGAACCGGATGTTCCCCCACGTGAATGAAGGAATTCGCAGGGATGTCCCGGGTGAAACGTCTGCGGGGCCGGGGGTACTGGAGTGAAGATCAGGGTCCTCGGGACCCGGGGCGAGATCGGGGAGGAATCGCCCGGTCATCGCCTGCATTCCGGTGTTCTGGTGGACAATACGCTCCTTCTCGACCTGGGAGAGAGAGAATACCTTGACCTCTCTCCCACCGCGATCCTCGTTACCCACCTTCACCCCGACCATGCATTCTTCGTGCGGGATAAGAGTGCGGTGGGAGTGCCGATTATTGCTCCCGAAGCCTATGACACCATGAATATCCGGGTGCCGGAGGAAGAATTCCGGTTGGGAGAGTACATCGTCCGGGCGATTCCCACTCATCACAGTAAACTGGTCCGGTCTCTTGCCTACCGGGTGGAAAAGGACGGGCAGGTATTCCTTTATACAGGTGACCTGATCTGGATCGATACGATGTATCATCATCTCCTCGGCGACCTTGACCTGGTTATCACCGACGGAAGTTATCTCAGGAAGGGAGGGATGGTCAGGAGAGACGAAAAAACCGGGCAGATTTTCGGTCATAACGGGATCCCGGAGCTGATCACACTATTCTCCGGTTTTACCCGGCACATACTGCTGGTTCATTTCGGCAGCTGGTTCTTTGAGGATGTCGAGGGATCGGCAGAAAAACTGCGCAAGGCGGGTGAACATATGGGGGTGGAGGTGCTTGTCGGATACGACGGGATGGAGATAGACCTCGCCGATATCCCCCGTTCAACGATTTATTCGCGAGAGCATCTCCTTTAAGCGTGCGAAATCCCCGGCGAGTTCGGAACGGAGCGGCGGGTTATGGGTCACCACCGCCGGGTGGTAGACAGGGAAGATCATCACCTCGTCCCCGTCAAACGCTCCCCTGAACAGTTTCCCATGTACCTCGCTGATCTTCCCGCCCCCGATCCCGAACCGGGAGAATATTACTCCGGCGGCGAATCTCCCCATAGGGACGATCACCCGGGGTTTTATATGGGCGATCTGGCGGTCGAGATGTCCCGAGCAGCTATGTATCTCGTCTTCTTTCGGGTCCCGGTTCTTCGGAGGGCGACACTTGACGATGCTTGTAATGAAGACTTCGTCGCGCGGAAGCCCCGTTTCCTCCAAAAACCTGTTCAGGACCGTCCCGGCCCGCCCCACGAAGGGCCTTCCCTGCTGATCCTCCTTCTCTCCGGGCGCCTCGCCGATCATCATGATCGGGCAGGGAACCGGCCCTTCGCCGGGCACCGCATTCGTCCGTGATTCGGAGAGCCTGCACCGGGTGCAGGTCATGATCTGGCTGTTGAGTGAGTCCCATTCGTCGTCGTGCATCTGCAGTCTGTCAGGATATTTGCTGTTCCAAGGACTTCAGGTCTCTGCTCTTCTCCGGACTTTTCATAAGGAGTATGTTCGTCATCACCCGAAGATTGCGCGCGAGAACATCTAGAACGGGTAGGCCCGGGGAACGTCATTCACTCCCTGAAACCAGCGCTCCGGGGCGATGGATGCCTGAGAGGGGGAAGTGCCCGGGATCATCGGCAAGGGAGAATGGACTAACCCTGCGGGGAAGGGTATGATCCATCTCATTGGGTACGGGCGAGTTATCATTTGATAATTTCGAGCGACCAACGATCCTGGTATACATGCTGGTACCTCTCTTTGTCTCGTTCGCAATAACCCTGGCATTCATAACCGTGATCGGGATCAGGTACCGCATTTCACCTTTTTTCTCGTTGATCGGAGGGGCGATCCTGTTCGGGCTGCTCGCCGGGATGAGCCCTGAGCAGGTATTCCAGGGAATAATTACCGGGCTCGGTTCGATATTTGCAATATTCGGGATCATCATCCTCTCCGGCGCGATAATCGCCCGCCTGCTGGTCGAACAGCATCAGACCGAAGAGATCGTCTCGGACATCAGGAAAAGAATAAGAAATCCCGTCCTCCTGTCAGGGTTCGCCGGCTACATTCTCTCGGTGCCGGTCACCTGCTGCATCACGGCGTTCGTGATGCTCCAGCCGATACTCGGTCATATCGGGGAGACCAAAGAGCAGAAGAACCGGCTGCTCTATATCGCCGCGTTGGGCAGCGTGATCTCCTACGCCCTTATCTACCCCACCCCGGTAGTCATCCCCCTGTATAATGCATTCTCCGGGACCCTCTCCCCGCTCGTTCTCGATGCGGTGACGATCCCTGTCTCCCTCCTGATACTGGGGGTACTTATCGTGTTGTTCATGAGAAAGGGGAAGATCTTCCCCGGAAATGAAGGGGACAGGGATCATTGCACCGATGCTGCCGATACCAACCCCGCCTGCAGGACCACGGGGTTCCACATCAGGGCCTGGGCCCCCTTCATCGTGATCATCCTCGCCCTCCCGCCGGGAGTCTATCTTCTCGGTCTCACTCATACCTCCCTGATACAGTTCATCATGCTGGCCGGGGTCGTCTGTGCGATCCTCATCGCCGACCCGCAGGTAAGAAAAAGCGCGATCTCAAAGGGAACGGGGCATGCAGGGCTCATCATCTTTGACATCTGCGGGGCGGGAGCGCTGGGAGCGATAATCGTGCAGAGTGGATTTGCCCAGCAGGCAATGGAGCAGATCAGCGGTATTTTCCCGCTCCTGATGGTCCCCTTCCTCATCGCGGCGCTGATCCAGACCGCCCAGGGATCGAGGGTGGTGACCGCGGTGATCACCGCCGGGATTCTCTCCGGGACTACCCTTCCCGCGGCGGTCAACCCGATCTCGCTCATCCTGATGGTCGCGGCAGGGTCCTGCCTGGTCTCTTTCGTGACCGACCCGTTCTTCTGGCTGATACACCGTACCACCGGCGACGATATCCCCACGGTCACCCGTTCGTACACCATTCCGCTGGCCCTCGCAGGGATCGGGCTATTTCTGGTGGCACTGGTGATCCAGGGAATCACAATTCCCTAATCACTCTACCGGAAGCGGGATCGCCTTCAGGGGGGCGGCATGAGAAACGATTCGGGAGGCCTCCGGAACGTGCGGGTCTTCGCGGAAGCCGCGTAACCCAGCCTGAAGAACGCCTGAACGGTGTGGGATCCCGAAATTCCCAAAATGTCCTTCAATTCCCCGTGGAGTTCTCCGGTCCCGGGATAATCACCGAGCACATGATGGTACGGCTGTAGCCCGATACCGGCGGAAGTCGCATGAAGCCATACCCGCTCGAGTGCCCTGCCGGCATGGATAAGGTTGACCCTGCTCTTCCCTTTCGTGCTGATCCAGCCGTATCCTGCAGCCGAACGGACCTGCTCTGCGCAACGTTCCCGGAGATAGGCGCAGAAAAGTTCCGGATCGGCCTGCACCTTCTCCCTGCTCAGCCGCTTTCCGGTGATGACGGAGAGGAGAGATTCACCTCCGCCCAACCATGAAAGACCGATCCCGTCCCCGGACAGGCGTGCCTCGTCCTCGTCGAAACGGACCATCTTGATCCATTCCATTGTCCTTTCCCTGCTTCCCAGGGCCAACGGGAGCGCCCGGGCCACCAGATCCCCGATCTCCCGGCAGACCTCCGGGTCGGTGAGGGTTACGAAGGAGGTGAACTCACTCTCAAAGGATCCCGCGACGTCCACCAGTGCATCATTATCGAGCGGTTTTTTATCGAACGGAGTCCTGCAGGTCTGCCGGGTCATCAGGAACGGAAACAGCGGATCAGCGTTCCGGTTGTCCGGGGAGGGGCTGCACTCAACCTGCGCTATCGGAAATTCATGGATCGTGGCATCGGTACCCCAACCCAGGGGAAAATAATCTATCGAAGTGCGGTATCCAAAGTACGATGCTGCAATTTTGAAATTCTCGAGGAACGTCGCCTGGGAGATGAGGGTATGCCGGTTCACGGGGTCGAGAGCGGGAAACATCCTTTCCCTGTCGATCCACAGCCTCATCGACTGTCCTTTTACCATTTCCACGCGCCAGGGCTGGGCATTGAGCAGGCTAGGGGCATGGACGGCGTAGGGAAGGCCTTCCCTGTACACATCCCCCTGCGCGAGGGGAGGATCATGCCCGGACAAATGCGGCGATACCATGAGCAACCGTTTGTCTCCTGAAAATATGAGTGTTGGGGACGGCTTCGGGAACGCAGTGAATTCCCGTTCGGGACTGGTTTTTGCCCTTCCCGAATTCGTTTCCGGTCCCACTCCCGGAAGCGGTCCCCTGCGGGTGCCCAAAGATTATCCTTCAGATGCTCGGGCCTTCCTTTCCGATGATCCGGGCAATATCCGCCATCTCACGGGAAAGAAGTCTGATAAGATCGTCGACGGTGAGGAGCCCCACGAGCCTTCCCCCATTGTCGACGATGGGCATCCTGCGCACCCCTGCGTTCTTCATCTCCTGGATGGCATCAAAAATTCCCGTGTCCTTTTTAATGGTCACGAGGTCCTTCGTCATCACCGATTCTACCAGGACCTCTCCTGCCTTCCCGGAGAGTTCGGCCCACTGGAGGGCGAGGTCGCGGTCCGTCACGATCCCCACGGGCTTGTGGTCTTTTGTCACCACGACGCATCCGATGTTCTTCCCCTTCATCAGGTCCGCAACGAAACTGACGGTAGAATCAGGTTTGACGCTCAGCACGTTGGTCTGGCAGTACTTGTAGGCGGTCACGATTACACCAATCCGAAGTGTAATTGTCGGTATGAGAGGGTAAATAAGTGACCGAATCGGCGGGGGAGTCCAATGATCCGGTTCATACAATGAGTCGTCTTCTCATCAGCCTGATGGCGAGGAAGAAGAATATGACCCCTACGACCGCGATCCAGGCAAGACTGTAGAGCACCAGGGGCGAGTATGCGGAGAGGGTGAGCGCCCGTGCGACTATCACCAGCTGGGTGAGCGGGAGTGCGGCGAGGGCGAAGACCTGGAGAGGCACAGGGAGGACCGACAGAGGGAAAAAAGTCCCGGAAAAGAGGAACATGGGAGTGATGAAGAGGAAGGAAGGATAGTTGAGCGCATCGATCCCGGGAACTATGGCGGTGAAACACATTGCAATACCCGCAAAGAGCAGCCCGGCAAAGAACGAGAATGGTATCAGAAGGAGGGATGAAGGGAGGTCCACCACCCCGAAGGCGATGAGGACGAGGAGCATCAGCGAGGCATAAATCAGGCTCCTGGTCGCGCCCCACAGGAGCTCGCCGGCGATGACCTCGTCGATCGAGAGCGGGGTCGCTACGATTGCATCGAAGGTCTTCTGGTAGTACATCCGGACGTACGAGGAGTAGGTGCACTCGAAGAACGCTGCGTTCATTATGGAGATGGAGATCAGCGCCGGAGCGATGTACCTGACGTAAGGGATCCCGTCGATCTCCCCCACGAACGTGCCGAGCCCGAACCCGATTGCAAGAAGGTAGAGGATTGGCTCGATGAAAGGGGGAAGAAAATTGACCTGGTAGGTCTTGAAAAACACGTCCCAGTTCCGGCGCCAGACCTTCCAGGCCGCATTCGTGATATAGTGACCCGTGTTCCTCATCCCTCACCTAATCCTTCAGCGCTCTTCCCGTGAGCGAGAGAAATACGTCCTCGAGGGTCGCCCGCCGGGCAAATACCCTGCCCGGGTTACAGTTATCGAAGAGATTCTTTGCCACTTCCCTCGGCCGGTCGGTAAACACCTGGACCATGTCGCCGAACACCTCGTACCGGGCGCCCATATGTTCCAGGCAGTCCACCACCTCGGGGGAGTTGTCCGCCTCCACGATGTCGCTCCCCACGAAATTCTTCACCAGATCCTCCGGGACACCCTCCACGAGGATCCTGCCGAGGTCCATGATGACCAGCCGGTTACACAGGCGCTCCGCCTCGTCAAGGTAGTGGGTGGTGAGCACGATGGTACTGCCTTCGTTCTGTACCGCCTTCAGTTTCTCCCAGATCAGGTGCCGGGCCTGGGGATCGAGCCCGATGGTCGGCTCGTCCATGATCAGCAGCTTCGGCTGGTTCACGAGCGACCGGGCGAGCAGGAGCCTTCTTTTCATCCCTCCCGAGAGCTTATCAATAAGCACGTCGCGTTTTTCCAGGAGTTGCATGAACTCAAGCAGGGTTTCGATCCTTTCCTGCGCCTCTTTCCGCGGGATATCGAAGTACCGGGAAAAGACCATGAGGTTCTCGAATACCGTGAACTCGGGATCGAGGTTCGTCTCCTGTGGCACCACCCCGAGCTGCCGCTTGATCTCCCGGGGGAAACGTTCCACGTCCATCCCGAAGACCTCGAGGTGACCTCCCGTGAGGGGGGAGATGCACTGGATCATCTTCATGGTCGAGGTTTTTCCCGCCCCGTTCGGCCCCAGGAACCCGAAAACTTCGCCCGTATGGACCGAGAAGTTGATCTTGTCAACTGCCCGCAGGCTCCCGAAATGCTTCTCCAGTTCGCGGGCCAGGATCACCGGGGTGCGCTCAGCCATGTCAGGAGAGATCGTCTCAACCTCAACAGTGAACACCCTTTCGATCCGGGGGGCCAGGGGCAGCCCGGGGAGTCGGGGGAAGATTTTAGCCCATACCCCGAATAGTACCGTGTGTTCTCGCCCGCCAGGTTTCTTGACCAGTTGATGAACATCGGCCCGGTCAAGAGGCAGAGCATCATCGGGCTTGCCGCCAATCTCGGAATCGCAGGGATCGGGTACATCGCCACGGTGTACTTCGCCCACACCCTGGGCCCGGCTCCGCTGGGGGCGTTCTATCTGTTCCTTGCCTACCTGGGTGTCGTGAACCTCCTGGCCGACGGGGGGATGGGGGGAGCGACAGTCCAGCGGGTCAGCGAGGGAGAAGATCAGCGGGAATTCTTCTCCGCGGGAGTTGCAGTCCGTCTCGTGCTCATACCCTTCGCCCTGAGCGTCCTCTTCCTGGCGCGAACCCTTCTGATAGACTTTTCCTCGACGGGCCTCTTCAACTGGCTGTTCCTTGCCGTCGTGGTCACCACGTCCGGGAGCATCATCGCCGCAGGCAACTATGGAAGGGGGAAAGCAGGAGTCATCCAGGTCGCGGAGCTCGGCACCACGATCGTCAAGGTCCTTGCGCAGGTCCTCGCGGTATATCTCGGCTACAGTGCGGCAGGGCTCGCCGGCGGGTTCGTCGCGGGGGCGATCGCCGGGATCGTCATCAACCTCCGCTTTCTCGACATTCGCCCCGGCCGTTTCACCAGGAAACATCTCTCGAGCATGGCTCCCTACGCGGGGTGGGTATTCCTCTCCGCTGCACTCGCCCTGGTGATCTCCTCCGCCGACACCATACTGGTGGGGTACTTCCTTACCACCGAGGAGGTGGGTTTTTACCGGACCTCGTTCCAGCTCACTACTCTTGCCCTTTTCATCGTCACCACCCTCACCACCGCACTCTATCCCAGGATCAGCCGGTGGTACAGGGAAGGCGAGCTTGCTACAATCGGGGAGTCGGTCGGCCGGGCCTATTCCTACTCCCTCCTCCTCGCTATACCTGTCAGTGCGGGCGGGATTATCCTTGCGGACCGTCTCTTATATTTCCTTTACGGGTCGCCGTTCACCGTCGCCGCCGCGGCGCTCTCTCTCCTTTTCCTGGTTCAGCTTGCGAGCATCTTCCCCCTCATCGATTCGATGTGCCTCGGGGCGCTCAACCGGCCCCGCACGGCGTTCGTGATCAACGCGATAAACGCGGTATTGGTAGTGATCCTCGAAGTAGCCCTCATTCCCCTGCTGGGGATCGCCGGAGCGGCTCTCGCAATTCTCGGCGCGATGGTCTTCCGGGCGGTGATTTCCCATCATGTTCTCGGAAAAGAGGTCAGTATCGCGATCGAAAGGGGAACGGTGGCCAGGATACTGGCGGCATCGACTGTGATGGGGATCGCGGTCGGTACGTTCCGGCTGCTCGTGCCCCTCGACTCGTTCTGGCTGCTGCTCGCCGATGTCATCCTCGGAGTGATCATCTACGGGGTCCTGATCCTCAGGCTGGACCGGGGGATTCACGACGAGTTGAAGGATCTCTCCAAAGGTATCGGCCTTCCCTGGCCGGGATGGCTGTGAGCATGACAGGCCTTTCACCGGGCGCAGCCCGCCCGGGGTCGCCGCCGGTTCGGGAATGCCCGCTATCGCAGTCCTTATGCCGTTTGATGCACTTGTTCCATGTAGGATATGAAAAGAACGGGATCGGTCCGGCGTGCGTGCGTAATGGTGATGATTGTCATCGGGATACTCGTAATAGTGCCTGTACTCGCACAGATCCCGGGAGCAACGCCCGAATCGCTGGTCGCAGCGGGTGACGAAGCCTACCGGGAAGGGAACTATACCGGAGCCGCCTTGGCGTACCGGGAGGCGACGATGCGTAATGCCACCTACGGGCCAGCCTGGCTGGGCCTCGGAAATGCACTCTACATGCAGGAAGACTACCGCCAGGCGCTGGATGCATACATCCAGGCGACGAACGTGACTCCCGGACTCTCGGACGCATGGCTGGACAAGGGCAACGCGCTACGGCAGCTGGGACGCACCGATGAGGCGATACAGGCATACGAACAGGCGATCGTGATGAACCCGGCATCCGAGAATGCGTATTACAACCTTGGACTGGCCTGGCAGGAGCTGGGGAACAACCCGGCGGCGACGGAAGCATTCGATCAGGCGACCCGGCTCTCCCCGCGCGATGCGTACGCCTGGAGAAAACTTGGGGATACGCTCTATGCCCAGCAAAAGTACCAGGAGGCGATCGACGCCTACGACCGTGCCCTGGCGATCCAACCGGGCATGCCCGAAGCGATAAAAGGAAGGGATGCGGCGCAGAAACGAGCATCGGAGGAGGGGCCGGTGCTCTCATCGATACCCCTGCCGGGATGGATCCCCCTGATCGCTGCGGGTGCGGCGGCCGCGATTCTGGCGCTCCGGAGAAAGAACGACTGAGTTACCGGTCCTGTGAACGATCCGGCGAAGCACTTATGTAACCGCCCCTCCATCATCACCTATGCCCATCCGGGAGATCGCGGTATCGAATTTCAAGAGTTTTCGTGAGATGGAGATCAGCCCCGACCGGTTCAATATCATCATCGGGTCGAACGCGTCAGGGAAGTCGAATTTTATTCAAATCTTCAAGTTTATCCGGGATATAGCGAAGTACGGCCTCCAGAACGCCATATCGCTGCAGGGAGGGGTGGAGTATTTCCGGAATACCCTTATCGGTCCGGTCGAAGATTTTTCCCTCAGGATCTCCTACGTCCTGGAGACCCTGCAGGAGGATATCGTCGCGGTGCGGGACGGGCTTCCGGTGTATTTCCGGCCCGTGGAGATTACCTACCAGTTCGGGCTTAAATTTGCTGATTCCGGAAAATCCTACAGTATCGCACATGAAGACCTGCTGGTGACGGGGAACTACCTGGTATACGATGAGCAGGGAACAAGAGATCGGGGAGAAGGATCGATCAGCCTGTCAAGGAGGAACCACTCCCTCCACATAGGGGTGCATCCCCCGGATTCCCTCCGGCTGCTTGAGCATGAGATCCTCCCCCTCCTCAACCAGCTAAAAGATCTCCCGCCGTCATGGCTCATGATAAACATGCCCCCTGCAATTCCCGGGATCCCCCCGCTGGAGTGGATATTCCGGGGGATGAAGGTCTTCGACTTCGATCCCAGGCTCCTGAAGAGCGCAGTCCCGATCATGGGAAAAAACGATCTTGAAAAGGACGGGAGAAACCTCGCCATCGTGATCCGGAATATCCTCGAAGATCCTGAGAAAAAAGCGTCTTTTTCCCGGTTACTCAACGACATGCTCCCGTTTGTGGACGAGGTTGAGGTCGAGAAGTTCATGGACATGTCCCTGTTCCTGAAATTCCGGGAGACCTACGGTAAAGAGAGCTATTTCCCGGCATCGATGATCTCGGACGGGACCATCAATCTCTGTGCCCTGATCATCGCCCTGTATTTCGAGGAGCGCCCGGTGACGGTAATTGAGGAGCCGGAGAGGAACATCCATCCTTACCTTATCTCCCGGCTTGTGGAGATGCTCCGTGACGCGTCCCGTACCAAGCAGGTCATCGTGACCACTCATAACCCCGAAATGGTGAGGCACGCACGCATCGAGGATATTCTCCTCATTACCCGCGACAAGGACGGATTCTCGAGGCTGGAGCGGCCCGCAAACAAAAAGGAGGTCCGGACATTCCTTGCACATGAGATAGGGATCGAGGACCTGTTCATCCAAAACCTGCTGGGCATGGAATGACCGATAAAAGGCTGTTTATTTTCGTGGAAGGGAATGATGACCAGAGGTTTTTCGCAAAAGTCATTCGTCCCGCCCTTGCATCCCGCTACACCTCGGTCGAGCTGGTGATGTATGCCTGCATGAAGAGGGAAAAAGTGTGCCAGTTCATCAGGAGCGTGATCTCAATGAACCACGATTTCATCATGGTGGCGGATATTGACCAGGAGCCGGATGTCTGGTCAAAAAAAGAGGTGATCCAACAGCGGTTCTGCACCATCGAGCGGGACCGTATCGCGGTGATCATCATGGAGATCGAGAGCTGGTACATGGCGGGACTTGAGAACCGGACGGCAAAAGCTATGGGCGTCAGACCGATGCGGCATACCGACCACCTTACCAAGGAGATCTTCAACCGGAGGATCCCCCGTCGTTACCATTCCCGGATTACGTTCATGCAGGATATCCTGGATAATTTCTCCCCGGAAACCGCCCTGGAAAAAAACCGGTCGTTCCGGTATTTTGCAAGGAAGTACCATCTGTTCCCGAAAAATTCCGGGACGAAGGACCCCATGGCCCCCGGAACGGGGCCGACGGTCTGATAACCTGGTCTCTGAAGCAATCCGGAGAGCAATCGGGGTGTTCATCGGGGCCCTGAAGAACCCCGGCCCTCTCTGATCCCGCAGTTCTCACCAGGTGCACGGAGGATCCGATCCGGCGGAATGGTAACCGCCGGGTGATTGGATTTAAAGAGGAGAAAGGATGTGACGGGCTTTCAAATGCCTGCGTGGTATCGATACATTTTACCATAAGGAAGGCACACGCCCTAATTGGAGCGGTGGGAGTTGGTCCGGCGATGAAACACTGGTATGCACAGATTCCCGCGACCCTGGGCCGGAAAAACGTGTGGATCCTCATCCTGGCCCTCACCACGATATTTGCATTTGCATTGAATATTTACGGCCTTACGAAGGGGATCTCAAATCTTACCCCGCACCTTTTTTATCTTCCCATCGTGATCGCCGCGTACTGGTTTCCGCGGAAGGGCGTCATATTCTCGGTTGCGGTGGGGATGTCCTACCTTGCCCTGGTATACCTCTTTACCTATCCCGATATCGATTCCATCACCTCGGCGACAGCCCGGTTTTATGTCCTGGTCGCCATCGGAGTCATTGTCGCCTCCCTCTCGAACAACCTGAAAGAACAGGAAGACCGGTATCACGGGATATTCGATAATTCGGAGGCAGGGATTTTCCTCCTTCGCCGATATCCCGAGAACGATGTCATCGACGAGGTGAACCAGCGCGGAGCAGACCTTCTCGGATACAGGATGGGAGGGTTGCTGGGCCGGCCGATACGCGAAATCTGGAATGACGACTCCGAGTACGGGGTATTCCGTGAACGGCTCGCGGGCAGACCTGTCACCGACTGGGAGACTACGCTCCGAAAGAAGACCGGTGAGAAGATCCGTGCCCTTGTCTCGGCAGGGATGCTCGAGGACGGGATGATAGTATTCACCGCTGTGGACATCAGCGCGAGGACAGCGGCCGAAGAGGCCTTAAAAGAGAGTAAAGAGCGCTACCAGGGCCTATACAACAACGCCCTCGTGGGACTGGTCAGGACGAGGATCAAGGACGGGAAAGTCCTGGAAGCAAACGAACAGATGGCGAGGATGTTTCTCTATCCCGACGTGCAGGCGTTCATCGACGAGTTCGTGTTCAACGAGAGATACGCGGACCAGGGAACCAGGGACCGTTTGATAGAGGATCTGCTGGTCAGGGGGTCCGTATCGAATTTCGAAGCGCGTTTCATCCGGAGGGACGGCTCGTTCATCTGGGCGCGGTACTGGGCCTCCATCTTCCTGGAAAGAGGATATATCGAGGCGGTTTTTACCGATATCACCGAAGAGAAGCTCTCCCATAAGGCCCTCGGCGAGACCGAGGAGCGGTATCGCAGGCTGATGGATAACCTTCCCGACTATGTCATCGTGCACACGGAAGGGATGATCCTCTTTGCCAATCCCTCCGCGGCAAAGGTGATGGGAAAGACCCCCGAACAGCTTGTGGGGACTCCCATCGGCGACTACATGCCTGATGCGAGCTATCGGAGGATCGAAGAGAATTCCAGGATCCGGTCCTCGGGAGAGGTGGTCGACCCTTACGAGATTGAGCTCAGTGTTCCGGGGGGCGCACCACGGCATGTAATCGTGAACGCTACCCCGATACATTACAGGGACCAGTATGCCATGCTCGCCGTACTGACCGACATCACTGAACGACAGCTCGCAGAAGACGAGCTCCAGGCCTCGAGGGACCAGTACCGGATCACCATCGATGCGATGAGCGACGGGATCTATCTCGTGGATGCAGGGATGAGGATCATCCTGATTAATCCCACCTTCCGGCGATGGATGGAGAACCTGGGGCTTGACGAGGACCTGGTGGGAAAGAGGCTGCCCGAGGCGATTCCTTATTTAAAACCGGATATCTGCAGGGAGTTCTCGCAGGTGATCTCCGAAGGGAGGATGCTCGAATCGCTCGACGAGTTCGAGCACAGGGGGCGGCATTTCTCATTTGAAACGAGAAAAATACCGGTAATGGAGGACGGAGAGGTGGTCAGGGTGGTGACCATCATGCGGGATATCACCCGGCAGAGGCACATCGAGACCGAGAAGAGACTTGCCTACGAACAGATCGAGAAAAATATCGAGCAGTTCGCCATCCTGGGCGACCATATCCGTAACCCCATGCAGGTCATCCTGGGCATCGCCGACCTTGAAGGCGGGGCAATTTTCGACCGGATAATGCAGCAGACCCAGGAGATCGACAGGACGATCACCCAGCTGGATAAAGGATGGATCGAATCGGAGAAGATCAGGGAGTTCGTCAGGAAATACTACGGGATTGGTAAATAGCGGGATCAATCCTTAAATAAATCAGGCAACGTGCGTTCAGGGGAATCCCTTGAATAATAAATTTTTTAACCCCTCAACCGCTAATGTGATCCGGGTTTTAGATGGGTTATTATTCCTCACTCATACAGCGAAAATTCAAGGATCTTGTCGGGACCAGGTACGAGGAGGTACGGCTGGAATACTCGGATTTTCTCGCCAGTGAGGAAGAGATGAAATTTTCGCCGATCCGGACCGTGCTCGTCCCCGTCGACGTACTCACGACCGACATTCCCGGTGACCTGGCCGAACTCTTCCTCGCCTATGGGGCCCGGGTGCACCTGGCGTATATCATGGACGCCCAGGTGCTGTCCCTGCTCGATGAGCTTGCCGGGGAAGAAGCGGAGGAGTTCCGGAAGGTCAAGGAGGCACAGGGACGGGACACGCTGGACAGATTCACCCGTTTCCTCGAAAAAAAAGGGATAGCGGTACAGACGAGCCTGTTCTCGGGATCAAAGACCGAGGATGTGATCAGGCTCTCGCACTCGCATGATATCGTCGCCTTGTACAGAGGATTCGGGGCAGCTGCCAGCGAGATGGCCCCGCTCTCACCGGTGGTCTCGCACCTCAACCGCAGGGTGGAGCAATCGGTGATCATATTCTAGGGTGACTACGATGTTCTGGGAGCTCGTTGCGGTATTCGTATTCCTCTTCACTTATGCCCTGATAGTCGACGAACGGATCCACCGGGCGGTGGCGGCGATGATCGGGGCCGCCATAGTAATTTTCCTTCATATCGTCCCCTGGGATTCTCTCCTGGTCTACCTTGACTTCGGAACCATCTTCCTGCTGATGGGCATGATGATCATTGTCAATACGGCCCGGACCAGCGGGCTATTCGAATATATTGCCATAAGAACTGCAAAAATGGCAAAAGGGAGCCCGATAAGGGTACTGATCCTCTTCTCCCTCGTTACGGCGCTCGCCAGCGCGTTCCTTGACAATGTCACTACGGTCCTCCTCCTCACCCCGATGCTCCTCACCATCGCCCGGCTGATGAAATTAAATCCGCTTCCCTACCTTATCGCAGAGATATTCGCCTCTAACGTCGGAGGGGCGGCGACGCTGATCGGCGACCCGCCGAATATCATGATCGCATCTGCCGCCGGGCTGACGTTCAACGAGTTCCTGATGGTCATGGCCCCCATCGCCCTGATCGACCTCGGGATAATCATCCTGATGATGTTCCTGATCTATGGGAAGAGCATGAAAGTGGAGCCCCACGAGCGCGATGTGATGAAGAAGGCCATGGAGGGCCTGGACGAGAATGCGGCGATCCAGGACCGGAGCCTCTTTAAGAAGTCAATCGTGACCATCCTCCTCGTGGTCGTGATGTTCTTCTTCCATTCCCTCCTGGGGCTGGAACCTGCTGAAGTCGCCCTTATAGGGGCTGCGATCATCCTCTTCTGGAGCCGGGAGCCCCCGGAGATGATCCTTGAGAAGATCGAATGGCCCGCCTTGTTCTTCTTCGGCGGGCTCTTCATCGTAGTGGGAGCGCTCGTGGAGACGGGGGTCATATCCCAGATCGCCGGCGCCATGGTGGGACTGGTGAGCACTACCGGGGAGGCGATGATACTGGTGGTCTGGTTCTCGGCCATCGCGTCTGCCCTGGTGGATAATATTCCCCTTACGGCTGCCATGATCCCCCTGATCAAGGACCTCGGGACATCAATGGAGATCTATCCTCTATGGTGGGCGCTCGCGGTCGGCGCATGCCTGGGTGGTAACGGAACGGCAATCGGTGCGTCGGCAAACGTGGTCGTGCTGGGGATATCGGAGCGCGAAGGGATCAGGATCAGCTTCCTTGACTTCATGAAACTCGGGATGGCCGTCATGGCGATTACCGTGGCAGTCGGCCTCGGAATTCTCTGGATCATGTTTATCCTTTAAACCTGTTTCATCCACTAGGAGTCCGCCAGGGACAAATCCTGTTTTTTCCAGGTTCCGGGGAAATAATCCCTGAATGCGAGGTCACTGACGTCGTACCGGAAAGATCGATCATCCGCCGGGATCCGGGAGTGCCCTGAGTATCGGGAGCCGGGCATTCCGGCCGGGGTGCCCGAACGGGAAAACGTACAGGGATGGAAATATCTACAAGGCTTATCATCATCCCTGCGCTAACTATTGATCAGGTGGTTTTGTGCAGGTCTCGATGAAGCTTGAGATGAAGGACACCCCGGGGCAGCTTGTGGCTGCACTAAAGCCCATCTCCGAGGTCGGGGGAAATATTATCGCGGTCATCCATCAGAGAGACGAAAAAAAAGACGGCGATACCCTTTCGGTCCAGATCGTTCTCGAGATCCCGGAACAGAGACTCGGGGACCTGATCTCACTGATCAAGGCGCAGGGCGTAAACATCCTGCGAATCGGAAAAGAGCACCTTCTGTACAAACAGTCGGTGATCATGATAGGACACCTGATGCACACCGACCTCGGAGATACCATCGACAAGATCGACTGTACCGGCTTTGCCGAGGTTACCGATCTCCATATCGCCATGCCTGCCATAAACGAGCGTTCTTCTGCAAGGCTTGAGATAAAAGCGGCAAACGAAGAGAGCATGGAGCAGGCCCTTAATATTCTCAGGGATGTCGCCCGGGAGAAGAAGCTGCTCATAGTCGAACCCCTGGAGGAATCCCTATGAAGGTGGCCCTTATTGGAATGGGTTCCGTGGGAAAGGGAATTCTCGAGTGCCTGGGGAGAAAGGACCTGGGGATAACTATCACAGGGATCGCAGATTCAAAGAGTGGCCTGATGGATCACGACGGCATCCCGGTCGCGGAGATTCTTGCCGCGAAGCAGGAGCGAGGGTTCGTGGGGGACAAGGGAATCTCTGCCCTGGATGTTATCGGGAGCGCCGATTACGATGTGCTGGTTGAAGTGACCCCCACCAATGCGGATACCGGAGAGCCCGCGAGCACGTTTATACGGGCTGCACTCCGGCGGGGAAAGCACGTGGTCACCTCGAACAAGGGCCCGATTGCACGGCATTTTTCAGAACTGGAGGCAATCGCGGCGGAACATGGTGTTACGATCCGGTACGAAGCGACCGTGGGGGGTGCGATCCCGATCATGCATACCCTGCAGCAGGGCCTGGCCGGGAACGAGGTCAGAGGCCTTTTCGGGGTGCTCAACGGGACCTCCAACTATATCCTCACCCGGATGGCTGCAGAAGGGCTGACCTACGACCAGGCGCTCCTCGAGGCCAGGGAGATGGGTTACGCGGAGGCGGACCCGACGTACGATGTCAAGGGGATAGACGCGGCCATAAAACTGGTCATCCTCACCAATACAATCTGGAAGCAGAACGTCACCCTCGAAGACGTGGAGATCACCGGGATCGACCTCCTCACCAGCAACGCCCTCGCCCTCGCGGAAGAACAGGGGTGCACCATCAGGCTAATCGCGGAATCGGTCCCGGGTCGCGGAATTTTAAGGGTGTCACCGAGGATCATCCCCCGGGACCACCCCCTTGTGGTCGACGGAACGCTCAATGCCATAACCCTGGAGACCGACATGGCCGGGGAGATCGCCATGATCGGCAAGGGGGCCGGATCGGTCGAGACCGCGAGCGCGATCATCGGGGACCTCTTGTATATCAGGGAATGTCATGCAGGGTGTCATTAGGCGCAGGCGGGAATTCCTGCACCTGATGAGGGCCCTTACCCTCGAGTCCGGGGCTTTTACAGTGCACGATATCCAGCGGGGGGCGGATGTCCCGCGGAGTACTGCACAGGACTGGATCAACCGGCTTATCGAAGAGGGGTGCGTAACACAGAAAGAACGTAAACAGGGGAGGACTCCCGCGAGGTACGCCGCCACCAGTGCACTTCCCTCCAGTGCGTGCCGGAAGATCTTCACCACCGTGGACGGTGACATGGTCGAGATATACCATGAATGCCTCTCCGGGGGGTGTGCCGCCTTCTGCGGGTACCATCATGGTATGGCCGGCGGAGTGGTTCGTAAGGTCCAGCGGGACGGCACGCTTCTTCGCGAATGTGCGGTACTCGGGCAGCACGAGATCGGGATTGGGTTATTTCCTGCCCCGGCGGTGGGGGTTCTCGGGGTCAGGCGGGAGGGGGACTGGATCGTGCAGAGGATCCGGTGCACCGGGGGCCCGGCCTATTCCCTTACCGATATGATGTCGCATGCCGACGGGGTATGCCAGGTCGACGTGGAGCGCCGGGGGGACGTGGTGGAGGGGGAAGTCCGAACCCGGGCCCTTTCCTACCTCGTTCTCGGAGTCGATGATACGGATACGAGGGAAGCGGGAGCGACGTTCGCGCTCTCCCTCGCCCTTCTCCAGTATCTGGGTAACACTCCCGGGGTCATCCCCATCGGGCACCACGTCGCTATGCTCAACCCCTCGATCCAGGAGAAAACTGCGGGGAACTCCTGCAGCTCTATCGAGCTTGCAGCCGAGCCCGGGCTTACGGGACGCCTGAGAGACAGGGCCCTGCTGTTCATGGAGGACGAGTCCTTCTCGTCGGACTGGGGGATCGCGATAAAGGAAGGCTTCAGGATCCCAAGGGCGTTACGCCTGTTCGGGGCGAGGGCACGGGAAGAACGGGTGAATGCCGACCAGGCGAGAGCACTCGCGGAAGAATACGGTGTCCTCCTCCACGGGGGACGGGGGGTCATAGGGGCACTTGCTGCCGTCGGCCTGTCCGGTCTCCCGTACGAGGTTCTTCTTAACGCCCGGGCAAAGGTCTCCGTCCCCCCGGATCACCCGGATTAAAGCGAGGTGGGGAGGAGCGAGAGGAAGAAGAGGAGCAGTACCATTACCGCGAGCAGCCACGCGATCCGGATAATTATCGTTCTGGCATTTCGTTTCTCCCCGTAAGAGCGCGGGCCGATCTGGAGGGCGATGACTCCTGCTACAGACCCTGCCATCAGTCCGAACACGTTTTGCAGGGTAAGAATCAGTGCCCCGAGGGTCCCCTGGCTGTATATCACCGGTGCGATACCGGTCACGACCGCGGGGGGGAGCAACGCGGCCGCCACGGCAACCCCGGCGATCCCTTCGGGAATCCCCTGAGAGAGGGCTACAATGGTGGCAAAACCGAGTATAACGGCCATGACGACATAGATCGGGTTTGATACCATCCTGGAGAGAATCTCGGGTGTCAGGGGAAGGGGGATGAACAACGAGAGTATCCAGGTGGCGACAAGAGAGAAGACGATGATCCCTCCCACGAGCACAAGGAGGGTACGGAACGAGAGTAATACAACCCTGCCCCTCCCTACCGCGGTATTGAGTGCGAATGCATAGATGGGTCCGAGCAGCGGCGAAAGCAGCATGGAGCCGATGATGATGCCGATATTATTCAGAAACAGCCCAATCAGGGCAACTATGGCCGCGATGGCTGCAAGGATAAGAAGGTTCAGGTCAAGCTGCTCGTAGGTCCCCGCAGATTCGAGCAATTTTTCGATGGGAGAGCGCTCGGATTTCTTCTTCTCACCTGTGTCGTGGTTCTTCTTCTCATCCTCTACGGGATAGATCACGAAATCCGGGGAGTAAACCTCGACCAGGGTCTTTTTATCCATGAATTTGAGGGATTGCTGGAGATTCGATATTATTCCGTCAAGCTCGTTGTCCGGGACAATGATGGTGAAACGAGTCAGATTCTCCAGATCTTCCTGGTAAAAAAATACCTTGCCGAGAACCTGAAGTATATTGGGGGCTTCTTCCCTCTTCGTGGTCACAATAATTTTTTTCATCGGCCGGAAACCGATATATGGTGTAAAATCGGATAAATCTTCCTCCGTCTAACAATTCAAAGAAAACTGTGGACGAGGGATCGGAACGCAGGAACAAGACGTTATGGCACCGATACCGGTTCACCGGACCCTGTCCGGCAAATAACTGAACGAAAGTTGAAAAAAAGGTGAGGGGGGGTTCGTTGCAGTGGGTGTTCAGGCAGTCTTTATCTGGTAGAGTGGTTTCCTTGCATCCCGGAAGTTGAACTTCGCCACAATGAGCCCGGAAGCCCTGAGCCTGTTGAGGGCATTCCGTATCGTCCTCGGAGAGAAGGAGACCTTGCCCACGAGCTCGTTCAGTGTCCGGGCTTTTCCATCGGTCAGGAGCGTAAATACCGCCCTTGCCGAGGATGGCAGAGAATCCACAGAATCATGCACCGACATTGTTGCCTCCTGTAGTCATTTCCTCTCTGGGATCCGGACGGATCCTGATCATTTCTTCGCCTCCATGAGCTCCTTGACGCGCTTGTTCACCCGTGAGAGGAACTCCTCGTCGGTGAGCATACCCTCCGGGGGATCGACGACTTTCCGCGCCTCGATGGGCACGTTATCCATACGATAGCAGTTGCCTCCGACCTCGACCCCGACGAAGGCGACCGGGACGTGAAGTTTGGCGACCTCGGTGGTGGGGGTGATATGGGGGTCGACGGCGACGGAGGGAAGTTCGGAGAACTTCTTCACCGAGGATATGGGGAAGTGCGCCCCCGGGTCGGATCCGAGCACGAAGACGGCATCGACCTCGCCCCTGCGGAGGAGGTCGTTCGAGCTGGTCTCACCGGGGTTGTAGCGAGCGAACCCGCGGGAGAGATCGACGCAGTAGGGGAACCCGAACTGCCAGCCGAGGACCTGTCCGGACCCGGTGACGTTGTAGTGACCCCGCATGGCCATGATGCTGAACTTCGTGAACTCGTTCAAGTCCTTGGTGAGCATGATGGCGTTGTCGATGTTGTGGTTCTTGGAGAGTGACTGGGTCACGCCCATCCCGAAGAAGATGATCCCGAACCTTCCGGACTTGAGGACCTCGGCGGCCTCGTAGATCTTCTCCTTGGGGATGCCTGCGACGGTGTCCGGCAGCCATTCGTTCCGGAGGGCGACGCGGAGCGCGGAGAGCAGTTCGTAGTCCCTGCCCTGCTCGATCTGGAAATGGTAGTCCGCCATCTTGGCGGTGTCCGTGACCCGGGGATCGATCACAAAGACCTTGCGGTTCTTGTGTCCCTTGTTCACGAAGAACCCGCGGGGGAAGATGGAGTACCGGGACATGTGCCGGGGGTGGGCGTGGCACGGGTTGCAGCCCCAGAAGATGATCCGGTCGGCCCGGTTCTTCACCTCGCCGAGGGTGCAGCTCGGGATCCCGACGTCCTGCACGGCGATAAGCGTCGACCCGTGGCAGACCGTCGCGGTGTTGTCCACGATCGCCCCGACCTGTTCCGCGATCTCGTGGCCCACGCTCTGGGCCTCGCAGGAGGTCGAACTCCACCCGTACATCAGGGGTTTCTTCGAGCTCGCGAGCATCTTCGCGGTGTATTCCACGGCCTCGTCGTACGAGACTTCCTTGTAACTCCCGTCAGGCTGCTGCATCCGCGGGCGTTTCACCCGGTCCGACGCCTGCGAGTGGAGGAACTTCGCCGCACCGATCACACACGCATTATACACGTCTACGATCTGCTTTCCGTCATCGGATACCTCGACCTCCAGGTCATCGCACAGTGTCCCGCAGAAAGGACAGATCACATCGGTTACTGTCTTGGTCATTTCGCTTCACATTCCACGACGATTTGTTTTATCATATACGAACATTCTACTGTATACGAACTAAATTTATATATAATTTTTCGTCACACGTGTGAGTGAGAACACCCCATGGACCGGAATAACCTCTCGGATAAGGAATTTTATCATTTTATCGAGTTATTTTCTTCTGAAAAAGGTATCCAGGCCGTGGACAGCCCAGTCAAACTGAAGATCCTGGCGATGCTGCACACACGAGAGATGGCGTTCGATGATATCGTGTCAGGAACGGGAAAGGCGAAATCGACGGTATCTGTACATCTCCGCGACCTCTCCGATGCCGGGCTTATTAGTTCGAGGCTCGATCCGCTGGACGCCCGGAAGAAGCTCTTCCTTCTGGACTCGACATTCCTCGGGGGAGCCCACAGCGGAGGGAGGGACCAGTTCAACATCGACCAGTACATTCCGGGGCACATCCCGGGGGACGGAAATCCTGCCGACTTCTACCGCATGGTGATGAGCACCATCAGGATGTCGCTCATCTCGGAAGGCATTTCTATCGAACCGGTGTTACGGAATGCCGGGGAACGGGTGGGAAAAGCGATCTACCACACTGTCGCGGACCAGGATGTCGGGATGCTAATCACTAATATACAGGATTTTTGGGAAAGATACTCTTTGGGCCACCTGGAACCCGCAGGGATGGAACCGATCACCCTCATGATCTATGACTGTTTCGAATGCGTCGACCTCCCTGTCCTGGGCAGGCCCGCATGCGCCTTCGACTCCGGAATGCTGGGAGCCATATTCTCGGGCTATTTCGGGGAGCGCAGCATTGCCGTCGAGACCGGGTGTTATGCCATGGGAGACTCGTTCTGTAGGTTCGAGGTGCGAAATCTCGATAACGGGTCGCGAACGAAATAATTCATCCTTTTCAGGCGATTCCTCCGGCGTCCCTTTCCAGAGGACGGTCCATTTGGTGGAGGATACGGTCCCCTTCCGGAATTAAGGGGAAACGAATAAGGTGGCCACCCGACCATCCCGCAATAGTCCAGTGCGGTGCGGAATGAGGGTTTCGTCAGGTGACCAGGCCATTCAAGGTGGCTCGGGCGGTTCCCGGAACCACTGGAGGATTACCGGTGAGCCTGAGGAACAGCGTTATGTTCACCATCTCAGCGGCAGTTTTCCTGTATTGTAGATGGCGATAAAAGTATTTCGGAACGTTCCGGGAACATTCATACAGCCCGCCACGATACATCGGCAGTGCCACTTTCCCACCGCAATACCCAGTATTTTATCAATGGAGGAAGAATTATTGTCAGGTGACACTGGGAAAAGGGGCCTACCTGAAGAAGATCACTTCACAGACCCAAATGCGTTCGGTCGAGGTCGGAAAGCACCTGGAAGGGAGCTCGCCACCTTCGGTCTTCGTTGGCAGCTGGAACTACCCGAATGTATACGCCGGCCCCATGATCGCTCCGGTGCACGGGGATACGGGTATCCTCGATACCCCTGAGTCCTGGATCCCGGGTCAACGGACTCAGGAAGAGATCATAAGGTTCCGGCTCTCTCTCGTGCGTGGTAAAAAGCAGGTAGACGTGCGGGATCTCGACGACCGGTTCGTCGGGAAACTGCAGGAGATCGCGATGGCCGATGCTTCGATCGAGAGCGAAGCCGATTTTTCATCGGAACCCAGGGGGGTCTCGCTCTCGGATGAACACACCCCTTATGGTCCCAGCGGCGACATTACCCGGTTCGATATAGAACACGTACGCTGGGAGCAGCACCTCGAACGGGCCTACCATGATACCGACCTGCGGGCAAAAGACGCGGTGCTGGATCTCTACCGCCAGGGCCTGCCGTTCTCCAGCATCCAGAAGGCGCTCTCCATAGGGACCCTCGGGGTTGAAGATTCGCGGAGAATGGTCCCCACCCGCTGGTCCATCACCGCGTGCGACACCATGATCGGCGATTCCCTCCTGGACCAGGTGAAGAAGAACCAGGTGATCGATTCGGTCCAGGTGCGGGAGTTTTCCAGCCTTAACAACCGGTATGCGGTAATCCTGATCCCCACACCCTGGCAGTACGAATGGACCGAGGCCTTCCTCCGCATACTCGGGAACGAGGAGATGGTCTTCTCGGACCACGAGGGGCACCGGGGAAAGAAAGAATATTCCTCGGTCGGGGGGTGCTATTACTCGTGCAAGATGGCGGTGCTCGAGGCCCTGGCCCGGGAACAGCGGCAGGCGGGGGCGATCATACTCAGGGAGGCGAGAAGCGGGTATGTCCCGCTCGGGGTATTCAACGTCCGGGAGAACGTACGGCATGCGATGCTCTCACCTCCGAAAGAGTTCGAAGACCTCAAATCCGCGCTGGAATCAACGGCACGGGATTTCATCCTTCCTGCTGACCGGTTTGTCCGGGAGAGTCCTCTGCTCAGGTCGCTCCTTCGGGAGAAACAGGCCACACTCGCAGAATTTCTTTAAAACTGAAGATCGGATGATCAGTCTTTGACCTCCCCGGGAAAAAGGTCCCCGGGTTCCGGTTCAGTCCGGTTCACGAAATCTTCCAGCACCCGGAACGATTCGGACTGCCCTCCCGGGATGAGTCCCTTCCTCGCCTCGAGGATCCACTGCTGCATCACCCTGAAATGGTTCTCGCAGAGGAAATTTTTCCCCCGGGCATCTTCCCATGCGATGGGTTCCCTGCATCCCCGAAAGATGCAGCTCCCTCGCTTCGGCACCACGATACGGCGATAATGGTCGATATCGGGGATGAACGAGATCACGGTATACTTCTCGATCAGGGCTTTCAGGGATCCGGAAGGATCGTTCGTCATAGTGCGGGTGACTATTTTTTCTTCCTCTACATATCCCTGCCGGGCTCCATCCGGGATGAGGACGAACCATCCCGCGGGCCGCACTCCATTGATCTGTTTCCCGGGAGAGAATAGTCCCGGTTACCGGACTCCACAAGTTCTATCAGATCGAAAGGGCAGGGAGAGATCGGGATGAAGTCAGTCATTGTATACTCTTCGGTGCACCACGGCAACACCGCGAAGGTCGCACGGGCCATGGCAGATGAACTCGGGGCGGTCCTCGTGAAAACGGGCGAGACGCCCCCCGAAGCGCTCGAGGTCTACGATCTTATCGGGTTCGGTTCGGGGATTTACTTCGGGTCTCATCACAAGGCATTGTTCGCGCTTGTAGATTCGCTTCCGGCGATGAAGGGAAAAAAAGCATTTATTTTCTCGACAAGCGGACGGGGAGGCCCGGGATTCCACAGGAGGTTGAAGGAGACGCTTCTCGCGAAGGATTTTCTTGTTGTCGGAGAGTTCTCCTGCAAGGGCTTTGACACCTACTCGTTGCTGAAGCTCTTCGGGGGAATAAACAAGGGAAGGCCGGATCAGGACGACCTCCGGGAAGCCGGGTTATTTGCACGGAGACTGGTGGAACAGAACGGGCAACGGTGACTACCATATGTATTCTCCGTGTCGATGAGGCCGGAACCGGCTGGGCCGGGTAGCCTCACCGCCGTACCCTGTAGTTTTCACCCGTGAGAATCCGGACCACCCTCTCCTCCCAGATACCGTCGTCATCCGGTTCATCTTCCGTCCGTATCCGGCTCCGCCATAGTTCTTCAAGGCGGGCATCATCTGTGCAAAGGTGGCGGGTTCCCATGACCCTTCCCACCCTTTTCCCCCCAGGATCGGTGATGAGCATCCTGCAACAGAAGACTTCCCGGCATACGTCGGGCCTGGTCTGGTGGACGGTGCAGGAGGATTCCTCACCTTCAGGGGCCAGGTACAGGAAGGGACAGGCTTCGGGGCCCGCGCGACCGGGCATTCGCCGTTCAAAGAGTTGAATTTTGTCCCGGTCGATCCTGACCTCATAGCGTGCCCCTGTATACAGGTTCGAGACCAGGAACCCGTAATCCCCGAGGACTTCGGCTATCTGGTATACCATTCCCATATGGCTGCAGCACTCGCCGCACCGGGAACATTCGACAGCCATGAGTGCTCCTCTCTTATATGGAAACGGGATATCCAAAAAAGCAGCTCCACGAATGAACAAACGTAAGTGAGGGGAAATGAACCGGCCGGTAAGATCCGACGAATATTGCCCGTCCTGCCCTGAATCCTCTTAAAGGAATGGGAAGTATCGGGCAACCGGTCCTCGTGGCAGCATTTACCCTCATGATGAGACCTATACCCTCAATGGAGCGGAAATATCGATGCTATTTCATTAAGGCGGAGCGCCTTTGTGAAATAAACCGACGAGAATCCCACTTTCAGAGATCTCATAAGGCATGGCGGTATGGATATTGAAGAAGTAGCCATACGACCGGAGAGAACAGGGAAATTGTGTCAAAAATTATCCGGAAATATCAGGGGGAATTCCCGGTCTCCCGCAGTTCCCTCAGGTGCCGATATTGCCATTCCCGTTCTCGGTCTGTGGCGGATCCTGCATCGGATGGATCCGCGGCATCCCGAACGGCGGTTGCTGCATAGAGCGCGGCACCGAGCGCATGACGGGGAACATGAGCGGTCGCAATTGCATGGCCCGCGGCCCGGGCGGCGGAACGGGCCGGGTCATACTCGTGTGCTTCACGAGCCGCGGCATGGGCCGCAAGAGCGGTCTTCCGGACGTCGGACATACGGAACACCCCGGTCCGGACCCACTCCCGTGTCGCTTCGATGGCATCCCGGGGCCGCCGGTCATCCGGAAAGTTCTGCTCAAAATATGGAAGCACACGTTCGGCACAGTCGGCCGCCCACATTGCCAGCGTGTTCTGGCCGGTCCCGGCCGCGAGTTCCTCTATCTCCTGGTCCAGGCTCGTTTTTGCGATTATCGGCTTCTTCATATCAATTTTATTCGGTTCTTCCTTGTCTGCAGGTAATCGGGTACCGGCCCCTGCACCCCGATCCATCATCGGGAGGATGATATGTTCATGCGGGGGAAGGGATTCGAACCCTTGAACTCCTGCGAGATGGGACCCTAAATCCCACGCCTTTGACCAGGCTCGGCAACCCCCGCGTAAGGTCGATCAATAATGGTTCTCGTATCATTTAATAGTATAAGACTCTGAATCCGGCGGTTTTAAACGGTGCCCGATATGTTCGGACACGAGGTATACTCCTCCCGGGTACAAATTTCAACCCCTTGGTCTGACCCCGGATATTTTCGTTTCACCCGGGCGGAACGTTACCTCGGGAAACTTACCCGAGGTGTATGTTCCTTGACGCAGAATTTTTTTACGCAATATTGCGCATCGCGTTCTCCATGCCGATCTGTCCTATTCCTGAAGGGAGAAGCCATATGTCAGGATCGACATCCTTTTATCGTAGAATTATTATTCTGCGCAATCCTTATATGCAAGGAGATTTAATAGAAATATGCCATATATGATGGCCTGGACGAGAACGAATACGGTCGCACCCTGCAATCTCAGCACCACCGGGGGCGGCCGGGCGTCGAAACCAGATTGGGACCAAATATGGTAAGTAGAAACGCCAGTGGAAATATCGGACAAAGAAGAGATCCTGACCGTTCGCCACCTTTCGATCAGGGGATAATAATGTCCGTCAGTGACGTTTCCCTCCTACGAGCGAAAATACTTGCCAAACTGGAGATCGAAGACGTACGAACCGCGATAGCGGCAATCGGGACCAGGCAAAAGTAACATATATGGTACTCTTTTCCGTTTTTCGATGAAAAACGAGAAAGAGGAGAAAAGATAGTCTGCAGCACATGAAGGACCCTCACAAACTCCCCTGGGTTCAAAATCCCAACCAAACTGGTCCTTTTCCCTTTCCTTTCCAAAATCTCTCCTGAAAAGCCCGGGCGGACTTCGGAAACCCCGGCGCCGGAACGATACCTGACAGAGTATGCCCCCCCGGAAATGTAATGGCATCCATCCTGAGATAATCATCCCCGGCCCCCGCCGTTCATCGCACGGGGTGTTATTATTACTCATATGCGCGTAATGATTTGCCGGGCGAGGGAACCGCATTCCGGGGGTATATTTTTCATTTACCGGGCCCATATTGAAGGGCAATTACTGGCACGATTGGTTCCAATCAGAAAAGATTATGCAGTCACTTCATGTACTTGTCTGTAGTGGAGATCAGGTGAATGCTTGAGGACCTCGCCCAACTGTGTGTCGCGGCGGTAGTTTCCTGGATCCTTTTCGTTTCGGTGGATATCATATTCAGGCTCCCGTTGAAGGGAGGTGTGAGCGGAGCCACCGGGATCGCGAAGGCCGTAGAGGGGGAGGGAGGCTCTCTTTCCGGGGGCACCATGATGGGGAATATCGTCTCGTCCCCCGATGCATCTGCCGGGACGCTCCTCGCGGCGTGCGGTGTCTATATCGCCGGAATCCCGGGCGGGCTTTTTGCGGCGCTGCTGGTGTACATCGGGAACCGCATCTGTTATGACCCCGGATATGCAGGTACAACCGGTGCGGTGCTCGCCACATTCGTTATCTATGCATTTACCCTGGCCGGGTTTTCCGCCGCATACTTCATCGCAGGGATGGTGATCGCCATTCTCACCATCCAGGGGCTCTCCCACGTGCATGCCAGCCGGCTGCTCGGGACCCTGTGGAGGTGGAGGTCATAACCCCTCCTGACCTGGCACTTATTGTGTGTTCGGTCATCGCGGTGTATGCGGCGGTCCGGGTGGTCCTTGAAAAAAACACCCTCCGTAAACTGCCCTACCTGAACGTGATGTCCTTTGCAGTGGCGGGGATAATAGTCCTCATTATCCCCCACCCGCTCGCGATCCTCGCTGCCGCCGCCTATTTTGTGGGCACGACGCTCGAGTCCAATGCTATCGCAAGCACCTTCGCCGGGGGTGAAGGGGATGAATGAGTACCTGCCGTTCGTGCTCGGGGCACTGGTCGTCATCGGTGCCCTGGCAACAATCCGGGAGAAGAGCCCCTATAACAAGCTGATATCGCTCTCCCTGATGATCGGAGGGGCGATTCCCTTCATCGCCGACAGAGGACTGCTCGACGTCGCAGTCGCGGTAGCGCTCATCGCTCCCATTTCCACCATCTTCATCCTGATGGCAATGAGGAGGGGACCGCAATGACCCCCGAATTTGTCCTGGGGCTGTTCCTTATCCTGGTCGGGACAATCGCCGTGGCGTTTCCGAGGGAGAAGACCTACCTCGCAAGGCTTATCAACCTGGAGATCCCCGGGTGGGGAGTGCTCCTCGTGATGCTCTCCTACAACGAAGCCCTGGCCCTCCTGACATTCGGCGGGGTGACCACCCTTACGGTCTACCTCTTCGCCCGGGTTCTGCAGAAGAAGGAGGGGGCACTATGATCGGGAGGATCTCACGTGTGCTCTCGAACTATGAGAACCTCCTGATGATCTTTGCCCTGGTGAGCATCGCGGTGATTATTCTCGTCCTGATCGGCCTTCCCTATACCTATGCCGAGCCCCAGCTCTACCCCAAGAGTATCAATACCAGCAGCCCGCTCAACCCGTACGACCGGGGCGGCCCGCCGTTCACCCAGGCCCACATCGCGCTCCAGTATCCGGAAAATTCTCCGTACGCAGGGTACGTGACCGCATATCTCACCCCGTTCTCGCAATGGCTCGCCGACACCACGATGTATCTGGGGACAACAATCGTCTCCCATCCGGGGGGGATCCTGGATGAGATCCTCTACAATACCCGGGGGCTTGACACCGTAGTGGAAACCACCATCCTCTTCATTGCGTTCGCCATCGGGTCCTACCTCTTCCGGAGGAGGTCCTGATGTGGGACCAGTATTCGGTCGGGCTCGCGGTGGTTCTGGTCTCCGCCATAATCGCATTCCTGGCGCTCATAAGAGAGAAAGACGACCTTCACCGCCTCCTCATAATCGACCTGGTGGAGATCCCGTCGCTTGCGGTGATCGCACTTCTGGGCACCGACCTTGCCGAGGCGCTCATCCTCCCCGGCCTGGTGGTCGGTATCGCAGAGCTGCTTGCGCTTTCCCAGATCTATATCACCAAAGAGGGGCTTTCCGATCGCCCGGTGAAGCGGCTGGGTGTGGAGGTCATCACCCGGTCGCATGCACCGGCGATACTCGCCCTGTTCCTGGTAGCATACGGCCTGGTCCTATCAGGGTTCACCGGCGGGGGGATCGCAGGGCTCGGGGTGATCTTCTTTGTAATGGCCAGGGAGAAGGAGGAACGGTTTGCGCTGGTGGAGATGGCGAGCGGGATCACCTGGGCGGTGTGGATCCTCGCGTTCTTCATCTTCATGTTCTTCCCCCTGTACTGGTACCTGGCCCTGATGCTCGCAGCTATCGCAATCCTGCTCAAGGTCACCGCGAAATTGTCGCTCATGGGGAGCATGTGGGGTGGGCGTAATGAGTAACCTCGGAGGCGTGCCCTATTTCCTTGTCCCGTTCGGGGACATCGTGATTTATTTCACGCCGTTCACCGCGACGCTCTTCATCCTTGCCCTGGTGTTTACCGTGCTCGCGATCCTGGCCCGGCCTGAGCGGCAGCTCGATATCGTGTTCGGGGGGGATGCATTCGTCGCAAAGGAGACCCCCGTGCAGGAGCTGAAGTTCCGGCGGTTCATGGCGATAGCCTGCGGGCTTGCAACCATGGGTGCAATGGTAACCGGGGATATCTTCGATTTCGCCCTGTTCACCTCCCTGGTGGGGATCACGAACGTGGGCATCGTCGGGGCGGTGAAGAACCGGCACGTCCAGGAAGCGGCCTTCCAGTATGGTATGGTGGCACTTGCCGCGACCATGCCCCTCTTTGCAGGGGCCGCGATGGTCGCCGCCACCACGGGGACGCTCTCGATGATCCAGCTCGCTTCCATGCCCGTCTCGCAGGTGCCGCTGGCGGTGAAAGCCCTGATAACCCTCGGGGTGATGGGAGAAGGGATGGCCCCGTTCTATGCCGCGAAAGCCGAGATGTTCCGGGCACCGGGCGCCCCCTACGTGATCATGTGTTCGCTCTCTTCCCTGCTGATATTCCTGCGGGTGATAGAGATAGTCCTGACGGTGTGATAGGCATGAAAAAAACGACTGCAGCTGCGATGGTCTGGATATCAGCGGGGACAGCATTCGCCGCATGGATCCTCTCGTTCCTGGAGATAATACCTCTGTGGGTATACGAAGCGGTCCTGGTGGCAGCCGTCCCCCTGTTCGTCCTTTCACTCGGGCTGTGGTGGATGGCACGGGAGAACGAGCCTGATATTCCGTTCATAGGGTACTAGCATGATTCCGTATCTCGTGTTTGCCATATTCTTCGGCCTGCTCCTGCTCGGCCTACACCGTAAGGTTATCGCCCGGATCCAGCAGCGCCCCGGCCCCCCGGTATGGCAGGAGATCCTCCACATGCTCAAGTTCTCTTTCAAGAGCACATGGATTCCCCGGACCGCGAGCGATACCCTGTTCGTTGCGGTGGTGCTGATCGCGATAGGGATATGGACGGCGGCGTTCTTCGTGGTGCTCGCCGGCGGGAGCCTCCTCATTCTCTTCGGGATCTATATGCTCCACAAGATCGTGGAGCACGGGTTCGGGCTCTCCTCGGGATCGCCGTACGGGAAGTTCGGAGGGGTACGCTCGGTCATCTCTGCGGCCTCGGAGATTCCCCTCTTTGTCTCGGTTGCCGGGATCGCACTCTTCACAAAGTCTCTCGACATAGCTGATATCATCGATTACCAGGCGGTGCACGGGCCCCTCCTCTGGGTGGTCCCGCTCTCCGCGGTGGCCATGTACCTGGTCATCCTCTCCAAAATGCCGTTCGGGCCGTTCTCGATCGTGGAAAGCAAGGAACTGGTCTCGGGATACAAGACGGAACACTTCGGGGTATGGCGGGCAGGACTTGAGGTATGCAACGGGTTGAAGACCTACGTGCTCCTGATGGCGTTCGTGATAATCTTTATCGGCGGCCTTCCGATCTGGTGGCTGCTCCTCGCAATGGTGGTGCTGATTATAACCTACTCGTTTGTCTGTGCCCTGACTCCCATGCTCGCCCCGTTTGACAGCGTGTCCATCCAGACCCTGATCACCGTGGTGATGCTCGGGTATGTAGCCTGGCTGGGGTGGTTCGCATGATCCGGGAGATAATCCTTGCCGGCGGGGCGTTTTACCTGCTGATCAACATCGTCCAACTGGTGCAGAACCAGTCGGTGGGAGGGGAAGGCCTGGCGGTCGGGGTGATCTACCTGATCGGCGTAGGGGCATTCTGGTCAAGAGAGGAAGAACCCCTGAAAAAATGGGAATACCTGGTGATATGGGTGGCCGTCCTGCTGTTCGTGGTATATGGGGCGCTTCATTACGGGGGGATGGTATGACCGCGTATCTCTATGAAAAAGACCTCGTGGGGATGAAATATTCCATCCTCATCAGCTGCAGGCACGACGCGATGGTACGGGCGATAGCCCTTGATCTTGGCGTGGGGGTCCAGCAGTTGCGGAAGCACCTGATCGAACATTTCGACATGATACTCCTGGAGAACCTGCCCGCCCGGTACGAGGCCGGGAAGAAGGATCCGGATGACGACGACGAGGAGGCAAAAATGCTGGGAAGAGCGCTCTATACAAAGTACATCCCCCTGTTTTCCGGGAACGAGATCAATCGCGCCCTCGACAGGATCGATACCTGGATATCGGAGGGAATACCGGCGGACGAGGCGGTAATGAAGGGAAAGAAATTCCTCGGCACGGTGATCACAGGATGAGCCTCCTGCAGTCGATAAAGAACTATGTCCGGTCCCGGTCGATCCACGTGAGCTACGTCGATGTCGGATCCTGCAACGGGTGCGATATCGAGGTGCTCGCCTGTCTCTCACCCCGCTACGATATCGAGCAGTACGGGATATACGTCCACAACAACCCCCGGGAAGCGGACATTCTGCTGGTTATCGGCGCATACACCCCCGGATGGGAGGAGAAGCTCGCGACGCTCTGGGAGAAGATTCCCGAGCCCAAGGCCGCGATCGCAATAGGGAACTGCCCGATATCGGGCTGCCTGTTCAACCGTCCCCACACGTATATCGACCCTCCCGTGGCAAAGCACATTCCCATCGCCGCAGAGGTGCCGGGGTGTCCGCCCCGCCCGACCGAGATCCTGGCCGCGGTGCTTGCGGTCGCACCCATCGTGTTCCGTGATTTCGAGGTGAAGCGATGAAAAAGACCGTGGACGTATCCATCCCCATGGGGCCCATCCACCCCTGCTTCAAGGAACCCGCCCGGATCAAGTGCCAGACCTCCGGGGAGCGGGTGCTGTCCGCCGAGATGGAACTGGGTTACATGAAGAAAGGGATCGAGCGGATCATGAAAGGCCGGCCCTGGCAGGAAGTGATGTTCCTTGCAGAACGGGTCTGCGGTATCTGTTCCGTGATCCACAACATGGTCTTCATCGAGGCGCTGGAGAAGATCAGCGCGATAGAAGTTCCTGAACGAGCGGCCTTGCTCCGGGTGATCGTAAACGAACTCGACCGGATACAGAGCCATACCCTGGCGAACTTTTCCTACTGCTATACCATCGAACACGAAACCCTGGCGATGTACCTCCTGGATGTCCGGGAGAAGGTCATGGACATGCTGGAACTGATCACCGGGGCCCGGGTGACCTGTGCCTACATAGTCCCGGGAGGGGTTAGGTTCGATCTCAGGCCTGAAGATGCCCGGCGCCTCTCCGCAACTATCGACCGTATCGAGGCGGATGTCACCCGGTTCATGAAGATGTTCGAGGGTGGCCCTATGATCGCGACAAGGAGCAGGGGAGTGGGCATCCTGACCAGAGAAGTGGCGATCGAGGCGCATGTGGTAGGGCCGACCGCCCGTGGGAGCAATATGCCGGAGATAGACCTGAGGCTTCGCCATCCCACCTACCGGGCGCTGGAGTTCTCCCCCGAATACCGGGAAGAAGGGGACAATTATGCCCGGATCATGGTGAGGTTCCAGGAGGTGTTCCAGAGTATCCGGCTCATCCGCAGGTGCCTTGAGCGGCTCGACCCCGGCCCTGTCCGGGGAGGAGGGATACCCGGGGCCGGGGAGATTGCCTACGCAGGGGAGGCGCCCAGGGGAGAGCTCTCCTACTTCTTAAAGACCGATGCCGCGGGAAGAGTGCTGGACATCTCCATCCAGACGCCTTCCATCATGAACATCGAGGCCTGCTGCCACTACCTTATCGTGGACGTGACGTCGCTCGCCGACGTCACCTCGACCTTTGTCAGCGTGGACCCCTGCATCGCCTGCACGGAGCGTTGACATGCCGTTCTCACTGGTCTACTACCTCTCGCATTTCGCCCGCATAGAATGGGTAAAGAATTTTTTTGCAGCAAAGACCGCTCCGCTGGAGACTCCTCCGTATTTCCGCGGGTTTCCGGAACTCACCGGGGAGCTCTGCCAGCACTCGCTCTTCTGCATGATGGCGTGCCCCGCACCCGGCGCCATCGACGTGGTCCATTCGGGGAAGAAGTGGGAGCCCCGCATCCACAAGGGGCACTGCATCCGTTGCGGGCTGTGCGTGGAGGCCTGCCCTCACGGCGTGCTGAGGAGCGGCAGGATACTGGACACGATCCACCGGGAACATACCACCCTTTCGTTCTCCTTCCGGATAGACATCGACCCTGACAAGTGCATGGGGTGCGGGAACTGTGCAGTGGCCTGCCCGGTGAACAAGGTGATCGACGCCCAGATGTCCCATGGGGGAAAGGCTTCCACCGATCAGCTCCTGCTCCGTGTAAACGCGGGGAAGAGCGAGGTCCTGCACATGGAGAAATGCACCGGCTGCAAGACCTGCGAGAACCACTGCCCGAACGAAGCGATCAGGGTATCGCGCCTGCTCGAAGCGGTCCAGAACCCGGAGGCCCCATGAAATTCCTCTTAAACACGGGCCGGACGATTCGCCAGGGCTCGTTCGTTGAGCGGAAGAACAGCCCGGCCTACAGGAACGAAGCGTCTTCCTGCAGGATGAACCCGGTGGACATGATGGAACTTGGTATCGAGGAAGGCGCCAACGTCATGGTGACCGGACCGGCGGGAACTGTCGTCATGAGGGGGGTGCCTGAACCGGGACTCCGGAAGGGCGAGGTCTTCGTCTGCCTCGGGCCCTTCGCAAACCACATCATAAGTACCGAGACGCATGGGACCGGGATGCCCGATTTTAAGACCACGGTGGTCGAGATAGTCCCCACCGACGAAAGGATCGCCGAGATATGGGAGCTGATGGAGTCCTGCGGAGGGTGGCGCTATGAAGGTTGAGGACGTGATCTGTCCGTTCTGCGGGTGCCTCTGCGACGACCTGGTGGTGGAGGTGGAGGGAGAACGTGTGATTGGCGTCGAGAACGGCTGCACCCTCGCCCAGGAGAAGTTCATGGGAGACCACCGGCTCGGACACCCTATCCGGAGGACAGGAAAGGAATGGACGCCCGTTTCGTACGACGAGGCGATCGAGACTGCGGCGCGGGTGCTCCTTGAAGCCGACCGCCCTCTTCTCTACGGCTGGAGCGGGACGCAGGGAGAGGCGCAAAGCGTCGGGGTTCACCTGGCGGAACTCCTGGGGGCGGTGATCGACAATACCTCGACCGTTTGCCACGGCCCATCCATCATGGCCATCCAGGAGGTGGGCCACCCGGGCTGCACCCTGGGACAGGTGAAGAACCGGGCGGATCTCCTCATCTACTGGGGGTGCAATCCTATCGACGCCCACCCCCGTCATATGAGCCGGTATACCACCTACGCAGATGGTTTCTTCCTCAAGGACGCCTTCCGTGACCGCAAGGTGATCGTGGTCGACATCCGGGAGACGGAGTCCTCGAATATCGCGGATGAATTCATACGGATTGACCCGGGCGGAGATTACGAGGTACTCTCCGCACTCAGGGCAATCGTGAGGGGCAAGGGGGCGCTCGTCCCTGCATCGGTCTCGGGAGTTTCACGGGAACAACTCTTCAGGGTCGCGGACCTGTGTAAAGCGGCAAGGTTCGGCGCGATATTCTTCGGGCTCGGCCTGACAATGTCCCCGGGCAAACAGAAGAACATCAGGAACGCGATCGAGCTTACCGAGGAACTGAACCGGCACACGAAGTTCACCATCTCCCCCATGCGGGGTCACTGGAACGTCTATGGTTCGAACGAAGTATTCACCTGGATATCCGGCTACCCCTACGCGGTCGATTTCGCCCGGGGAATCGCCTTTTACAACCCCGGCGAGACCACTGCGGTGGATATCCTGAAGCGGGGGGAGTGCGACGCCTGCCTGGTCGTCGCGAGTGATCCCGGCGCACATTTTCCCCGTGATTGTTGCGCTCATCTCGCCTCTATCCCGACCATCCAGATCGATCCCCACGTAAACGCGACCACTCACTTAAGCCACCTCCAGATCCCGGTTGCGGTCACCGGAATAGATGCGGAGGGGACTGCATATCGGATGGACGGGGTACCCATCCGGACGAGATCGCTTTTCCCGAGCAGGTACCCCACCGATACCGAAATCCTGGAGCGTATCTACGCCATCGTGGCGCGGGAGAAAGGACCATGACCGAACTTCTCATCAGGAACGCCTACGTCATAGACCCGATAAACGATATCCGGGGAGAGATCATGGATATCCCCATCCGGGAAGGAAAGATCGTGGAAGAGGTCTCGGACCGGGCCCCGGTGATTGACGCGGAGGGGTATCTCACCCTTCCCGGGGGCATCGACTCCCATTCGCATGTTTGCGGGACGAAGGTGAACTTCGGCCGGTACATGAGCCCGGAGGATATGAGGGCAGGAAGGACCGCACGGAAAGGCCGGATGCACGTGACTTCCGGGTACAGCGTGCCCACGACGTTCGGAAATTCCTACCGGTACAGTGCGATGGGATATACCATGGTCCTCGAGGGAGCCATGGCCCCGCTGGAAGCCCGGCACACCCACGAGGAGTTCACCGCCACTCCCCACCAGGACATGATGGCCAACACCCTCTTTGACGGGAACTGGTCGATTATGGAAGCGGTCCTCGACAAGGACGTGAAACGGGCGGCTGCGGTGGTTGCCTGGATCCTGAATGCGGTCAAGGGGTTTGCGATCAAGCTTACCAACCCCGGCGGGACCGAGGCCTGGGGGTGGGGAGAGGACCTCGCGGGGATCCACGACGAAGTCCCCCACTTCGGGGTCACCCCCGCGGAGATCATCGGGACGATGATCCGGGCGAATGAACTGTTACACCTTCCCCACTCGGTACACCTCCACTGCAACAATCTCGGGGTGCCGGGGAATCACCGGACGACCCTGGAAACCATCGCGCTTGCCCCGGACCTCAACCCGAAGCGGCAGAGCCTGTACCTGACCCATGTGCAGTTCCATTCCTATGGGGGGACCACATGGAGGGACATCGACTCGCGGAGCGAGGAGGTCACGAAGGCGGTGAACGCCAAACCGCAGGTGGTCATGGACATGGGGCAGATCATGTTCGGCAGGACCACCACCATGACCGCGGACGGGCCCATGGAGTTCAAGCTCTACATGCTCCACCACAACAAGTGGAGCAACCACGATGTGGAGCTGGAGACCGGGTCAGGGATCATCCCTGTGTACTACACCAGGAAGAGCCTGGTGAACTGCATCATGTGGGCCATAGGGCTCGAACTGGCCCTCCTCACGAAAAATCCGTGGCAGTGCATTCTCGCCACGGATAATCCGAACGGGGCGCCGTTCGTTAAATATCCCGAAATCATCGCCCTGCTGATGAGTAAAAAATTCCGCGAGCAGGAAGGTGCCCTGCTCGATCCGAGGACCGAGCATCATGTCCCCCTCTTCGCGATAGACCGGGAACTCGACTGGTACGAGATCGCGGTAATGACCCGGGCGGCACAGGCGAAAGCCCTGGGAATCCAGGACCTGGGCAGAGGGCATCTCGCTCCCGGCGCACTCGCTGATGTGGCGATATATCCCATGAAGACAGACCAGCTCGATCCGGCCACCCAGTTTCAGCAGGTGATCGCAGGGTTTGCGAGGACCCGCTACACCATCAAGCGGGGCAGGGTCGTTGCGCGGGACGGCGAGGTGGTGGTGGACGGGGCGAACAGTACTATCTGGGTAAGGCCGAAAGTCCCTCCCGAATACGACCTTTCCCGCGATCCAGAGTTTGTGAAAAAATTCGAGCAGTACTATACGGTCCGGATGCGAAACTACCCCGTGCAGGATACATATCTCCCCCGTGGGATCTGCATCGAGACCGAGGCGGACTTATGAGGGTCACGCTTGAAACAAAACCGAGGAAAAAGCCGAAAATCCCTATCGAAGCCGAGAATATAATCCCCCAGAACTTCCTTCGCGGGATGGACATTACGGTCTACGAAGGGAACAAGGAGCGCCGACTGGAAGATCTCTTCTATATTGCAGTGGAAGGTCCTGCTGTCTCTCCAGACCAGGTCGAGGTCATCCTCAAAGGTGATACCGGGGTGATCAAAAGGGTGGGAGAATACATGAATGCAGGAAGAATCGTGGTGGAAGGCGATATCGGAATGCATTGCGGGAATTTCATGAGCGCAGGAGAGATCCTGATCCGGGGGAATGCGGAATCGTGGCTCGGGCGCGAGATGAGGGGTGGAACGATCCGGTGCCTGGGCAATACCGGACATTATTGCGCTGCCGGGTACCGGGGAGAGAAACGAGGCATGCGCGGTGGAAAGGTTGAGGTAATGGGAAATGCCGGGGACTATGCCGCCGAGTATCTCTCCGGGGGAGAAGTAATCATCCGGGGCTCCACGGGAGATATGCCCGGGATCGAGATGCGGGGGGGCACCCTGGTTATCGGGGGAACCTGCACCCGTCCCGGAGCCAACATGACCGGGGGGACCTGCATTGTCCTGGGAAATGCAGCCCGAATCATTCCCACGTTCGCCGCTGCAGGTATCCGGGAACTGACGTGGGAAGACAGGAGCTACGCGGTGCAGGTCTATAACGGCGACATGGCGAACCGCGGTGGGAAAGGGACCCTTTTGGTGAGACGTGAGTGAAGCCAAAAAATTTCGCATTTCCCGGGTAATGAGGCCCCGGGACCGGTTAGAAGAGGGAATTATTCCGTTGATCGTCCGTTCATCTTACTTTTATCGTGAATTTGAGATAAAAATTCGGATCGACCCTGAATAAATTATTTCAGGCTGGAGGATGCACCTCATACTATTGAACCGGCCCGGAGACGCAGTTTCCGCACCATACGCCCGGGGTACAATGACTTTTAACGGGCTTGATCCTGTAAATCGGAAAAAATTAGCGAGTAACGTATGATCTCGGTACTACTGGTTGATGATGAGCCTGCGATCCTTGACGTTGCCCAGATCTTTCTGGAGCGGGGCGGCGGCATAAGGGTCAGCCTTTCCGAATCAGGCACGAAAGCACTGGAAATGTGTGCCCTTCACCCCTACGATATCATCGTCTCTGACTATGAGATGCCAGGGATGAACGGGATCGACCTGCTCAAGGAAGTGAAGTCCCGGAATCCCGATACCCCGTTCATTATCTTCACCGGGAGAGGGAGGGAACACGTGGCAATCGAAGCCCTGAACCTCGGCGCTTCGTTCTATCTCCAGAAAGGGGGCGACCCGAAATCCCAGTTCGCCGAGCTCCGGAACATGATAGACCAGGCGGTCCGGCATAACAAGGCCGAAGAGGAGGTCCGATTGAACGAATCCCGCCTCGCCGCGATTATCGACCTCCACCAGATGCACGGTGCAGCCATGAAGGAGATCTGCGACTACGCACTTGAGAAGGCCATCGAGCTCACCAGGAGCAGTATCGGGTACCTTGCCTTCGTGGAGGAGGCGACCTCGATGCTCACAATGTATGCCTGGTCGCGACAGGCGCTTACCGAGTGCCTGATTGGGGAGAAACCCCTGCTCTATCCGCTTGAGTCAACCGGATTGTGGGGAGAAGCGGTGAGGCAGCGCCGGCCGGTGATCACCAACGACTATGCGGCGGAAAACCCGGCAAATAAGGGATACCCGGAAGGACACGTCCACATCTCCCGGCATATGAACGTGCCAATCTTCGAGGGCAACCGGATCATGATGCTTGCCGGGGTGGGTAACAAGGAGACCGAGTATGACGAGTCCGATATACGCCAGGTGACGCTCCTTATGGGAGGATTGTGGCAGATCCTGAAACGGAAACGGGCCGAAGAAGAACTCAGGGAGAGCGAGAAGAGGCTCCGGTCGTATTTCGACCTTCCCATGGTAGGTATGGCGATCATCTCTCCCGGGATGCGCTGGGTGCAGGTGAACGATACGCTCTGTGGGATGCTCGGGTATCCGGCAGATGAGATGGTGGGCAGGACGTGGGCGGAATTCACCCCGGAAGAAGACGAGGAGAAGGAATTAAACAGTTATTCTGACGTTATCCAGGGATCGAGGTCTGCGGCAGTGTTTGAAAAGAGATACCGGAGAAAGGACGGTTCCCTGATCTCGGTCCGAATCTCGAGCATGCCCGTCCGGAACGAAAACGGCTCTATAGATTATTTTGTTGCCTTCTTCCAGGATATCACTCCCCTCGAAAGAACACGGCAGGAACTTACGATCTCGAACGAACGGGTGACCGCCGTTCTGGGGGAACTTAATGCCGCCCGTTCTGCCCTCGCAGAACAATGCGAGAGGCTCCTCCGCGAGGAATCCCTCCTGCACGAGAGTGAGGCAAAATACAACTCCCTGGTGGAAAAGATCGGTTCCGGCAATTTCGATGAGAATATTCCGGCGGATCCGATCGTTTCGGTTGAGGCGACATCCCCCTCAGCAGGACCGGGTCAGGGAACTGCTCCGGATGACCCTTCACGGGACCCGGCCTGCATCGCAGACCGGAAATTCACCCTGCTGGACACGATTACCCGGCACGATACGAATAACAAACTCGCCGTCGTTTCAGGGTACATCGAACTCATGAAGGAATCTTCCGATGACCCCGCGATCCATTCCTACCTCCGCAGGCAGGAACGGGCGGTGGAAGCAATCCAGCATATCCTGACCTTTACCAAAGCCTACCGTGACCTTGGAATGAAGGAGCCGTCCTGGCAGGATGTGGCAGGGGCCGTCCGGAACTCGGCAGGGCTCCTGGAATTACAATCGGTTACCATCTACATGGATCTTGCCGGACTGTTCGTTCGTGCGGATCCGCTCTTCGAGAAGGTATTTTATAATCTTATCGAGAATGCACTTCAATACGGAAAAAAAATCACCAAAATAGAGATATCGGCAATTGCAACCGACGAAGGACTTATAATAATAATCGAGGATGACGGGACCGGTATTCCCAATGACCAGAAAGAGAGAATTTTCGAGCCTGGTGTGGGTGAAAATACAGGATACGGACTTTTCCTGGTCCGTGAGATCCTCTCGATGACAGAGTTTTCGATCCGGGAAAACGGGCATCCGGGTGAAGGCGCCCGGTTCGAGATCGTCATCCCCCACGGGTCGTACCGGTTTGAATAGCTCGCGTATCCGAGGGTTGAGCGGTGCGACGAGGGCGGAGTCGCGCAGATCTGTACGCCACTCTGTGAGATAGTTTAATGAGAACCTGTTACTATTTTCGACTACCATGAAGGAGATACTTTCAGGACTGAAGCGAGAGGACGGGATCCACGTGATGTGGCAGTCGGGTACCGAATCGAAGACCCTGTTTTTCAGCTATTCGGAACTCATCGACATGAAGATAAATGCCCTTGACCTGCTCGACAATCCAAAAAACTATGCACTCGACGTGGACGGACGCAGGATAGTCTCGAAGGTATGAAATCCGTCTGATTATCCGGCGGGATACCGGAACGGACGTTTTTTTGGGTAGGGCTATGCGGGGACCTCACGGGACCCCCGGTTTCTCCGGGGTCGCACCGGGTCGGGAAAATTCACCGCAGCGTTCTGTTATGCGAAGACCGCCCCGATCCCATTTCAGGGAAAAAGGTGCTTATTTCCTGAATTCCAGCACCTGGTCGTAAATTTTGTAGGTATTACCGTCTTTCATGACCGCCCAGACCTCCACCCGGTCCTTGCCGGTGGAACCAAGCACATCGACGGAATCACCAATGTTCGGTTCGCTTAGTGCCGCAGTACCTACCGTGCCGTCCGACCTGGTGACCTTCACCTCGAGCCCCGAGAGAAGGTTGATCCCGGTCCCTCCCCGGTACACCACGGTAATTACGGGATCGAAGGAGAGCGTCCCCCGGCTTACTTCGATGAGCACGCTCTGTCCTGCGGGGACTACGTCGGTCGGTTCGGTGGTCAGCGTGACCGCCGGGGTGGGGGGAAGCGGGGTCGGAGTCGGAGTGGGCGTGGACGTCTGGGGAGGTGCCTGGGTACACCCTGCCCCCAGAAGTGCGAGGACGATCAATCCTGTCAGGATTAGTACACCGCGTTTCATGGGAGGTGAATAGGGACTTCTTGAATATACTTTTAACGGCCCCTGGAGTTCGATGCTCTACCACGCAGGTGTAATCCGGGTATGAATGGCGGGGAGAAAAAAGACGCTCATGTCCCTGATCCATATCTCGGATGTACGCCGGAACCGGCAATAGACTCCTCAGACTTCTTCGACGTCTTCGGACTGGCATGAGGGGCACATCGGCCGTTTTCCCACGCCCTTGAACTTCTCTCCGCATTCCCGGCACTTGTAGTTCTTTCCCTTTACCCTCTCCGGAGGGATATCGATATCTACCGGGCCACCAACGGTGCACATGTCGTACTCACCTCTATTCATCGTTTCGGGTTACCATGCCATAAGTGTATCCACCCGGTCCGGGCTTCATGTCTTTCCGGACGATCTTCCCAAAATAACCAGTCCGATGGAGAGAATGGCCAGTATCCAGGGTATAGGTGCGGTTGTAGGAGAAGGAGAGGTGACGGGACTCGTGGCCGGCGGGGATGGGGTGACGGGCGTTGTTCCCGATATCGACGTGCCTGTGGTGACGATCGGTTCGAGAGACGCAGAATACGTGGCCGTCTGCCCTGCTGCAACGCTGACATCTCCCTCTGCGGACTGATATCCCTGGAGTTCGAGCAGGACCCGGTATTCCCCGGGAGCGAGATCGGTGGCTGTCAACGGGGTGTTTCCCACGTACCTCCCGTTGAGGCTCACCTGTGCATCAACCGGTGAGGACGAGATCGCAAGACTTCCTGTGGTGACCGCCTTTTTGAGTGCGATCTGGATATCGGAGTACTTCACACCCGAGAGGTCGTTCGCCGCGGCAGGCGCCGTCGCGACATACACCGTGTAGATGCCTTCGGCGAGTCCTCCGGTAACTCTCCCTGTGTTCCACGAAAACACCCATGTATCATCGTTTACCGGGACCTGGGTGAAGGTTGAAGGGTCACCGGTAATCACCGCGGCATTGCTGTTATCCATCCTGGCTCCGTTTGCGGGGACCCCGGGGCCGGTCATGTACATGTACACGGTATCGACCAGCAATGCAGTTCCGTTCAGGGGGATGGTGTCTCCGATGGTCGCGTAGAGGTCTGCCGCGGAGGCCGGAACCACGAACCCCCCGGATATCAGTGCACAGACGAAGATCAGTGAAATACCAATCCTGGCCGTAATGTCGCACGATTTCATAGTCTCCTCTTGTACCCCCGGGGGATAAACCTATTTCCGGGTGGATAACTGGTCTGGGAATAGTTCTCCCGGATGCCCGCGGATAGTTGAAGAAAATGAATCTGTGGTATATGATCGTGTAGACCGGACCTATACCTGTACAATATCCTCGGAGAAAAAAAAGTCCGGGGTTACCGGGTTATAGAACTTACCAGTATCCCGTCCGCGTTATACAGGCGGGCGGTATCTCCGCGGTCATTCCACATCTCGTCTGGCCAGTATAACCTCGTGGAGCTGGGACTTCCGGTCTGGTTGGAATATATCGTGAGCGTTGAAAACGGCAGCAGTTCGAACCGGAAGCCGTTTTCCCATTCGATGAAAGTGATACAGCGCCCGGCCCTGTCGCAGAGCCTCCAGCCTGTCAGATCGATACGCTCATGCCCGTTATTCCGGATCCTGACATATTCCTGCGCCAGGCTAAGGTCGGTCAGGACGACATCTCCGGAGGGGACGGAGGTCTCCGCCGGGGAGGGGGACACCGTGGGTGCCGTGGTGGGGATGCTTCCGGGGACGGGGATCGTCCAGGTCGGGAAAGGTCTTGGAGTGGGAGGTGTCTGCAGGGGAGTGACCGTCGGGGTCGGATAGGGCGATGGGAGGATAAAGCCGCTTCCATCCCGTTTAATCAGAGAATAAAATGCCGAATAATTCATCTCCGGCCTTTGCGGCAGCGGGGGGCGGGGGAACTTTTCTCCTCCCGGGAACCAGTAGGTGCCGTTCGAAGGAGTAGGTGACGGGGTTACCGGTCCGAAGATCCAGTCGGTTCCGGTGAGGGACGGAGATCCCGCTCCTGCGAAGAGGGTGTTCCATCCTGTGGATGCACCTGCGGTCTCGCCAATAGTATCCGCGGTGACGACCTCTGCGGCCGGGCAGAGGGAAAAAACCATCAGGGCGAGTACCAGGAGAATTTTATCCTTCATCGAAGGCCCTCACCATAACCGTCCGGTGGAGGAGGGAAGCGAAAAGGTCGGCATCGGTCTCGGCGTGGGGATCGTCCAGGTGGGCATCGGCCTCTCTGTCGGACGGGTCCATGTGGGAACGACCTTGGGAGTAGGATAGGGCGATGGGAGGATAAAGCCGCTTCCATCCCGTTTAATCAAAGAATAAAATGCCGAATAATTCATATCCGGTCTCTTCGGCAGAGGGGTGCGGTTAAACTTTTCGCCGGCCGGGAACCAGAATGAGCCGTTCGCCGGGGTCGGAGAGGGGGTTACCGGTCCGAAGATCCAGTCCGTTCCGGAGAGCAGGGAAGAACCCTGGTTCATGGAGTAGCTATTCCAATCCGCCACAGCGCCCGCACCCTGATCCAGGGTGTCGGCGGTGACGACCTGGACCAGGGGGACGAGAGAAAATGCCGCCAGGGCGAGGATCAGGAGCAGTTTATCTTTCATCATTGTACCGCTAGAGTATACCCGTTTCAGGGTTTAAAAAATCACCGGATAGCCCGGGTTCAATGACCCCTGCCCTCCTTTCGAACCGGGAGCCGGCCCGGATAACACTTGGAGCCGCCATCTTCCACGGAGCTGGCGGTGGTTCCTGAACTGTTACAATAGAAAACCAGTAGGCCCACAAAGTGTGATATGCGGTATTTATGGGTCTATATTTCGGATATGGTTCCCCTTCCCCGGCACATCCCCCGGATCCTGCCGGGGCATGGAAGGGCTTTGCCGTGTCCCTGATCGTTTCATACCTACTACGGCGGTATCGTACCTCTGGTCTCTTGCGGCATAGATCAGGGTGAAGTACATTCCCTGTAAAATTCTCCGTATGGAATCGAGCAAATCCCCCTGTTGATCGGGATTCCCTGTCCCCAGGAGTCATGCCCTGATAATTTTAGCCATGACCTTGCCCGCTATCCCCTGTTCCAGCATGATGGCGTTGTCGGTGCACATCTCGTGACAGCAATAACATCTGATGCACCGAGAGAGATCGATCACCGCCCCCCCGCGCTCTATCCGAATGGCCCCGGCAGGACAAATGGCAGCACATTTTCCGCAGCAGGTGCACCGGTGCCGGACCGTACGCGGTCTCATGGCATACACCCTCCCCAGCGTGTAAAGGGCCCTCAAAAACCTCTTTTCCCGGATTCCTTTCCCTTCCCCCCGGTATGTGGACGGCTTTTTGAAATTCCTGACCTTGACATGTTCCAGCGGTTCCCCGAGCACGGCGATATCAGCCCCCTTTTCATCCAACCAGCCCCGCGCAACTGCAGCACGGATAACCGGGACATCCAGAGGCTCCATTCCCAGCACACGGCACAGTACGTAGTCAACAGCAACCGCGTTGGTCCCGGCAAGGATCACCCCTACCTGGCGGGGGTCCCCTCCCGTCGGGCCGTCCCCCTCCATCCCGACCACCGCATCGACGATATGAAGGGCCGGGCGGAGAAGTGCGTGAAGGTCAAGCAGCATTCCGGCGAACCGCTCCGGTTCGGGGAAACGTGCGTGGAAGACCGGTTTTTCCAGGCCCGGAATCACGCCGAAAAGGTTTTTTGTCGCCCCGGTGAGCAGGGTGAGGATATGCCCCTTTGCCTTGGACACCGAAACGATAGTATCGGCCCCGAGTACAGGGTCTATGAGGGGAAACTGCTTCACGACCTCCCCGTCGGGATGGGACCTGACCGAATAACCCGGGGAGAAATTGAGGGTGAATCCCAGTTCCTCTGCGACGCGGGCGTAACCCGCTGCATCGTATGCGTGACGCAGGTTTCCGGAGGTATATCGTATCCCGCCACCCGGGCTGTCGGCCAGGGTGACCGTGGCCCCCGCCTGTATAAGCAGGAGTGCTACGGCCCTGATCACCTCCGGGTGGGTTGCAACGGCTCGCTCGGGGGGCAATCCCTGGAGCAGGTTCGGTTTTAGCATTACCTGCGACCCTGCGGGAATGAACCGGCCGATCCCCCCGAGGAGGTCGACAGCCCGCCGGACCGCTTCAGTTACCTCCCCGGGTCGGTAGAGGGGGCAGGAAACGATGCTCACCCGATGAAGGGGGGTGTCACCGGTTGAACATGGATATCCGGATTCATCACTCGGAGGGAGCACAATTCCCCTCCCCCGGGGTAATCAGGCAGCCTCCCGTAAAATAAGCGAGGGGCACGGCCCACAGCGGGTTGGCGACAAGGAAATAGATATCAACCGTCTGCAGTATCATCCTGCTGGCGGGGGTGTCGTTTCCAAACGCGGCCATGAATGCAACGAATAGCAGGACCCCCGAGATAACGAGGTAAATGAGCACGCCGATAATTCCCCCCCGCAGGTTTGAAAGTGCATGGGTTACACAGGAGTGCATGAGGTTCCTATTGATCCGTGGGTACGATCGGTGATTAGCGTTATCCCTCAGACATCCCGCAGGAGCGGCGGTACTGCACCCTGCAGCGCATAGGGAGCAGAGATTTGATAACAGAGTACATAGGTAATCTCTTTTCATGCGAGGTTTATTTCTGCTCGGTCTTCTTGGGATTGGAATGGTATTTTTTGCAGGATGCACCTCCCCGTCCATCCCGGGCGGTGGCATGGTTCAGGAGGAGTTCCACGGGGCATACGATCTCCCCCCCGGTGCCACCCTGGAAGTGCATAATCTCAACGGAAATATCGCGATCTCGGGATCCCCCGACAGGACCCTGGTGGTGGATGCGGTGAAAAGCAGCCTGTACGGGCAGGGCGAGCTCGACAGGGCAACCATCGAGGTGCAAAACGGCACCGAATCGTCTGTGATCACGAGATTTTCACCCCCGGGTGCGAGAGTGTCCGTATCCTACCGGATCCTCGTCCCCACCACAGTGTCCGTGGTAAAGGTGGATACGACCAATGGGAATATCGACGCGTCGGGTGTCACGGGAGACGGAACGGTGGGGTCTACAAACGGATACCTGTACCTCTCGGACTGGAACGGGACAGTACGCGGGAGCACCACCAACGGCAGAATTGTGATCAATAACGTGGGGAAAATCGCGTTCCTGCACACGACCAACGGACCGATCAGCGGAACTTTGGGTGATATGAGCGGAGAACCGGTCTTGATCTCCACCACCAACGGTGCGGTGAGCCTCAGACTGGAGAAGGACCTTACATCTCCGCTCTCCATCAGTTCCTCGAACTCCCCGGTCACTATCGTGATACCTGAAATATTCAATGCCAATGTCGACCTCTCAACCACGAACGGGCAGATCCTCTTCGAAGGTGTTACCCTCTCGGGGGTATCCGGCCTGGGCAGTCATATGACCGGAGTCCTCGGAAGCGGGGGGCCGAAACTGGCCGTAAGTACCACGAACGGGAATATCATCCTACGGTCGGCCTGAAGCGGTGTATACCATGCAGCACAACTACCACGATGAAGAAGGCCGCCGCCGCTGGCAGAACCCGGAAGAACTGCTCGTAAGGATCGGCCTCGAAGAAGGGGATACGTTCATGGATGTGGGATGCGGCGAGGGATTCTTCGCAATCCCGGCCGCACGGATAGTCGGCCGAAAGGGGAAGGTATTCGGTATCGATGTAAACCGGTCTGCCCTGGACCGCCTGGAGGCCCGGGCACGCTCATCCGGCCTGGACAATATAACCGTCCTTGAAGGTGAAGGAGAAGAGGTCGTACCCTGCGCAGGATGCGCAGATTTCGTGTTCTTCGGAATAGACCTCCATGACTTCAGGGATCCCGGGACAGTGATCCGGAATGCGGGAACGATGCTTATCCCGGGCAAAGGACGCCTGGTCGATCTGGACTGGAAGAAAGTGCAGATGTCGTTCGGCCCTCCGTACAAGATCCGGCTCTCCCCCGAACAGGCGAAATCCCTGATCACCGAACAGGGGTTTGATATTATGTCCTGTGAGGATAGTGGCCCCTGGCATTACCTGATCATTGCCCGGCTTCCCTAGTGCCTGAATTCGTTCCGCCACATTTTTCTTCGCACTTACCGGGTGTTACCGAAAGGGTCTCTCCCGAATAGCGGTGAAGCCATCTCTGCCTGGACAGGTCGAAAATCCAGGTCCGGAAAGTTCCTTTCAGGCTTACATTCGATGCGTTCGCCGTAAGTACGAGCGGCGCTATCCCCGCGTCGCCGATCAGGGCCTGCCAGATATCTTCAACCCTCGCCTGATAATAGAGCCCGAGGATAACCGAAATATGGAGGTAACCCGGGTCCGGGTGGCGGTCCTGCCATTTGTGGGTTACCGTCAGGCCCGAGAGTTCGCGGACAATCGCACAATAAAAATCCGCAAATCCCGGCGAAGCGATCACGTCGTGAGCGATGACCTCGGAAAGTCCGCGGCTTTTCAACCTTTTCCAGCCGGAAATAGCGAATTCGAGGGAATCGTGGCCTTTCGCCGCGGCGGCGATCCCTGCCCGGACGCGGCCCGGCGAAACACCGGCCCTGAGCGTAAAGGGCCCGTAAAGGGTTATGTGAGGCGTTCCTACCACCTTTGATCCAAGCCCGAAACGTATTCCGACCTCCCTTGCGGTGGTGCAGAGCTGCGGCCACCAGGGCGTCTCCCTGAGATCGAGGGAGACGGTATACCTGTCACCCGCCGGATTGGTTTTTCTCCCTGCACGGCCTGCATTACGCATGGTCCGGGTCAAAGTTCAGGGACGCGGAGTTCATGCAGAACCGCTGGTGGGTCGGCGGAGGCCCGTCGTCGAAGACGTGTCCGAGGTGTGCTCCGCACCGGGCACACAAGACCTCGGTCCTTGTCATAAAAAGGCTGGTATCCGGCGCCGTACGGATGTTATGTCCGTCGATGGGGGCCCAGAAACTTGGCCATCCAGTCCCCGATTCGAACTTGGTATCGGACCTGAAGAGCGCGGTCCCGCAGCATATACACCGGTAGATCCCTTTTCCATGGAAGTTATGATATTTACCGGTAAATGGCGGTTCGGTCCCTTTTTTTCGTGCGACCCGGTAGGATTCCTCAGTGAGTACCGCCCGCCACTCTTCATCGGTTTTTACGATCCGGGGAACTTCTTCGAATTTCTCTCCTCGAGGTTCGAAAATTAACACCTTATCTGTTCCAGACTGGGGCATACGTACACCTCTGATGATCACTACAGGAGATCTCTTCTATATGAAATAGCTCTTCAGCCCCGGGTGTGCGATGAAAAAACCCTGTTATTTTATGCACCGGGGTGAAGATGATGTACTGGAGGATCGGTGCATCAATGGAACGGGAAACCGAGCGGATCAAAGGAGTCCTTGTGATCAGGTGCAGGGGGAGACTGGACGCATTCGGGGCCGAAAAACTTGAGGAGACCCTGAAGAGTTCACTTCAGGACGACGATACTTCGGTGGTTATCGATCTGGGAGAGGTCCCCTACCTGAGCAGCGGGGGGATCAGGATCCTGCTCGAATACAGGAAAAAACTCAAAGAAAGAGGTGGGATCCTCGCCCTTGCGAGGGTCGGGCAGTACCCCCGCCAGGTTTTGGATATGGCAGGATTTTCCTCGGTGTTCTCCCTTTACCCCACCCTGGAAGAAGCCGTGGCCTCCGCCAGGAAGACCACGGACCGCGACGACCTGCTGATGGAACTGATGAACCCGGCCTCCGTCCGCGGAGACCTGAAACTGAGTATCGAGCCTGGGAAGCCGAACGTCGCCGGGTTAAGGGTTGTGGGCCATATCGATGATGTCCTCCGGGCAAAAATCAGAAAAGAAGACATTCATATCCTGAGTTTCTCCGAATCCGAGTATTCGCTGGGACTGGGAGCCCTGGGTGCCACGGTCGACGATGCACTCCCCCTCCTGGGCGAGATGATCACCCTTCACGGGACGATGGTCTGGCTCCCGACAGACGGGAATAATACTCCGGACTTCTTCACTCCTGTGCAGGATACGGGAAATGTAAGGCTTTATTCGGGTTTTTCGGTGATTCTGAACGGGCAGTTCCACGAGGTTATCACGATTGAGACCGATCGGGAGGAAGGGGTCTCGATCCACGAGGTGTATCGCGAGTTATTTGAATTTGCCAGGGAACGAAAGAAGAGGGATACAGGGGTGATCGCCCTGGTGATCTGGGGTGTTCTCGCGGGGATGCAGAGTTCCGGGGTAAAGAAGGCACCGCTCGCCTCGGCGGGTTTCCCTGACGGCCATACCATCGACGAACCGGGCTTTGCGCCGGAATGGATGGACCATGATACAATTCCCAGGTGCCAGGGTGATACTCTGGTCAGTTTCGGGTTTGGCATAGACCAGGAGGCGGACCTGTCCTCATTCGACCCCCGGGCAGTTCTCGCACTCTCCCCGGTAAGGTATAGCGGGGAGCGAAGGGAGCGTCTGGCACTTCACAACCACGGGGTAGTCTTCCGGGATATTCCCTGGGATCCGAATGCACACCTGGGAAACCAGGTGAAGAAGATCGTGAGAGAAGGAAAATTCGTTGATATGCGGCACCTCCTGGAATCTACCCGTCTCCGGAGGATGAAGGCGGGCATCGCCTACATTTCCAATATCTCCCTGGAATGAATGAACCCTGGAAGGCCAGGGAATTCCTCCATGCCCGCTGCGAGTGGGGAGAGTGGTCAGGCCCAGACGCAGCCGCATCTCGCTGCATTCTCGGCACATGGCGGTGACGTCACCCTAACAGAAAGAAAAAGAATCGACGACCCGGGCAATCGGACAACCGGCGAAAAAATTATATTTAAGTGGCTGCTCCCGCATTTGCGATCTTTTGTTTAACCACGCCGATGACCCGGTTCAGGTGGATCTTCATCTCCTCGATGACCGCCATCTGGTCGTTGGTCGGGGTATAGGTAATCGAATCAAGTCCGGTCTGTGCGGCTTCGAACGAGGCGAGTGCTGAGTTGAAATCATTATTTTCGGCACTCTTGGCACCATCGCGCAGGTCGGTGGCCACGTCGTTCAGCTTCGAGAGAAATCCAAGGTAAGAACTCTGGAGCCGTGTATTTGCGGGATCCTGGAAGTTTGAGTACATCGACAAATTCCTGCTGTCATTGGTGATGGCATTCGCGAGATCGCCCGACTTGGAGGAGAGTGCCGACCACGTGGGAGAAACCACGGATACCCCCTGGATCTTTGCCAGCGCAATGTCGACCTTCCCCGAGAGATCCGTGATTCTCGGCCTTGATGCCTGATAGACCAGCAGGAAATCGGCATCCTGGTAGGCAGGAGTGGGTGTTACTATCGTCGTCTGGACCTCGGTCTGGGGGGCAGAGGGTGTAGGGGTGGGGGTAGGCGTGGAATAGCCCGGCACCCCGGTACAGCCACAGAATGCCAGCAGGATGATGAGCAGGCACGCACAGGCGCCAGCGGGTATGATCCGTATCATAAAAGAGTGAAGAATGTTGCAACGCTTAAATCTTTCCCCGAAAGGGCAAACAAAATGCCGCTGAATGGGAAATTTATCGATATTTCCGGTTCGTATTAAGCCGCGGGGAAGACAGACAGGTAGGCATGGGGGACCGGGGTCCCCTTTGAGCCGCGTGAGAGGGTTACCCGCATGAAGAGCAGATGCACCGGCGTAGCCGCTGATGGCAGGGAGGATCGTACTTCCGGTCAGCATGCGATACCCGTTCACGATCGGAAGTCCGGTGGCCCGGTGCGCCGCAAGTATTAATTGCGGTTCTTCTCTAGGAGATAATCGATGAATATCCCGTCGCGGGTGAACAGATGAAAGAGAACGTACTGATCGCGCTTGGAGGGAATGCGATCCTTAAACACAGGGAAGAAGGGACCGCTGCAGAACAGTTTGAAAATGTCCGGGTGACCTGCCGTCATCTTGCGGAGATGGTCCGGGAAGGATACCGCGTTGCAGTCACTCACGGAAACGGACCCCAGGTCGGGGATATTCTCCTCGCCTACGAACTTGCGAAGGGAACGCTCCCTCCGATGCCGCTCGACGTCTGCGGAGCGCAGTCCCAGGGAATGATCGGGTATATGCTCCAGCATAGTCTGCAGAACGAACTCCATTCCCGGGATCTTCATATTCCGGTGGCAACGATTCTGACCCGGACGCAGGTAGACCGGGATGACCCGGCCTTTATCAGTCCGTCAAAGCCAATAGGACCTTTTTATACTGCAATGGAGGCCAAAAGGCTTCGTGAAGAGAATGGGTGGGCGATCGGGAATGACAGCGGCAGAGGATTCCGGCGACTGGTCCCTTCACCAGAACCGGTCAGGATCCTCGAGGAGAAGGCGATAAAGGAGATTTACGATGAAGGAATCATCGTGATTGCGTGCGGGGGCGGGGGAATCCCGGTGATGGACTCAGGAAAAGGGGAATACATCGGTGTCGAGGCGGTGATCGATAAGGATCACGTCGCTGCCCTCATGGGGAATCTCATCGGGGCGGACACACTCCTTATCCTGACCGACGTCCCCTGTGTGTATCTTCATTATGGAAAACCGGACCAGGTAAGTCTTGGCCGTTTGACCCCTCATGAGGCCCGGAAATATTTGCATGAGGGACAGTTTCCATCGGGAAGCATGGGACCGAAGATCGAGTCTGCGCTCCGGTTTATCGCGGGAGGGGGGAAACGGGTGATAATCTCATCGCTCGAATCGGCTTCGCGGGCAATGAAGGAGGACGCCGGTACCGTGATATCAGGGGAAGATAACTAGAACGTCTCTTTATATCATCCTGGCGCCCCAGAGGGTATGTTCGAACCTCTGGGCCTTCTCCGCGCCCCTGGTGCAGAAGTGATTGTATTTCAGGCCAAGTTGAGCGAAAACCGGGCATTTTGGGCAGATACATTCTTTTTCAGTATCGATGCACATGAAACTCTTTCCATTGGAGCAGAAGAGTATCTCTTTCGCCTCATTCGCGCAGCGGTTATACGTCGGGCAACCGGGGCAGTTACACGTCCTCTTCAGTTCCCCGATCTTCGCGGCCAGCTGGTCGGGGGGCATCTTCATCATCGCATGCATTATCTCTTCAAACCTGTCCATCCTGTCTTCACCCTGCCGAGTAATACCGCCAGTGGATATTTAGAGTTATCTCAGATTTCCCGAACATTACAAGATGGATCATTATCCGGAAATTATTTGAAAATTCGAAAAATGCGGCAGTGGAGATTCCCGGTTTTGGGCAGGAAAACATCTTTATCTGGAAAGACCGTGGAATGGAGTTGTATGAGGCCCGAAGATCCGGAAAAGAGATCCGGAATACCCCCTCCCCCCCATCAGGGGCCGGGATATCACCGGTGCAAATGCACCCGATGTGGGTTTGAAATGAAGCAGCCGCCGGAATCGCCCTGTTATCTTGTCCGCTGCCCCCGGTGCGAAGGCCCGATGGTCGACGGGTAAACCAGACCGTACACGCCCCCGGCAGGTCCACGGATCAGCCCTGATCGCCGGATGTCGCGGACCTGAACTCGATGCCGGAGGCTTTAAATTCCGTAAAATCAGGAGAAGGCCAGGGCCGAGACTCGAACCCGGGTCGGGGGATCCACAGTCCCCTAGGATAACCAACTACCCCACCCTGGCAGATGTACCCTTTTTCATTTGACCCGTACATTCATTAATATATCTGCATTGTACGGATCCCGGGGAGATTATTAAGACCATATCCTGCAAATAGATAGCAGAAATGGCGAATCGGATCGACGTTTGATAAATGTCATCCGCCCATCCGGGCGAACATATTCGTTCAATATAGAAAACACGGGATTATTCCTGAGAAGAAACCTAATCGCGATGATTCCGGGGATGAAAAAAATGGCAAAACAGAACAATATCCGGACTCCGATCGTGTGTGTGCTTGGCCACGTGGATCACGGCAAAACGTCTCTGCTCGATCGCATCCGGGGATCATCCGTAGTGAGCACCGAGGACGGGGCGATTACCCAGCACATCGGAGCGACCATTGTGCCGATCGACGCGATAAAACGGATGAGCGGGGGGCTCGAGAAGCTCGCGCTCTCGGTTCCCGGTCTGCTTTTTATCGACACTCCCGGACATCACGCATTTACCACGCTTCGTGCGAGAGGTGGGGCGCTTGCGGATATGGCAATCGTGGTGGTGGACATTAACCAGGGATTCCAACCCCAGACTATCGAAGCGCTCCAGATCCTGCGTAATTATAAGACCCCCTTCGTCATCGCCGCGACCAAGATCGACAGGCTCCACGGATGGAAGGTCAACAAGGACGAACCGTTCTTGAAATCGTTCTCGATGCAGAACGACAGGGTCAGAGATCTCCTGGAAAAGAAGGTCTATGAACTGGTCGGAAACCTCTCGGATCTCGGTTTTTCGGCCGAACGTTTCGACCGGGTGAGTGATTTCCGGAGAAATCTTGCTATCGTCCCTGTGAGCGCACATACCGGGGAGGGCATCGCAGAACTCCTCATGGTGATGATCGGGCTGGCCCAGCGATATATGGAAGAGGCTCTTGAATTTTCGGTGGATGGGCCTGGAACCGGTACTATCCTGGAGGTAAAAGAGGAGAAGGGCCTGGGACTCACCCTTGACCTGATCCTGTACGACGGCACTATCGCCGTGGGCGACGATATCGCGGTCGCCACCCAGGGAGGCGTAGTCATCACGAAGGTGAGGGCGCTCTTAAAACCGCGGCCCATGAAGGAGATCCTCGTCGAAGACCGTTTCGAAAGGGTAAAATCGGTCGTTGCGGCTTCGGGGATCAAGGTCTCGGCGCCCAACCTTGAAGGAGCGATCGCAGGATCCCCGGTCCAGGTCGTCGCAGGAGAGCCCGGCCCGGTGATCGAAAAGATCAGGAAAGAGATGGAAGAGATCAATGTCCACCTCTCTCCCGAAGGGCTGGTGGTAAAGGCGGACACTATCGGCGCCCTGGAGGCACTCTCCAAGGAGCTGGAGAACCTGAACATAGGTATCATGAGGGCCGAGGTGGGTCCGCTCAGTCGCCATGACGTAATAGAGGCCGAAACAATAAAAAATCCATTTTACAGGGCTCTTCTCGCATTCAGCACCCCGGTGCTCCCCGATGCGGCCGAACTTCTCAGGGACCCCTCCTATTCAATGGTCCGGCTCTTCGAAGGCAGGGTGATCTACAAGCTGGTCGAGGATTACGTTGAATGGCGCGACGAACTGAAACGGAAAACCGAACAGCAGAAGTTTGAACAGATCGTCATGCCTGCAAAAATACGTATCCTCCCCCATTGTGTCTTCCGTCAGAGCAACCCCGCGGTGGTGGGGGTACGGGTGCTCGGGGGGACCCTTCGCACGGGAGTGTACCTGGCGACCAGGGAAGGAAAACGGGTCGGACACCTGAAGTCGATGCAGCAGAACCAGGAGAACATAAGAGAAGCGGACGCAGGTGCTGAGGTGGCGATCTCGATCGAAGGGGCCACCGTGGGAAGGCAGATCAATGTCGAGGACGACCTGCTGGTAGACATTCCAGAAAAACATGTTAAGGTGCTGGAAATGGAGATGTTATCCCATCTCCCCATAAGCACCCAGGAGGTCCTTGCGGAATTTACCGCCCTGAAGAGGAAGGAGGATCCCTTCTGGGGAAAGTAGTTTTAATAGTATCCTCGTCCAATTTTATAGGTACTTCTCCAGCGATAGATCTCCCGCGATGAGGCCGCTCACGCAGCCCCCGGATAGAACGTTTCTGGAGTTATCCTTCGGGAAATCAGGAGCAACAAAGTTATGGTAGAATTTAAAGTGGTCTTATCCGACCGTAAGACGGGGCGCGCCTACAATATTGATGTGAGCGGGGGCGCTGCCGGTGGAATTATCGGGAAGAAACTCGGCGACGAGATCGATGCGGGCGCCCTGGGACTCTCGGGATACAAGATCGAGCTGACCGGTGCATCCGACAGGAACGGAACTCCCGCCAAGAAGAACCTCCCCGTGGCAGGAAGACGCAGGATCCTGCTCGCAGGAGGAGTAGGGTTCAACCCTGTCATGGACGGTCAGAGACGGAGAAAGTCCATCAGAGGGAACGAGATAACCGCGGATTTCGTGCAGATCAATGCCAGCGTGACAAAATACGGCGAAAAGCCCCTTGAAGAACACTTCGCGAAACCTGTCGAAGAACCGAAGAAAGAATAGAAATATTTCCACTAACTCTCGTTTTTCAGCATTTGTTCACGAAGTGCGGGGAGGAGGTCTTCGAAGGGTATGTCGTACTTCCTCGCAAGGATTACGATCGCTGCCTGGGGTCTCAATTTGCCGTCGAACTGCTGGTGAATGAGATCGTTCATCTGGGAGACGACACCGGTGACCGGCTGGCCCGTGCCCGCGGCCATACGTTTCAGTAACTCCTGCAGTGCATCCGACCGGCTGAACATGGAGGAAGACGGCTTGAATCCCAATGGGATGTCCACCTGATCCACCACGAAAAGCGGGACTATCATTTCGCCCTCGAAGGCGATAAGGCCCTCTTCGAGGGCTTTCTGGATGACCTGGTTTGCCTGGTCTATGCTCATCCATTTCCTGTCGAATGCGAGATAATACACGATCTCATTCTTTTTCAGCCTCTCTTTTCTCGTGTGGCGGAAGGGTGCAGCGATAGTGATTGAAAGGCTCATATCTGCTCCTCGAAGAAGACGCCCCGGGCTGTCACGGGATTAAGGGCGAAATTTCAGTATGGTATAATTCTCACGTTCCCTCATCATAATCATTCACTAATTTTTCAAAACAGGGGGTGAGGCACCCCTGATTGCCAGGTGACCTGCAACGGGACCAGAGAATAGTATCGCGACGGTCCCGTGCCGGACTAATCTCTGAAATACGGCAGGATTGCGGTTGCGGAGAATCGTTACCCTCGTAGTAATGGACCTCTTGGAATGCATGTAGGGAGAATCCCGGAAGGCCGGGTGTTATTGAACCCGAGGCATAAAGGGTGCGTGGTTCTCCCGGGTATACCCGGGGCAATAATTTCCGTCTCATTACCCAGGCCAATATAACCCCTATCTCCGGCAATCAGCGAATTTGTGGTACCGGCTCCCAGGAAAAAGAAATACAACTGAATCAGAATATAAAAATCTTTATTTTAAACTCGTTCAATTCGAAAATAATCCCTTTTTTATCCGGATTCGCTCCCTGTACGGGGAACGATATTTGGTATTGACCGTAACTTATTTACCATTGACATGTAATAAGTAATTTCGACAAAAGCCGTATCCGGTGTATCCTCCTCCTACTAAAAAAGGATACGGCTTTTGATAATAGTTTTTAGGGAATGAACGTCTGAAAACGTTCCATATCATAAATAAAAGTGAAGAAACAGGATCTTCACAATTTTTAAAAAGGAATATTTTGCAGAACTTATTCCAGGAGAACCGCGTTTATCACGCCATCCTGTCCGGGCCTGCTCACGATGCGGGCCCTTCCGAGCTCCGTCCTGATTATTGCTCCCTTGGTAAGAAGATTTCTCCTCACATAGTTGGGATTGGCCCCGTTCTGTTCTACAGTTTCGATCTTTGCCCGCTTTATGGTCCCGGATTTGGGGTCCGCCACACTTGCGATGTTTTCCCGGACAACGCGGATTTTACGATTGCCGCCGAAGGTTTTGACGATCCGTATCCGCTCGTCTCCGATGTGCGTGTCCGTTGGCGCGGATCCGATCTCCGCACGCCGCTTGCCCCTGAAGGGCCTGTAACGCCCTCCTGTTGACTGTCTTACCGATCTTCCCTGCCAAAGCATCTTTTATCCCCTTTCACTGAAGTATTCTGCCGGGAGTGTTCCCCATCAGAGTGCTCTTAATATTGGATCCCACGCTTTAAATAACCCTCGCCTTTTCATGACAGAATGGCATCGAGCAGCGGGGACACTCCTTCGCCGGTTTTGAGATTCGTCCTGAAGATCTTCATGGAAGGGTTGTATCTGCGCATATCCGCTTCCATCCTGGAGAGATCCGCACCGACAAGAGGGGCAAGGTCCACTTTATTGATAACTCCGATGTGGCATTCCCGGAACATCATGGGGTGCTTGTTCACCACGTCGTCCCCTTCGGTGGAGCTGACTACTACGATCCTTTTCTCTGCACCAAGCCGGAAATCGGTCGGGCACACCATATTCCCTACATTTTCGATGAAGACCAGGTCCAGATCATCGAGCGGGAGCGATTCCAGCGCATGTTCCACCAGGTGAGCGTCGAGATGACATTCTTTTCCCGTATTGGCATTCACCGCGGGGATGCCCATTGCAACGATCCGCTTGAAGTCGTCGTCTCCGTACACATCCCCTGCGATAGCCCCGGCCCGCACGCCGCGCGCTGACAGAAGGGGGGCGAGACGCTCGATGAGTGCCGTCTTTCCCGACCCGATGGCTCCAAGGAGATCGAACGCCCTGACCCCGTGTTCTTTCAATAGTCTCGCATTTTCATCTGCGATCCGGTTATTGACGTCGTATATGTCTTTCTCTATCCTGACGTCGACATGATGCATACGTACTACTTCGATGCTACACTGTTTATAGATTCACCATCAAACATTACTCCGATGAAGAACGAGCGTATTCTCTATCCCTGTTATTTTAACGCAGCGTTGATGCGGCAGGAAGGGAGAAGAGTCTCCCGCGGAAGAGCGGTAAAAGAGCCCACTCTTGCGGATCTCGAGAAGGCGGCAAAGAAGAGCGGGCTTGTGTGCCGTCCCGAACAGAAACATCACCCTTCCTACTGGTGGAAAAAAGAAGGAAGGCTCGTGGTGACATGGGACAAGAGCAAGGAGCAGCTGTTGAAGACCGTTGCATCGAGGCTGGAAAGGAAATGACTGTCCAGTACGATCTCCATACCCACACGACACTCACCGACGGGGAACTTCTACCCACCGAACTGATCCGTCGTATGGCGGTACTTGGGTACACCACGGTCGCTATCACGGATCATGCGGATCGTTCCAATATCGACACGCTGGTATCGACGATTGAAAAGATCAGGGAATCTGCGGAGCATTTCGGGGTGAGGCTCCTGACCGGCGTGGAACTTACTCATGTCCCGCCCCGGGAGATCTCCCTCCTTGCCGGGATGGCAAGGAAGGCGGGAGCCCAGGTGGTGGTGGTCCATGGCGAAACTACCGTCGAACCCGTGGCGGAAGGGACCAATCTCGCGGCCTGCGGGTGCAGTGAGGTTGATATCCTTGCGCATCCCGGTCTTCTTACCTCCGAGGAGGCTGAACTTGCGAAGGAAAACGGTGTCATGGTCGAGCTGACCTCCCGCGGAGGGCACAACAGGACCAACGGCCACGTGGCCCGGGTCGCACGTGAAGCAGGGTGCACGCTCGTGGTGAACTCGGACGCGCATGCTCCACATGATCTCCTCGACAAGCGCGCGAAATTCATCATAGCCACCGGATCGGGACTTAAGAATGAAGAGGCCTCCCGCGCAATCTCTTTAAATATTGAGAAAATTTTCCCGGAGTAAAAATAATATTTATACCTTATCGATATCTTTTTATAGACTTATCAACAATATATATAGATTACTAAACATCTCACTCTGCCTGTTCCTCAGGTGAGAGGTTTGTTGACGGGGTTATCTTGTGAAGGTAATTGGTAATACACTTCATACTGTCGGGTCACGCATCCTTGTTGTGCGGTGCGATCCTGCACAACTACCCAAATTGTATGGCGAGGTTATCGACCGCCGCATGAAACCCGTGGGGAAGATCATCGAGATCTTCGGGAACGTATCCGCCCCTTATGCTGCCGTGCTCTGCAGGGGTCAGTGCGAGAGGCTGGAAGGCGAGAAACTGTTCATAAAATAAGGAGAATCAACCATGCAGGAAGTCGAAAAACTCAAAATCCTCCAGACTGAGAGAGAGGCACTCAAAGCCCGGCTCAAAGAGAGGGTAAAAGAGCACGAGAAGAAGGCGGAAGATCACACCGAGACCGTCTGCCCCGAGTGCGGCAGCAGGCAGCTGGTGCATGACTACGAGAGGGCCGAACTGGTGTGCCAGAGCTGCGGCCTTGTCATAGACGACGATTTCATCGACCGCGGGCCCGAGTGGAGGGCATTCGATCACGATCAGCGCATGAAGCGTTCCAGGGTGGGCGCTCCCATGACCTTCACCATCCATGACAAAGGGCTTTCGACCATGATCGACTGGAGGAACCGGGACTCGTATGGTCGGGCAATCTCCAGCAAAAACCGTGCCCAGCTCTACCGGCTGCGGAAGTGGCAGCGCAGGATCCGGGTAAGCAACGCAACGGAGCGGAACCTTGCATTCGCTCTGAGCGAGCTGGACCGGATGGCATCGGCGCTCGGTCTTCCCCGGAACGTCAGGGAAACTGCCGCGGTGGTCTACCGCGATGCAGTGGACAAGAACCTGATCCGTGGAAGGAGTATCGAGGGGGTCGCTGCCGCCGCCCTTTACGCCGCATGCCGCCAGTGCAGCGTGCCCCGGACCCTTGACGAGATTGCCGAGGTATCGCGGGTATCCCGGAAAGAGATCGGAAGGACCTACCGGTTCATATCCCGCGAGCTGGGACTCAAACTCCTGCCCACCTCGCCTATCGATTACGTGCCCCGTTTCTGCTCCGGTCTAAACCTCAAGGGGGAGGTGCAGAGCCGGGCGGTGGAGATCCTCCGCCAGGCCGGCGAGCGCGAACTGACCAGCGGGCGCGGCCCCACCGGTGTCGCTGCGGCGGCGATCTATATCTCGTCAATTCTCGGCGGAGAACGGCGTACCCAGCGGGAAGTCGCCGAGGTAGCAGGGGTGACCGAGGTCACAATAAGGAACAGATATAAGGAACTGGCAGAGAAATTAGATATCGAGATCATTCTCTGATCTCGTTTTCGGGCTTGTAGATCAGGGGTAGATCGTTACGTTCGCAACGTAAAGGCCGCGGGTTCGAATCCCGCCAAGTCCATCGTTTTTATCTTAAAACTTTTTTCACGGTCTGGTATCCAAATTCTTTCATATTCTTACCTCTGCATAACACCGATCCATTCAGCAAGAGATATATCGTCACGGAAAAAATTAGATAGGAGAGGGCTCGTAGATCAGGGGTAGATCGTCACGTTTGCAACGTGAAGGCCACGGGTTCGAATCCCGTCGAGTCCATCGTTTCTCATGATTTTCATGGTTTTCACGGTTTTCACTTCATCCGAATGTGTGCTTTTTTCGGTGTGAAGCCAGTCACGATTGGGGGTCGAGGGGCGAAGCCCCCGGATGGGAAAAGGGGTTCGAATCCCGTCGAGTCCATCGTTTCTCATGATTTTCATGGTTTTCATGGTTTTCACTTCATCCGAATGTGTGCTTTTTTCGGTGTGAAGCCAGTCACGATTGGGGGTCGAGGAGCGAAGCCCCCGGATGGGTAACGGGGTTCGAAGGGGCAGGGCCCCTCGGATGGAAAAAGCGGAGCCCTTCTGATGAGCAAAAAAAATTTGAAGGATGAATGCCCCCCGGCGGGAAATAAGGGTGGAGCTTCCCGGATGAGTTAGGAATAATACCTTTTAATCCACCCAGTCGAGGAGGTCGGATTTCTTACCGCTCTCTCTCCGGATCTGTGACTCGGGGATCAGGGTCTTCTCCTGTGTCGTAAAAACATCTGTTAAGGGTACGATCTCTTCGTGATGCCCGGTCTCCCGGGCAATGATAATATCCGGTGCGGGAGGTCTTGACGGCAGGCCGGAGTGCTGCCTCCCGCGCTCCAGGAGAAAGTCGATGTAATCTTCTACCTCCTTCTGCTGGTCAGGTGTAAGCCTCGAGATCTTCTCATCCAGATATCCCATATTGCTCGTGTGCTCCTCCCTAAGTATCGTCGGGGCGAGAATATCAATCTCCCGGGGGCGGGGAACTTTCAGGGCGAGGCTGGTGAAACGCACCCAGCTGCCATAGCACCCTGCAGCTGTGCTCGACAAGAGAGGTGAGGATGTACGCTTCATCGAGACCCCTCCCTGCGGCAAATGTACCGTGGCCTTTCACGAGCACTATATTCGCAAGCCGGAGCGCTTCCGCAACGTTCCTGCCGATCTCGTCCGAACCGGGTTTTCCTTCGACTACCGAGATCACAGGGCAGAACATCACCCCTTCGCTGTCCCGCGGGACTACCTCGTCTGTAACCAGCGAGGCCGCGACCGCGTGAGGTGGATGGGCATGCACTAACGCGGAGTGCCGGGTGGCACGGTAAACCTCCCGGTGCGCCCGGTACTCGCTCGAAGCGTCCGCCGGCACCGGCCCCTCGAACGGCACCTGCACCACCTTTCCCGGGCAATCCAGGTATGCCCCGGCGCTGGTGATGAAAAACCCGCTAACATCCCGGACGCTTATGTTCCCGAAATTCGCGTTTACAAGGCCTTCGCTCCGGAGTCTCGCCCCGATCCGCGCAAACTCACTCTCGTGCATTTCTCCGTCACCAGGCCCGGGAATACCGGGTTCACCTGAACTGGATGCCTACGTCCCGCAACCTGTTGAACCTGGCGATGTTGAGGAGCAGGGGGGTGAGGCACTCCACCATGCAGGAGGCTGCGAGGGGCCCGGCGTCATATGCCCGGATATGAGGTATACAATTTACCAGGGTCATCACCGTCTCCTTCGCTGCCGGATTGTCCCCGCATACGGGGATTGCGAACTCAAGATCTTCCGTCAGGGCTTTCCATTTATTGGCGGCCACCGTGTTGAATGCCGTACACAACCTGGTCCCGGCAGGAAGCTTCTTTTTGATGTAAAGCGCCGCGGATCCCTCCGGAGGAGGAGTATAGACAAAATAATCCCGTTTCTCCATCGGGTTGACCGGCGAGACCACGATCTTGTGCTCCAGGCCGTGCAAAGACGAGAGGGTGGATTCGACGTGTTTGAAAGGGAGAGCGAGGATGATCACCTCGCCCCGGTCGACCGCCTCCTGGTTGGAGACTCCGCTGATCGTGCACGACAGCCCCATATCGGTCAGGGTCCGGTAACACTCTTCGCTGCTGGTTACGGCTTTTTCCGCTTCGCGGGACCCGATGATCACTTCGTGGTGCTGGGAGAGGCGCATCGCAATCCCCTCCCCGATATCCCCGGTACCGCCGACAATACCGACCTTCACTCATTCCACCAGCGGCTTGAGCATGGAGGCCAGTGATTCGGCACCCGTGACCCCCTCAAGTGTCCTGACCACTTTTCCGTCCTTCTCGATGATAAGCGTGGGGACCACCCGGATCCCGTATTTATTCGCCAGTTCCATATTCTGGTCGACGTCGATCTTCCTGATCTCTATCGTGTCTCCCATTTTACCCTTCAATTCCTCGAGAATGGGCCCCTGGCGCTTACACGGGCCGCACCACTCAGCAAAAAAGTCCAGCAGAACAGGCTTGCTCATATCGATTACCTGTTGAGTAATGGATAAAAAAAGCAGATAAAGGTTTTTGTATTGTTATTTGGAAAGGATTCCCATGATTATCTTCCCGTATGCCGGCCGGGTGATAAGGACCCCGATCACCACACCGAGGATGGTGATGATGGCGAATCCCCGGAGGCTGGAAAGGTCCAGCAGGGCAAGGGGGAGCATCGCGATCACGACCGTGGCCGCGGAGACCATGATGATACCGAGTGCCCGGGTAAGCCTTTTCTGGTAAAGGGTCGGTGAAGGTACGCGTCCCTCGTGCAGGATCTCGTCGGTGATCACCACGAGCTGGTCGATCCCCGTACCAAGTACGGCGATCAGCCCGGCGATGGCGGCAAGGTCCAGTTGCTGTATAAATGTTGCAATACCAAGAAGAATGATGATCTCCGCGATGTTCGTGGCGATCATGGGAAGGACGATCGTGGGCTCACGGTATCGGTAGTAAATCACCACTCCCACCGCAACCAGCGCCAGGAGGCCGGCAAGGACCACCATGAACTTGTAATAGTCCGAGAAGTTCGCCGGAGTATATCCTGCACCTGCGACCACTACATCGACCGGCAACGCTCCCGCCCTGAGATGGATCTCCAGGTTCTTGGCGGACTGCAGCCCTTCATCGCCCGATCCAGTGGACGCAAAAAGCTGGCGGATGGGTTCGGTCTGGATTTTTGCGGCGAGATCCTGGGAGAGGGGTGCCGAGTACACCACCGCGTCGTCAAGGAGCATGTCGAGCCGGTGCGAATCGGGATCCGTCACCGCACCGTACTTGATGGCGGCCTGTCTGAACTGGTCGGCTCCCTGGTCGCTCAGGGTGAATGATACACCCCAGGATCCGCTGCCCGGTGGTTCCTGGCTCGGGATACCTACGCTTGTAATGGTGTCCCCGTAGAGCACGTGTTCGGTCTGGTTGCCGGTAGTGTGGATTCTGATCTCGAATTTACCCTGCTTCCCGACGATCTCCTTGGCTTCGGAGAGACTTGTCCCGGCGAGCTCCACCCTGATGTAATGCGCGACACCGTCAAGCCCGATCAGGGGGTTGACGTTGGCATTTTTGGTGCCCAGGCTGTTCAGCTTGTTCTCCAGGATCGTCTTGACCTGCTCCGCGGTCTCCCGGGATACTCCCACCTCGTAACTGGTGAGCGTTCCGCCGGAATCCGAGAAGATCTGACGCAATTGATCTTCCGGTATGAGTTGTCGTATCTCCAGCCGGTTATCATCGATCAGATAAATCTCCGCATCGAGGTTCTTCTGGAGGTTCGTAAGGAACTGCGAAGTCGTAAGATCGGTCTCGAATCCCACAACTTCGGACTGGAATTCCATCTGGAGCCAGGTCCCCGTCTGGAGATCAAGCCCGAACTGGAGGTTGGTAGTGAACTGGCCGTCTTCGAAATGGGGGTTTATCGCGACTATGGAGGCAGCTACGAGGATAATAACCAGGGCGACCTGCCAGTTTTTGATAATTCCAATCCAGTCTATTCCTTTTTTACCCGAAGGAGATGCACCGGCGGAGGCTGCTTTTTTCGGGGCTGCAGCGGGAGGCTGGACCTGCTCTGCCTGGGGTTTTGCTGCTGCCGCCTGCCCGGGAGCCTCGGATTTCGTGTCCTTCTTCTCCTTCTTCCTGCTCATCGCTCTCCCCTCCGGAGCAGGTACCACTTGATAATCCCCGCATTCGTCAGCCACGTGTTTATCATATCGATGATGAGCCCGATAATCAGGACCGTTGCGATCTCCCATATGACGATGATCTGGCCAAAAAATGCCACGACCCACATTGCCGCGACCGCCGCGAGCGTGGTGGTGGTCATGATGATACCGGTGCGGAACGCCCCCGAGAGCTTATCCTCAAGTTTTCCCTGCCTCTTCAGGGTCCGCATGGTAAGAAGGATATCACTATCCACCGAATACCCGATGAGCATCAGCAGGGCTGCGGTCGTGGCGAGGGAAAGCTCAATTCCTACAAGGTTCATCGCCGCTGCGGTCATGACGATGTCAGCGAACGCCGAGAGCACAACCGCCGCTGCAGGCACGAACGTGCGGAACGCGATGAACACCACGATTGACATCCCGACAAACGAGAATATCAGGGCAAGGATTGACTGTTGCTGAAGTGTCTGCCCGAATGTCGCCCCGATCTGGTCGATCTTGGCATCGGGATAGTGATCGTTGATGACCGTGGCGAGCGATTGCAGTTGGTCGTCACTCATCGGGCCGAACTTCAGGTATTTTCCATTATTGATACCGCCCGTTATGCTGATCAGGGGATAACCGGCAAACACCTCTTCCATCTGGGTATCCGTATCGGTTGTGAAGAGGGTTACCGCTGTCCCCCCGGAGAAATCAAGCCCTGGTTTCACCGGCATACCTGTCGTCGCCATCATATATCCCAGCGAGGCGAGCGCAAGTATGAGAAGAATCAGCGGGATGATTACCATCTGTTTGGGGGAATATCGATTTACATCGTAGCTGATAAATCCCATATCATATATGTTTGAAAGCTCGAGGGTAAAATGCTTCGGATATCGGAGGCATAATAGTCCCTAAATTGCCGTCGGATAGTAGATCAAAAAGATATTCTGCCCGGAGAGCGCTTCGCTCCGGTCTGGAAGCCTCCCTTTTACCCAGCGGGGTCCGCAACCACGAAAAAAAAGAAAAACCTTATATAAATGAGGAGAGTGAGTACCAATTATGAGATCTCCTGCCGAGATCACTCACCTCATAGAATCCAGGTTAAACAGCTATCTCTCCCGTGACAGAACCGGCATCCGCCGTGCAATGCTCAACCTGTTTCTTCGGATCAAATCCCTCACGATAGCCCAGATCTTTTCGGCCCTTAATGAGCAGTTCAATATCAGCTATCATTCGGTGGCCGCGATGGTGGGCATAATCGCCTCGAGAATCGGTATACTGCATGTCGTCAAGAACCGCGAGGGGACCTGCAGTATCTACCAGCTGAAGGAACAGTACAAGGAGATAGTGGTAAGGATCGTAAAGGCTGCATAAACCCCTGACCGGTGCCCGCTCCGGGGCCAGCATAATTTTTTTCAGCCCTGCCTTCGTAGTATATGAGCATCATGTATGCTCATCCCAACGATACGTTTCATCCGGAAAATATCCATATCGCGAAGGAAGTGATCGAGTACATCGACAAAAGAGGGTGTGATTTCAGGATCTCCACATCCTGCGGGGGGCCGTTGCTCCTGCCCGTGAGTATGAAACCTCCGAAATCGACTGACTTGCAGGTTAAGGCTGGGATCCATACCATTTTTATCTCAATTCACCAGGCCCGGTACCTCAATGTCATCGACATGAGCATGATCCCACTTTTTTTTGATGATCCGGAGAATTGATCTCTACCGCGATGAGTTACGTTGAACTGGAGCATACGGCAGACGTGAAACTAAGGGTCGAGGCAGGGACCCTTGAGGAACTTTTCTCCGAGGCCGTCCGGGCCCTGATGGCGACCATGTACGGGAGCGTGGAGCCCGGAACCCGCGCTGTCAGCGTGGAGGTACACTCTGCAGACCTTGAGGGCCTGGTCCACGATCTCCTTTCGGAGGCGCTGTTCCTTTCAGATGTCGAAGAGGTGGTCTTTTCCTCGGCCCGACTGACGATCGGGAAGGATTCCGTTTCCGGAATCCTCCTGGGGGAGCCGTTTGACCCCTCCAGGCACAGGGGGGGAAGCGAGGTCAAAGGAATCTCCTATTCCGGAATGAAGATCGGGAAAGAGGATGATACATATATACTTGATGTCATTCTTGATGTGTGATGGGGTATGCTGGAAGGAATAAAGAGGATAGGGCCGTGTGAGTGGGAGGTCCCCCGTGGTTTTGTCCCGGCTATGAGGGTTCCCGGGAGGTTCTTCCTCTCGGATGCACTGATGGAGACGCTGGAGGAAGGAGCGATCCATCAGCTCGCGAACGTCGCCACGATGCCGGGGATAGTGAAAAATTCACTGGCGATGCCGGACATTCACTGGGGCTACGGTTTTCCCATCGGAGGTGTCGCGGCATTCGACCTGGAAGAAGGGGTCATCTCCCCGGGAGGCGTGGGTTTTGACATCAATTGCGGGGTCCGCCTCCTGTCTACCCCTCTTCGTGCCGGGGAGATCACCAACCGGAGAGCGCTGATCGAACGTCTTTTCAAGGCGGTCCCGACTGGCGTGGGCGCAAAAAGCACGCTCAGGCTTTCGACGAAAGAACTCGAAGCCATGCTCCTGAAAGGGAGTGCATGGGCGGTCGACCAGGGGTACGGGACCGCGAAGGATATCGTCCGTTGCGAGGAGCAGGGGCAGATGAAATCCGCAGATCCTTCTGCGGTCTCCGCAAAGGCACGACAGCGGGGAATGCCCCAGAGCGGGACCCTGGGTTCCGGGAACCATTTCCTGGAGGTGCAGGAGGTGCGGGAAATCTACAACCCTCCGGCGGCAGCCCGGATGGGACTCTCCGTGGGACAGGTCTGTATCATGATTCACTGCGGTTCCCGGGGTCTCGGTCACCAGGTCTGTACTGACCACCTGAAAGTGCTGGAAGGTGCTACCAAGCGGTATAAGATAACCCTTCCCGACCGGCAGCTCGCGTGTGCTCCGCTGGACTCTCCGGAGGGAAGGGCATATTTCGGGGCAATGGCGGCCGCGGCAAACTATGCCTGGGCAAACCGCCAGGTGATCATGCACATGACAAGAGGTGTACTCACATCGCTCTACGGGATCGCGGAGGACGAGATGCCCCTGATCTACGATGTGGCGCATAACGTCGCCAAGTTCGAGGAGCACGAGGTTGACGGCATGCGGAGAAAGGTCTGTGTCCACCGGAAAGGAGCTACCAGGGCTTTCGGGCCCGGGAGCCATGACATCCCCCCCGAATTCTCAGATATCGGCCAGCCGGTGATCATCCCCGGGAGTATGGGAACTCCCTCGTACCTGCTGAACGGGACCCTGCACGCCATGGAACGGACCTTCGGGAGCACCTGCCACGGGGCGGGGCGGGTGATGAGCCGTTCAAAGGCAAAAAAGGCATTAAGTGGTCAGGAAGTCAAAGAAGCTCTGGAGAACGAAGGAATCATTGTCAGGGCACCCAGTGTGGGTGCAATCGTCGACGAGGCCCCCGAGGTCTATAAACCGAGTGCAGAAGTGGTGAGAGTCGTGCACGATGTGGGAATTTCAAGACTTATCGCACGGCTCGAGCCCATGGGAGTGATAAAAGGGTGATACAGCGATCCGGACTGGTGTGGGACACGAACCTGATGTTCCACCGGTATATCGAGGACTGCGGGGTTTCCTGCGAGCACGTGACCCCGCACATGCTTGCAGCGCCATTCTTCAGGGGAAGGTATGTTACCCTGGTCATTCCCACGGGATTTGGCAATCCCTCGTATTCACGACTGCTTCCCGCCCTGCGGGCATCTTCGGGGAGGATCAGGAGATTCGTGGAGAACGGGGGAAACCTGTTGGTGTTCGGGGCGGCCGAGGACAAGAATGAACCCTACGACTGGCTCCCGTTCCGCGTGGTCTACCGGCACCAGTACCAGGCACGGGCCGTCGAGGTCGAACCCGCTCATCCATGTGCAGGCATCATCGCCGATTTCGATTCAGAATCCATCGAATGCGATGGTTTTTTCCCCGAACACGAAGGCGAGGTGGTGGCACACTCGGGCGGCCTCCCCGTAGCGATCTCCCGCAGGGTTGGAGAGGGATCGGTTCTCGTCACCTGCATTCATGAATATCCCTCGAGACGCTTCCTCTCATATTTCTGCAGCGCCGAAGGGGAAACATTATTTTAACTGGAAACCGACGGATTGATGAGGTTAACCCATGCGCAGCTATGTCATCTCGTCCAGTTCACGCGCGGAAGATATGGAACCGGTGGGGATGGCGCTTCACGAGCTTCTGAACCGTCTCCCGGTCACTGCACGGTCGAAAGAGAGGCCCGGGATCCGGATCGAAGACGGGAAGGTAGTGGACAGGAATTACACCGGCCCCGTCCTGGAAGAAGTGCTGCATCGCAACGTCCTGATCAAGCAGACTCCGGTAACCGGGGAATACCGGGGTGTCCCGGTGGTGGTGAGCCCGATCCGGGAAGAGGGTGGCGAGGCCATCGGTGCGATAGGCGTGGTGGACATCACCGGGATCTTCGATCTCGCCACGCTCATGGAACATCAGTCCGCAATTTTAAAGCAGGTATGCGGAAAGGACCCCTGTCCTCTTCCCACGGAACAGATCGGAGCAAAGAGGTAGGGAGATAATGTACGAAGCGGCATTCCGGGTGCTGGAGATTCTGGAGAACAGTGAAGGGCCTGTGTCCGGGGAACAGATCAGCAGCAGGCTGGGAATATCCCGATCAGCGGTGTGGAAGCACATCAAGGAGCTGAACAACATGGGGTACGAGGTCTCGGCATCCCACAAGGAAGGATACCAGCTGAAGAAAAGCAGCAACCGGCTGCTTCCCTACGAGGTGCATAAAAAACTCCGGACCACCTTCATCGGGAAGAAGATGCGCTACCTGGAAAATACTCCCTCAACCATCTGGAAGGGGAAACAGCTCGCGAACGAGGGGGATGTCAACAAACTTCACGGGATGGTCATCATCGCCGAAGAACAGACCGGGGGGGTAGGGAGGCTGGGCAGGGCCTGGGTCTCGCCGGTAGGAGGGATCTGGATCACCATCGTCCTAACCCCGAAGATCCCGGTAGACCACGTTTTCATGGTGACTATGGCCTCTTCGGTGGCGGTGGCCCGGGCGATACGGAAAGAATTCGACCTGGGGGCGCTGATCAAGTGGCCGAACGACATCTATATCGGTGACTCGAAGGTGGCCGGGCTCCTTCTTGAACTCTCGGCCGAGGCTGATACCATACACTACTGCCTGCTCTCTATCGGGGTGGACGTCAATGTGGCCCCCCATCAGCTCTCGAGCGTCCCGAACTCGGTCACCTCCATTAGTGCGGAACTGGGCCACGATGTCGACCGGGCAACGTTCCTGGCCCGGATCCTGCGTGAATTCGAGAGCCGGTACCTGTTGCTCGAATCCGGGGAGTACGAGGCCATTATCAGGGAATGGAAGAGCCTTTCCTGTACCCTGGACCACAGGGTCGAGATAAAAACCATGCGAAGCACCTTCGAGGGAGAAGCTATCGATATCGATGAATTCGGTGCATTGCTGATCCGGAAGGACAACGGTAAGATCGAACGGGTTATCGCCGGGGACTGCGTTCAGCGATAACCTGATATCGTCAACCAGAAAATAATTTCAGGTTGACGATGCAGGACACCCGTGATCGCGCACTTCTTATTACCAGGACCGCAGCATTTACCGGTCTTATCGCCGTCGGGGCCTGGATCTCCGTACCTTTTTTTCCGGTGCCCCTCACGTTCCAGACCCTCTTCGTCCTTCTTGCCGGGGCGGTGATGCGTCGATACGCAGTTATCCCTGCTTCACTGTATCTGCTTCTGGGGGCTTTGAACCTCCCGGTATTCCATAATGGTACCGCGGGACTCGGCATCCTGCTGGGGCCGACCGGGGGGTATATGGTGGGGTTCGTCCCCGCGGCGTTGATCGTCGGGCTTGCGTACGAACAGGAGCGGAAGAGCATACGGATCGCGGGACTGATCGGGGGAAGCGCCTCAATATACGCATTCGGCACCGTGTGGCTCGCCTTTTCAGCAGGGCTCCCTTTGTACGAGGCCCTCGTGATCGGGGTAATCCCATTCATCCCCGGGGATATCCTGAAAGCCTACGCGGCGTACCTGATAGCCGATCGGCTGGAGAGGAGAAGGTGGCCGCACCTGCCCGGGGGTAACGGGGGTGCGGGTACATGATCCTGTTGTCCGGTCTCCGGTTCAACACCCTGTGCATACCCCGTCTCGAAATCCCCCCCGGAAGGACGGCGATCATCGGGAGAAACGGTTCGGGGAAGACCTCGCTCCTCCGGTTGCTCGCGGGGCTGGTGTCACCGGAAGAAGGGGCCATCGACAGACCGGGCGAACCCGGAGAGATGCGGGTCGGATGGGTGGACGAATACCCGGATCGCAATTTCATTTTTTCCCGCGTGCGTGACGAGATCGCGTCATCCTGCAGGTTCAGGCATATCTCCTGTGAAGAAACGGACGGGATGGTCACGAACATTGCATCGAAGGCAGGGATCTCTCATCTGCTCGACCGGAATATCAGGACACTTTCGGGAGGGGAAAAGGCGATGGTGGCGCTCTCTGCCGCACTGGTCACCTCGCCGCCAGTAGTGGTGCTTGACGAATATGACTCCCATCTCGATGCCCCTTCAATCGATGCGGCGGAAGTTCTGCTCGGTGCATCCGGAGCCCGGTACATCGTACAGTGCACCCAGAACATGGAACTTGCCGCGTGGTGCGATACCGTGGTGGTCCTCGGGGAAGGAAAAGTAGCGTGCGCCGGACCCCCCGCTGACGTGTTCAGGTCCCTGGAAAAAACCTGTTTCTATCCATTTTCCTGGAGGGTTCGCGATGCGGGTTGTCTTTGAGGACACCGGGTTCTCAAGGGACCTCTTCGCGGTCCGGGCATCCGGATCCTTTCCCGAGGGGGTCCACCTCGTATCGGGCCCGGTGGGGTCGGGAAAAACGACGCTTGCCCTCGCTGCAACGGGATTGAGATCGCCGGAGAGAGGGAAGATAGTCCGGGAGGGCGTGACGAAGTTCACGCTCTCCCAGCAGTTCCCCGAGTATCATGTCACCGGAACAACGCTGAAGGAGGAGATCGCGGGATGGGGTATCGAACCTGATGCTATCCTGGAAAAAACGGGGTTCTCCGGACAGGGCTCGAGAGACCCGTTCAGCCTGGCGAGGGGAGAACTGAAACGGGTGCATCTCGCCTGCGTCTTTGCGGGGGACTGGGATCTCCTGGTACTCGACGAACCTTTCAGCGGTCTGGACTGCCGGGAAAAAACGAGGATCGCGAGTGAGATAGGGTTGCTGAAGGCGAAGATCGTGATCATCTTCACCCACGAACAGACGATCTTCCCCCGCGTCGACCGCGTATGGGAAATTCGTGATGGATCACTGGAAGATCTGGGCACGTTTCCGGAAGCGTTCCTGCAATGGAAAGGGGCGCCCCCGATTCTTCGCACACTTCGTGAAAAAGGCGTGATCCCACGTAATCTGACGGGGAAGGATCTTCTGGAGGCCGCATGCAGGATGTAAGGATCAGGGTCGGTTCCACCCTCCTTCTTTCGTTCGCGACATTCATCAGCATCCCGGGGGCCATTGCCGCAATGGTCTGGTGGCTCGTTGCGGGGGGGCCTTCGACCGTGAGATCTTCCCGCTACGCCCTGGTCTTCATCGGGGCTGCAGGCCTGGTCTCGCTCCTCGTGGAGTTATCAGGGGGCAACGGGGTCTCGTATTTCATCCGCATGTCGGTGATCCTCCTCATCGCATTCTGGGCCTTCGCTCACCAGACTCCCGGGGAGTTCATGGATCTCGCGGTCTGGGCCGGGGGAACTACCAGGGGATTCGAACTGGGACTGGTCGCCGAGGCCACGCTCCAGTCCATCAATGCGATCAGGGACGACATCGAAAGGATAAGAGTCGCCCTCACCCTCAAAGGCATGGGTACAGGCATCCGGGGGCTCCTTCCCGCGGCATCCGTTCTGATTATCACCCACCTCTCCAGGGCGGAAGATCAGGCGGACCTGCTGGTGGTCAGGGGGTATCGCCGGGGTGGATCATGGTGCCCGGAATTCCCGAAAAATACCAGTGACCTCGTAGGCGGAATCGGGGCAATTCTTGTCCTTTTGGTGGCTTTCATTCCTATTCGTGAGATTTTTATACTTTTACAGTGAAGGTTTTAGAGACTTGAACGCTATTATGCAGAGCGTTCGTTTTCAGCCAGGAGGAGTTACATGAGTGTTGCGAACCATAAAGTACTGATCACAGATACTACCCTGCGGGATGCGCATCAGTCTTTGATCGCCACACGGCTGAAGACTGACGATATGATCGTCCTTGCAAAACAGATCGACAGCATAGGCTTCTTTTCCGTTGAGGCGTGGGGTGGGGCAACCTTTGATTCGAGCATCCGGTATCTCGCCGAAGACCCCTGGGAGCGCCTCCAGCTGCTCAAGCAGGAACTTACAAGGACCCCTATCCAGATGCTCCTTCGCGGCCAGAACCTCGTAGGGTACCGTCATTATCCCGACGATGTCGTAGACAAATTCGTGGAACAGGCCTACAAGAACGGGGTGGACATCTTCCGGGTATTCGACGCCTTAAACGATATCCGGAACATGACCGAGTCGATGAAGATGGTGAAGAAGATGGGGGCACACCTCCAGGGCACTATCTCGTATACCACAAGCCCGGTCCATTCCACTGAAAAGTTCATCCAGATGGCAGAGGAGCTCTATGCCCTCGACTGCGATTCCATCTGTATCAAAGATATGGCGGGGCTCATCATGCCCGATGCCGCACGGGACCTGATCAGGGGGATCAAGGACGCTATCGACATAAAAGTGGACCTTCACAGCCATTCTACCAGCGGAATCGCGCCGATGAGTTACCAGGCGGCGGTGGAAGCGGGCGTGGATATCCTGGACACCGCGATGTCGCCGTTCGCCCTGGGAACTTCCCAGCCGCCGACTGAGAGCGTGGTGGCGGCGCTCAAGGGAACCCCTCGTGATACCGGGATCGATCTCCTCGCACTGAGAGATGTGCGGAACACCTGCCGTTCGCTCCGGGAAAAGTACCAGGGGCTGCTCAATCCCATTTCAGAACGGGTTGACAGCGACGTTCTGATCTACCAGCTCCCCGGTGGGATGATCTCGAACCTGGTTTCACAGCTCCAGGAGCAGGACGCACTGGAACGGATGCCGGAGGTATACCAGGAGATCCCACGTGTAAGGGAGGATTTGGGATATCCCCCCCTCGTCACACCCACCTCCCAAATCGTGGGGACCCAGGCCGTGATGAACGTCCTCCTTGGCGGAGAGCGGTACCGCAACGTGACCAAGGAGGTCAAGGACTACGTACGGGGACTCTACGGGAGGTCGCCGGCACCAATCTCGGAGAAGATAAAAAAACTCATAATCGGTGACGAACCGGTCATCACCGTCCGGCCCGCAGACCTGCTCGAACCCGTCTACGAGAAGATGAAGACACAGGCCGTTGCCGACGGGCTGGTCAGGAAAGAGGAAGATGTCCTTACCTACATCCTTTACCCGGCGATAGCGCCGTCATTCCTCCGCGGCGAGCGGAAAGTGGAAGAGATCCCTGTCCCGCAGAAACCATCCAGTGCCCCCGTCGAAATCCCCCGGTCCATGGAAGTCGAGGTGGACGGGGAGATCTTCAATGTCAGGATTATCTCCATTGAGGGAAGCGCCACGGCAGTCGCGGTTCCTGCGGGAGAGAAGATCCCCCGCGGGGAGATCAAAGGCGGGGTCAAGTCCAACATGCAGGGGATGGTCCTCGAGGTTGCGGTGCGGAGAGGGGAGGAGGTCAAAAAAGGAGACGTCCTGCTCGTCCTGGAAGCCATGAAAATGGAAAACCCCATTCACAGCCCTGTCGACGGGAAAGTGAGCGAAATATTTGTCGACGTGGGTGACGTGGTCCAGAATGGCGACGTGCTCATGGTGGTGGAATGAAATACTTCGAGAAAGTACTTGTCGCCAACCGGGGAGAGATCGCCATCCGCGTCATGAGGGCGTGCCGGGAGTTAAATATCGAGACCGTGGGGATCTACTCCACCGCGGACAAGGATGCGCTCCATGTGAAGTATGCCGACGAGGCGTTTCCCGCCGGGGAAGCCCCCCCCTCGAAGAGCTACCTCAACATGGAAAGGATCGTGGATATCGCCCGCAAATCGGGCAGCGAAGCGGTCCATCCCGGCTATGGGTTCCTCGCAGAGAACTATAAATTCGCAAAACTCTGCCAGGATGAAGGTATTACTTTCATCGGGCCTTCCTGGAAGACGATCAGGTCCATGGGCTCCAAGATCGAGAGCAAGAAGACCATGAAGGACGCCGGAGTGCCGGTCCTCCCCGGGACCGAGGGTGGGGTCAAGGACCCCGAATCGGCCAAATCCATCGCCGCAGAGATCGGGTACCCGGTTATCGTGAAAGCGAGTGCCGGAGGCGGCGGGATCGGCATGCAGATCGCTCACGACGAGAAGGCCCTGGAAGACGCGATAACTGCAGGGATGAGGATCGCGGAATCAGCATTCGGCGACGCCACGGTCTTTGTGGAGAAATACCTGGTCAAACCGAGGCATATTGAGTTCCAGATCCTCTCGGATGAACACGGCAACTGCATCCACCTGTACGACAGGGAGTGCTCTATCCAGAGAAGGCACCAGAAACTTGTAGAAGAGGCTCCCTGCCCCATTATGACCCCGGAACTCCGGGAGAAGATGGCGGAGTCCGCGATTGCCGTGGCCAGGGCATCGGATTATACCAATGCGGGCACCGTCGAGTTCCTCTACGCGGCCGGGGATTATTATTTCATGGAGATGAACACCCGGCTGCAGGTGGAGCATACGGTGACCGAACTGATCACCGGTCTCGATATCGTGAAGCGACAGCTTTCCATCGCGGCCGGGGAGCCCCTGCCTCTTGAGCAGGACGATGTGAGCATACGGGGGCACGCGATCGAGTGCCGGATCAATGCCGAGGACCCCCTCAACAATTTCACTGCCGACCCGGGGAAGATCCTCCGCTACCGGTCTCCGGGCGGCCCGGGAATGAGGGTCGATTCAGGTATCCACATGGGATATACGATCCCGCCGAATTACGACTCGATGATCGCCAAGTTGTGTGCATGGGGGATGAACCGACAGGAGGCTATCGAGCGGATGAGGCGTGCGATCTACGAGTACGTGATCATCGGGGTCAAGACCACTATCCCGCTCCATCACGCGATCATGCACAACCAGCATTTCGTGGATGGGAACACCCACACCCATTTCCTTCAGGAGGAACACATCGCAAAGACTCTGGCGAGATATGTCCGCGAGGAGGAGACGAGGATCCATACCCTCGCCGCATCGCTCCGGGGCGGAAAACAGACCGCAGCGGTCACCGCGGCGGTCACCGCCTATCTGGCGAGCCAGCAGAAAAAACAGTAAAACCCGCTCCCTTTTTTGCAACCCGGATATTTTGTTGTGTAATTCCGGAATTAATGAGCCAGGAAATCTGGAATTGACTTCATTTGAAAGTGACATGGCTCGGGAGGAACGAATATGAGAACATTTAATAGTTGAAAAGACGTTTTTATTATGCATTTTGTGTGCTGCGGTGGCCTAGCTGGTTAGGGCGCCAGACTCATAGGGTTTTTGAGCAAACCGATGCGTCCATAATCTGAGACATCTGGAGGTCGCGGGTTCGGATCCCGTCCGCAGCATTTCTTTCGAATCGACCTTTAAAGGATTTTTCGGGGCAATCCTGATTTTACGGCAATTAGTCCGCGAAACGAATCGGTCCTTCGTGTCCTTTACGGATCCGGAACGTCCGGTGAACCCATAATAATAAAAACCAGGAGCGACATTCCGGAAGTATGAAATTATTCATACTTTGTGTCAGCACTTGTGTGCTCCTCGCATTGCTCGTGGCAGGATGCACTACACCGACCCCGCCGGTTACTCCCACGGCGACACCTACCCCGACAGAGACCTTTACCCCCGTTCCCACCACCGCCGCTGCTCCTGTTATCGATCCCGCACTCCTCGGGACTTGGACACTCCAGCAGATGTATGTCCAGGGTTCGGGCGATCCTATCACTGCATTCAACGTCCCGATCACCGCGACATTTGACAATCAGAGCAATTTGTACGGAAACGGCGGTTGTAATAACTATAACGGGGCATACACCCTCTCCGGGGGGACGAACGAATTCGGAAAAGATATCCGGATCGGTCCCCTGATCAGCACGCTGATGTATTGTGAGTCAACCAGCAGCACTGAGTCCATGTATCTCGGGATAATGAATAGTGCGACGAGTTATGCGGTGCCGAACCCCCAGACCCTCTCGATCAGGGACCCCTCCGGAAACACTCTCGTATTCACGATGTAGACGGTGTCGCAGTACCTTCACTTTTTTTACGGAGATTTTCGAACACTACGGGCCCTCTTCGAATCCCGGACCATAAAATTGAAAACGGGGGTGATTTGGGCACGCCACGGGGAACTATTCTTTCGGGGCACATGCGTCGCAGGCGTTCCGCATCGCGGTAATGAAACCGGGGAGGTTGCGCCCTGCATCACGCCCGATGATATCGACAATTGCAGAACCGACGATGATCGCCCCGGCCCCTGCAGCGAAGAGGGGGGCAATATGCTCAGGTTTCGATATCCCGAACCCGACGGCGACGGGTATCCGGCTAGCACGGGCGGTCCTCCTCACCAGGTCGAGGACCTGCGGGGAGAGTTCATTCCTGGCCCCGGTGATCCCCAGCACCGAGATGAGATAAATGAACCCCGACGCCCGTTCCATGGTGGCATTCAACCGGGGTCCCTTCGTTGTGGGGGCAACCAGAAAGATGTGGTCTATTCCTTGTTCCTCTGCCGCCCGCTGGGCCTCTTCCGATTCTTCAAGGGGGAGATCCACCACCAGGATCCCGTCGACACCTGCTGACGCGGCGCTCCGATAGAAGTCCGGTATTCCCCTGGCGTAGAGGTGGTTTGCATAGACCAGAAGGACTATGGGTGACTGGTATTCCCTTCGGAGCGTTGCCGCCATCCGGAAGACATTTTCCTGGGTCATACCGTGTTCCAGCGCCCTCTGGTGGGCCTGCTGAATCGTAGGGCCGTCAGCCAGGGGATCGGTGAACGGCATCCCGATCTCCAGGATATCCACCCCGGCATCGAGCATCGTCCTGGCCGCTTCCAGGGATTGTTCGTAATCCGGGTCTCCCGCCACCAGGTAGCCGATGAATACCGGTCGCCCCGCGGTGGAAAAAGTCCGTTCGATCCTGCTCATTTATGCCACCCCCCGCAACCGGGCAACCTCACCCACGTCCTTGTCACCCCGCCCGGAAAGGTTGATGATGAGAGTGTCGTCCCGGGAGCACTGCGCTGCGAGTTCGACCGCATAGGCTACGGCGTGGGAGGATTCCAGGGCGGGGATGATCCCTTCCGTGCGGGAGAGGAGGAAGAATGCGTCAAGGGCCTGATCGTCCGTGACGGCATGGTAGCATACCCTCCCGCTATCCTTGAGCATACTGTGTTCAGGCCCCACTCCGGGATAATCCAGCCCGGCCGAGACGCTGTGGGTGGGGAGTATCTGGCCGTCCCCGTCCATGAGGAGATAGGAGAGGGCCCCGTGGAGGACCCCCCTGCGTCCTGCACAGAGCGAAGCCCCGTGTTCATTGCCGTCGAGCCCTTTTCCCCCCGCCTCGACACCGTGAAGATCCACGCGGTCCTTCAGGAACGGATGGAAGATTCCTATGGCATTGGAACCCCCCCCGACACAGGCAATCACCGCATCGGGAAGACAGCCCTGCTGCTCGAGCATCTGGGCCCGGGCCTCCTCCCCGATAACGGACTGGAAATCCCGGACCATCTGCGGGAATGGGTGCGGCCCTACCACCGAACCTATCAGGTAGTGGGTCTCCTGCACGTTGGCCACCCAGTCTCGGAGCGCCTCGTTTATGGCATCCTTGAGGGTCCTGCTCCCGGTCTCAACCGGGATGACCTTCGCACCGAGCAGTTGCATACGGAATACATTCAACTTCTGCCGGGCAACGTCCGTCGCTCCCATATAAACCTCGACCGGCAGCCCGAGTGCCGCACCCGCGATGGCGGTGGCCACCCCGTGCTGCCCTGCACCGGTCTCCGCAATAAGCCGTTTTTTTCCCATGAACCGGGCAAGGAGCGCCTGCCCGAGGGTGTTGTTGATCTTGTGCGCACCCCCGTGGAGGAGATCCTCCCGCTTGAGGTAGATATTACAGCCGAGCTGCCGGGAAAGGTTTTCGCAGAACGTGAGCCTGGTAGGTCTCCCCGCATACTCGGTCAGGTACCGGGATAAAATCTGCTGGTAATCCTGATCTTTTACGAACCGGGCATATGCATCATCAAGCTCTTCCAGTGCGCTCATCAGGGTCTCGGGCACATATTGCCCTCCATAATCTCCGAAACGTCCTTTTTTCATAGTGTTCCCCCGAAACATGCACGCATGAAAGCCCGCACCTTTTCCGGGTCTTTTATACCCGGGCGTGACTCGACCCCGGTCGCAACGTCGACCGCATAGGGACGCACCTCCCGGATGGCCCCGGCGACGTTGGCAGGAGTAAGCCCGCCGGCAAGGATTACCGGAACTGTCGAGCGTTCCACCACCTTCCGTGCATAGACCGGGTCGTAGGGCAGTCCTTTTCCCTGGCTCGCATCCACTACCAATGCATCACAGTCATCCGGGATTCGTTCGCCGGGGCGTATCGACCGGATAATCTTCACCCCTCTGCCCCTGAGATCCGGGAAGGGGTGGGAGATCTGGAGAGCGCAGGGGTTGAGTCCGATGATACTGTCGATATCCTCCATATCCCGTGTATGGGTAACTATGACCGTCACGGTCAGCGGACCCGCGTTATCGAGCAGGATCCCGGCCTGTTCGGAGTGTACCGAACGCGGAGAATCGCTGCACATCACGATGCCGACTGCCGATGCACCCGCTTCTACGGCAAGGAGTATATCCTCCTCCCTGGTTATCCCGCAGATCTTTACCCGAATACGAATCCCTCCAGGGCCTTGGCCGGACTCGGCGAACGCATCAGCGATGTCCCGATAAGGTAGGCATCGCAGTAGTCCTTCAGCAACCTGACGTCATAGGGCCAGAGAATTCCGCTCTCCGAGACCACCAGTCGTCCGGATCTCCTGATCATCTCTCCCAGCCTGATGGTCGGGCGCAGACTCACCTGCAGCGTGGTAAGGTCACGGTTGTTGATACCGATGATCCGGGCCCCGGATTGAAGGGCAATCTCGGTATCTTTCCTGTCCCGGACTTCAACAAGGGGTTCGATCCCGAGTTCTGCACATCGTTCGACAAAGGAGGGCAGCTTTTCTTTCAATACCCCCGATATGAGCAGCACCGCGTCCGCGCCCATATCGAGGCTCTCCTCGAGCTGCCGGTCGTCGATAATGAAGTCTTTCCGAAGTACCGGCACCGCCACCGCCTCCCTGACCGCGTGCAGGTCCTCCGGAGATCCATGGAAATAATGAGGTTCGGTATGGACCGACAGGGCGATGCATCCGTTCTGCACGAACTCGAGCGCCAGCCCCCGGGGATCGGAGTACGGGCGGATGGAGCCTCTGCTGGGCGAGGAGAACTTCAACTCGGCGATTATCGCGTGCCTCGGCGAGGGAGAATATTTCACGTCACGTATCGAAGCCTCAAGGCTCCTGCACGTTCCCCTGCTGTACTCCCCCCTCGCCCGGGGGATTGACTCGACCCGTTCGGCGGTCCGGGAGAGGATATCATCGAGGATCATGAGGCACCCCCGGTCTCAATGACCAGGGTCTCGAGGACCCGCATCGCATTGTGAGTATCTATTGAATGTGCAGCCGCATGAATCCCTTCCCCGAGACTTGCAGCCCCCCCGCCGAGGTATATGGCGGCCCCTGCGTTCATGAGAACGACGTCCCTCGCAGGTCCGCGGTCCCCGGCGAGAATACCGCGTATGATCGCGGCATTCTCGGTGGCAGTGCCACCCCGGAGTTGCCCCGGCTCCGCACACGGAATCCCGAAATCGTCCGGGCTGATCGAATACTCCCGTATCTCCCCCCCGGCAAGTTCTGCGACCATTGTCGGGCCGGTGGTGGTGATCTCGTCCATTCCGTTGCCGTGCACCACCATTGCTCGGCCGACCCCCAGACACCGGAGGACCCGGGCCAGCGTGTTCGTCAATGCAGGGTCGAATACCCCGAGGACCTGGTTTTTGGCCCCGGCGGGGTTGGCAAGAGGCCCGAGCAGGTTAAATACGGTCTTTATACCAAGTTCCCCGCGGATCCCTGATACCCTCGCGAGCGAGGGATGATAAAGGGGAGCGAACAGGAATACCATCCCTGCTTTTTCCAGTACTTGTGAGGCCTTTTCCGGGGTGATATTCACGGTGACTCCCAGGGCGGCCATTACATCCGATGACCCGCACCTGCTGCTTACCCCCCGGTTTCCGTGTTTGACCACCGGAATGCCTGCCCCCGCGGCAACAATGGCCGAGGCGGTGCTGATGTTGAATGTTCCCGCACCGTCCCCCCCTGTCCCGCACGTGTCGACGATACGGTTGGGGTCTGCGACCATGAGCGGTACCGAAAGTTCCCTGAGCACCCCTGCAAACGAGAGGATCTCGCCGAATGATTCTTTTTTAACCCGTAGACCTGCGAGGAGCGCTCCCACCTGGGCGGGGGTCGCCGCTCCTTCAATGATGTCCCGCATCACCCGGTCGGCCTCTGAGGGAAGCAGGTCAGTTCCCTCCGTCACCCGCGCCAGCGCTCCACGGATCATGCGCACACCGCCGTGGAGGCAAGGAAATTGGAGAGGATCCGGTCTCCTTCCTGCGTTAGGATGCTTTCCGGGTGGAACTGAACCCCGCGTATGGGAAAGCGCCGATGCCGGACTCCCATCACGTATCCGTCATCCCTGCTCGTGGCGCATACTTCAAGTTCTGAGGGAAGGCTCTCCCGCTCCGCTATCAGAGAATGATAGCGGGTGGCGGTGAACGGGTTGCACACCCCGGAAAAGAGGTCCTGCCCGTCGTGAACGATAGTGGATACCTTGCCATGGACCAGGTGGGCTGCGCGTACTACCTCGCCTCCGAAGGTATAGCAGATGGCCTGGTGCCCCAGGCAGACCCCCAGGGTGGGTACGGACCTGCTCATCGAGTGGAGGACCTCGAGGCATAACCCGGAATCCTCCGGTTTACCCGGCCCGGGTGAGAGGATTATCCGATCGAATGCGCTTCCCGCAATCTCGCGAAAAGATGCGTCGCAGGTCATTACCACGGGGGTGGCACCGAGCCTGCCTACCTGCTGCACGAGGTTATAGGTGAAGCTGTCGAAACAGTCGACGATGAGGACTTTCATGAGGGAGAACCCCCTGCGGACTCCAGGGCCCGGAGCATCGCACCTGCTTTGTGCTCGGTCTCTTCCCACTCCCTCGCAGGGTCGGAATCGGCGACAATACCCGCACCGACCTGGAAGGACGCAACCCTGTCCTTCACCACGATCGTCCTGATAGTGATTGCGAACTCCATGTTCCCGTCAAGCCCGAAGTATCCCACGGCTCCTGCATAGATCCCCCGGGGATCGGGCTCCAGCGAATCGATGATCTGCATGGCACGGATCTTTGGCGCCCCGCTTACCGTGCCCGCGGGGAAACATGAGATCAGGGCGGCAGCGGGGTGAAGTACCGGGGAGAGCTCCCCCTCCACGACAGACACCAGGTGCTGGACGTGGGAAAATTTCTCCACGCTCATAAACTCCGTCACCCCGACAGTCCCGAAGGAACATACCCGTCCAAGGTCGTTTCTTGCCAGGTCTACCAGCATGGTATGTTCTGCACGTTCTTTCTCGTCGGAAAGGAGATTTTGTTCCAGCAGAGCATCCTCTTCGCGGGTTCTGCCCCGGAGCCGGGTCCCTGCGATCGGGACGGTGGTGACCCTCCGGCCTTCGACCCGGACGAGCATTTCCGGCGAGGATCCGATCACCTTAGTGTCACCGAAGTCGAGGTAGTACATGTAGGGGCTGGGATTTATCCTCCGGAGCGCTTCGTAGAGTGCAAAACTGTCGCCTTCGAGAGCGCAATCGATCCTGCGTGAGATCACCGCCTGGAATATATCCCCTGCCCTGATATGCTCCTTTACGACCATTACCGCGTCCTCGAATTCGCGGCGTGACATATTTGAACGGCGGGGGCCGCTCTTTGCGGAGGGAGTGTAATGGCCGGCGGGGCCGTCGTTCCGGTCCCCGATAGTTCCGATTTTTTCCAGGAGATCGAAAATCCGGGCTCTGCAGCGGTAATATTCATCTTCAGGATGTGTGGAGGGCATTACCAGCGCATTGCACACGATCCTCAGGATGCCGGCTTCGTGGTCGAATACCAGATTATCCCTGGATAACATGAAACGGGCGTAATTATCTTCAGGATTTCTCTTTCCCGAGATATCCACCCGGGGCTCGAGGTCTTTCACCAGGTCGTAGGTGCAGTACCCGACCAGCCCCCCGGAATAACGGGGGAACCGGGGACCCGCCACGGTGTACCGTGCGAGCAGATCCTGTAGTCGTGCGATGGGGTTCTCTCCGGCAAGTCCTGAAAAGAACGAGATGAGCGTTTCATCCCCCTCACACCAGGTCGTTCTCCCCAGGCGCAACTCGAGGTCGGGTCTTACTCCGAGGAATGAATACCTCGCATTTCGCGAGGGCCCCTCCATCGATTCGAGAAGGAACCCGGTTTGCGGGTTCAATCCCGAGTAGACCGCGGGGGGGGTGATCCCTGGCAGGGGGCATTCGAGGCAGAGCGGGACAAAAACGGGCATGTCCCTGTTCCTGACCAGGGTATAAAACTCATCGTACCCGAGATTAAGCACTAAAGCGGCATCGTCTATGCCGCATTTCGCCATTCCACCGGCATCACCCCGGGGGAGACGGCAGAACAGGACCCTGGCACGGTATGTCTGGGGTCATGAATGAGGTGTGCCTCATGGTTCATACATTAGGATGTGCTTTGCACATATATATACATTAATGTTCATTTATGTTGGGGGATGTTGGAAAAAGGGAAAAGTTCGCCCGGAGCCCGGGCGATCCCACCGGGGTCCTATCCCGGGTCCTGTCTATAATGTTCTGATCAGTGCACCTTTGTTGGCTGCCGAGGTATGGATGAACGATGCAGGCATTCCCTGGAGCGTCTCCCGGGCGGCACGTTCCAGCGCCTCCGGGGAGGAATCCGTGATACAGAAGACCGTGGGGCCGAACGAGCTCATCCCCGTGCACGCGGCACCTGCTGACCGCAGCGAACGCAGGAGGTCCCCGAGTAACGGAGGTTGGTGGGAGCGTTCAACCTCCTTGAACCCAAGGTGCTGGATCCGGTTGACACCGGCTGAAAACAGGTCGAGGTCATGGTCCACCAGTCCGGGAAGGACCCTCATGATTACTTCGCGGCAGGTCTCACCTACTTCGCCCTCCGGTACTGGACACGCCCTGGCAAACAGGTCTCGTTCCTCTTCGCCGTAGACCCGGAGGAGACCGTGCGGAATGACCAGGAGTATCTTCCATTCTTCAGGGAAGGCGTGCCGCGCGATAAGCGGCGGTGGGGAAAGCCCTTTGGATGCCGCCGAAGGGAGAAAAGATTCCTTATCTGCAGACTTTCCAAAACTATGGCCGCCGTCGAGGAGAAACCCCCCGAATTCGAACGCGCCGGTACCGACCCCGGAGGTCCCCCCCCGCCCAACGGCCCTCGCCAAATCCCTGACCGGGAGTTCGATCCGGTAGAGTTCGCAGACGGCCCGGGCTGCCGAGAGACCGAGGGCGGTACCCGCTCCCAGGCCCACGTGTTCAGGGGGTGATGCATGCAGGGTAAGGAACGCACCGCCAGATATTCCCTGCCGGGCAAGAATTGACAAGGCCGCCTCGGCGGCCCTCCGGTTCATTTCCGGGGTCCCCCCCTCAACGTGCAATTCCGGTGCCAGACGGGCCGAAAGGATGGTAGCGGGGTGCGAGAGGGCGAGGCCGATCCCTCCGTCAACTCTCGACAGTCCCCCGTGGAGATCGATGAGCCCGAAATGGAGACGAGAAGGAGCGCGAATGACCACACCAGCCCCCCTGGAGAAGGACTGCAGAGGAAATTTCTCGTGAATATCAATGAGCGGGAGTCCCCGGTGGATTATCCGGTATTCCCGTTTGAGGAGGAGATCGCCGGGGTCGATCCCGAATATCCCGGCCATTTTCACTCCGGCGGGTTCCAGTCCTACGTCCAGGAGCTCTCTTCTGGCCTCGATCTTGTGCCCGGCAAGGATTTTACCTATCGGGACGTCCGCCCTCACCAGGTCCTGGCGCCATTCGGGCTCCAGCCTGGAAAGCGGGGTGAACGAGGTCGCGTGGAGCAGCACGGCGCCCGTATCCGTGCGCCTGATCTCGACGATCCGGTGGTTCACCGCTTCTCCGGGGTTTACGTCCAGCACTGCGGACTCCGGCGGGGAGGATTCGACGGTCTGCTGGTGAAGGGTGACGATCCCGATCCCCGAGCCGGTGAACGCCTCCAGCAGGCGGGTAACGGACCCGTCCGTGGTTATGAGAATCTTCTGCACGGGGGAAAGGGGGCCGACGTCCTCTTCGATGCTCCGGAGGCTGGAAGAAAAACGATCCCCGGCATCCCCGTCAGGCTTCCCGGGAGATTGCATGGTGAAAGTACATCAGAGCGGAAAAAGATGAAGATATGGGACCTGCCCGGACTCCGCCCTTCCCGAGTCAGGGCAACCTTTTAAGAAATCCGGTCCGGTCGAATTCCACGCATATCCTGAAATGGAATCTTTAATCGGCCTCCGAAATTGAAGGATCAATAAGGAGGATTTGATCCTCCGGGCGATACCCGGGGAGCACTGGGATATCCATATTCCCGCTGTCCCGGGATCCATGAATCTGGTCCCGCTTCACCCGTAGGGTGAACATTCCCCCGCCGGAACCCGGGAGTTTTCTCTATAGACTCGGTCCTCTCTGTCGAAAAACCATATATCGGCGAAGGGTTTTTCTACATTCGGGTGCCAACCCCGCGCATAGTGGAGTCGCATTGACCACAAAGGAGTCAATAATCCGGGAACTGGGGGAGAACGAGCTGGTTCTTCCGGTCCTGGTTAATAATGCCCTGGCAGCGAACGACAGGATAAAATACTATTTTACACTTCTTCAGGCCGCCCTCGCAAAAGGTCTGGAACCGTACCGCGAATATTCAAATCTGCGCATCGAGCGGGAGACCGCAGGGATCACCGACAGCCAGCTGGACACCGTGGTACACGGGAGCAGCATGGTTTCCCCCGATACGATAAGGATCCCCCGGGTGGCAGGGATCTTTTCTGAGATCAAGCAGTGTCTTGATGAGATGATCCTGCCCTTGAAGATGGCGGCTACGGAGGCGACGGAACGGTATGAAGAGCGTGCCCTGGGGCTCATGGAGCGTATCGGCACGGCGCCGGACGACCTGGTGCGTAAGAGTGTCATTCTCGACATAACATCGGGAGACCCGGAAGAGAACGACAGCGTGCACCTGCTGGTTATCGACCTCCATCAGGCCCTGAACCGGCTGCAGAGCCAGCTTTCAGGTGAGACCGTAGACGGTGCGATAACTTATCTTCTCCAGCCCGGCGATCATGACATCATAAGGGCATTCATGGCCGGAGTGAACCGGAACGCCCCATTGAAATTCGGGCATCCCGGGTTGGGGACCACCGCGACACGAACGGGCCGAAAGATAGTGATCCAGAATGACATCGGGATGACCGATGCGCATGTCCTGGTGATCAACGTGACCGATGAGGAAGTGTCGGTTATCTACACCGATATCCACATGCCTCGCGTCCAGTTTTTCCACAGCCTTTTCCCGCCCGGTACGATAAGATGGGAGGATACGCTCTCGAGGAAAGGTGCCGAAGACTTCGAGAAGAAGATGTATCACCTCTCGGTCGGGAGATATCACGCCCGCGATAGGGAAGATCTCCTTGGCTTCGCTGAATTCCTCGGTTCGAGGCTTGTGTTCCTGATCGACTGGAACCGGGCCCGCAAAAAGATGCGGAATTTCCTTCCGAACAGGGATAGCGTTGCCGTGTTGAAGTGGGCGGCGGACCACAATTACGGGCACATGGCGTTCCTTCTGGTAGGAGGAGAGCAGCTTATCTACGAAGCCCTCCAGTTCGCCGCGGGAGTGCCCATCAGGTACGGGGAACCCCTCTACCAGATACTGGGCCGGGAAAAGACCGTGGAATACTTCCAGTGGGTGATGAAGACCGCGGCATCGGGGCTCGTTGCCGGCCAGTCCCACCAGCTGATCCAGGACGAGATCCGGACCGAACTGCTCAGGTATTTCCGTTCCGCACACGAGGACCTCATCACGATATGCGAGGATCACGCCACCTACACTATCGAGGTCGCGATGGTGGCAAGGGACTCCCTCCTCCATATCCGGCGGAGGATGAACGGGGAGTTCGTCACACGGAATGCAAAGAGGGCAAAGATCTGGGAAAGCCGGGCCGATGCACTGGTGAACGAGGTCAGGAAGATCTCGCGGAGGATCGAGGAGGGCGGGTTCTTCGAGGAGCTGATGCATACCTCCGACGACGCCCTCGATTATCTCGAGGAGGCCTGTTATTTCATCACCCTGGTCCCCGGGATATCGTCCTCCAGGGGAGTGAGCGAGGAGCTGGTGACGATGGCTGAGATCGCGGTCAGGAGTTGTCAGGAATATCTCCGGGCTCTCATGGCCTCCAGGTATTTGCACCGGTCCTACAGCCGGGAGGAACTGCAGGATTTCCTCCTCGCGATAGACCGTGTGGTGGGGCTCGAGAGGGAATGCGACGAAGAACTCAGGAAAGCCCAGAAGTCCATCCTGATGGAGACCACAGATTACAAAGAACTCTGGCTTTTTTCCGAGATCGCACGAACTGTCGAGGAGTCCACCAACTCGATGATGAAGGCTGCGTTCCTGCTCCGCGACGCCATGCTCGAGCAGATGAGCAGGAGGGGATGATGGAAAATCTCGGGAAAAGGATGATCAGGTTTGGCCCCGGCACCGTGGATGAGGAGATAACCGCCGAATATTTCGGAAACAAGGCCGCAGGGCTGGCGGAGCTGGTACGCCTTGGGATACCCGTCCCTCCTGGTTTCGCACTTTCGGTCGTATTGTGCGAGGAATATTTTGCGGGGGGCGGAAAGGCGCCTGATGATCTCCGGGAGCTGCTCAGGGAAGGGATATCGTTCCTTGAACGGGCTACATTGCGTAAATTCGGGGGGGCGAGAAACCCCCTCCTGGTCTCGGTCAGGTCCGGGGCCGCGGCCTCGATGCCCGGGGTGATGGAGACGCTCCTGAATGTGGGCTTATCCAGGGAAACGGTCCGGGGCCTGATATTTCTGACAGGGAACCCTCGTTTCGCCTGGGACACCTACCGGCGCGCACTCCAGAATTTCGGGCAGGCCATATACGGACTGGATGGAGGATGGTTCCATGCCCGGCTTTTGGAAGCGATGGCCGCGGAAGACATCCGGGACGAAGTCGAACTGGATGCACACAGCCTGAAGCAGCTGTGCGACGAGTATGAGAAGGAGTTTTCTACTGCAGGAGTAAATTTTCCGCAGGACGTGATGGTTCAGCTCGAACTGTCCGCGCTCGGGGTATTGCGCTCCTGGGAGGGACCGCGTGCGCGTGCGTTTCGGAAGATGAACCTGGTGGAGGGTGCGCGAGGAACCGCGGTGACCGTCCAGGCGATGGTCTACGGCAACCTTGGATCGCAGTCCGGTGCCGGGGTGGCCTTCACGCGGAACCCGTGGAAGGGCGATAACGAGCTGGTGATAGACTTCAAGTTCGGGGCCCAGGGAGAGGACGTGGTCTCGGGTGACCAGGCCGCGACAACCCAGGATGAATTCAGGGCGGCAATGCCCGGCGTATACGATCAACTCTCAGGTTTCGGACGGATGCTCGAACTGCATTTCCACGATATGCAGGATATTGAGTTCACCGTTCAGGACGGCGATCTCTTCATCCTCCAGACAAGAATAGGGAAACGGTCGCCGTATGCGGCACTTGCCATCGCGGTAAACATGGTGATGGAGGGTATACTTACCTCGTCCGATGCGCTGTGGATGTTGCGGGATGTAGACATCGACCGGATCTCGGTCCAGAAGATCAGTTCCCGCGATTATCCGGTGGCAATCGGGGTTCCGGCATCAAGCGGAGTGGCTTCGGGAATGATTGCCCTCAGCAGTGAGCGGGCGGCTCGCGACGCGGAGGAAGGAAAGGACGTGATCCTCGTGAGCGAGACTGCGTCACCGGACGACCTGCCGGGGATCCACTTCGCCAGGGGACTCCTTACCTCCCGTGGCGCAAGAACCTCCCATGCGGCAGTGGTAGCCCGGCAGCTCGGAAAGATCTGCGTGGTGAACTGCACGACGCTGGAGATCGATCTTCCCCGCCACCGATGTACCATCGGTGGGCAGGAACTGCGGGAAGGCGAGGTAATCACAATCGACGGCAACACCGGAAGGGTATACCTCGGAGAAGTTGAAGTGATCCTTGAAAAACCCCAGGATTTGATCGATACGGTCCACTCGTGGGAAAATACCGGGTGATGCAGGGAGAGATCCTGCCCCCCCATCAGGTGAGGTTCTCCCGACCGAACCGGAGGGATGCATACTTGATCAGGGAAGAGAGCCCGTCGGCTTCCGGGTGGACTTCCAGGAATTTCTGGAAATCGTGGACGTTTACTCCCATACTGACCAGGAACGTGGAATAAGCCGCGATGATTCCCCCGGCGGGTGCGGCAACACATATCTCTTCGATCTCTCCGGAATCCGGGTCGGCGGTGAGTTTTGCCATGCCTGTGCGGCCTTCCGGAACGCTCCAGAAGGTACCCGGTCCGGCCGGGCCGGGAACCCAGAGCGATACTCCTTCCGTCTTCGCGTTCCGGGCGAACGCGTACTCGTACATAAGGTTCATCGATTGTGGGATCAAGGTATAGTTCATCTCGCAGGGTCTCCCGAGAATATTATCGGCCGCAACCATTCCTTCCCGCCGGGCGACCGGGGTCAGGCACGGGCAGCCGGTCACGTCCCCCGCAGCGTATACCCCGGAGACGCTGGTCTCCATTCTCCCGTTTACCAGGATCTCTCCAAGGGCCCCTTTTTCGATCCCTGATATATGTTCCGACCGGGGGGCAAGTCCCGCGGCGAGAAAGACCGCATCGCAATTCACTTCTTCCGGCTCTCCTTCGTGTACGAACCGTACCGAACCTGCAGCCTCTTCACCTCCGATCCCGACGAGACGGGCGTGTTCATGAAGGGTGATCCCGGAGAGGTCCCTGATCGCAGCCTCACGGAGCCGGGGATCCAAATTTTTAAGGAACCCGCTCCTTGACACCAGGTCCACGGTGCTCCCCAGGGATTGAAAGATGAATGCAAATTCGGCCGCCATTATCCCTCCCCCCACCACGGTTATCCTGCGCGGAAGGGAGGGAATCTCCGAAAAGGTATGCGAAGTATAGACCCCCGGAAGCCCGATGCCGGGAACATCCGGTATCAATGGACACGAGCCGGTTGCGATCAGCAGGTGATCAGGGGTGTGCGGGTCGTCATCGACAAGGACCGTTTTCCCCTGTACATGGGCCTCTTTCCCGTAAATAATCTCTATCCCGGCATCCCGGGTTTCCTTGTCGAGAAATTCCGCAATTTTTCCCTGCACTTCCGAAAGGCCTGCGACCAGCGCCTCAAAATCGATATCAGGGAGGGACCCGAGTATTCCTCTCCGCCGGAGTACGGCGGACTGGGCCCTGACCCTGGCCACGTCGTTCAGACCGCAGACCAGCATACAGCCGTAATGGAGGCACTGACCCCCGATGCCGCTTTTCCCCCCGGACTCGATCAGCCTTACTTCCTCACCCGCGTGTGCCATGTATACGGCCGCATTGCGCCCTGCGGGCCCCCCGCCGACAACGGTGATCATGGCCGGAGTTACAGAATTTCCACGCCTTCATCCATCGGTTCGGTGAGTATCTCCCCGTTGAACGCATTGATCTCCACGATCTTCTTGCCCCTTATCTGCCAGACCGGCACGTACACCTGGCTGATCTCGATGGCGATGTTCTTCTTCTCGGGTTTGATCACCTTCTCTTCGTAAAATATCGCGTCTCCTTTCACCTGCCTGAGACGCACGTGCTGGGTCAGTTTTTCCACGAGCTCGTTAAAGATCCGCTCCGATGCATCTTCTTTGGTGATATGGGGTTTTACGATATCCGCTTCCGCAGGGACCTCGTCCTCGATCGCGGAGGCCAGGTCCCATCCCATGCAGCTGCCGTTGATCGCATTCATGGCCCCGCTGCCTTCGGAATCGAAGGGGATTCGTTTTTCCTTGTATACCTGTTCACCGGAACTCACGAAATGGTAGTACCAGTGAGGCATGAACCGGAGGGTCGCATTCCCCTGGGTATTGGCGATCTTCTCGGCTGACTGCCGGTTGATCTTGACCGGAAGGTGGAGCAGGGAGATTCCCGAACCGGCAGGTGCCGGTGCTTCGGCCCTGGGCGTAGGTTCCGCCCTGGCCGGTTCCGCGGAAAAGGACAGGACAAGTTCCTTGTCCATTACCCGTGCGAGGGTCGCTTCTCCCGCGTACCTCATGAACTCCTTCTGCCCCCAGACGACGCTGTTATCCGCCCTGACAGATTCATCGTAGGAGAGCAGGAGTTTTCTGCAGGATAGCTCCTGCTCGTCGTTCTTTACCGTATACCTGGTGGAATCGAACTCCCTGATCTCGTCGGTATCGTCGTTGATCATCACGATAAGGCATTCATTACCTTTTATTGCCGAAAGATCAAGTGGAGGATCAACCTCCGAAACCTCGTAACCTGCTGCAGAGATTATCCCTCTCATCGCAACCCTTGCCCGTTCCCGCAAATTCTGGTCCATCAACGTACATTTCCTCCAGCCTTATAGAACAATTTTTCTATTGCAATGAATGAAGAATTATTGATGAGTCTCCCCCTGAAGTTTGTGAATAACACGATTGAAGACTATGCGATGCAGGTGACCTTCGACCCGCGGGAAGGGACCGGAAAAGTGGTCTACAATCTTTCCCTGGTTGACGACAAGGATCTGGAGACATCGATCTCAATTTTTAAGGACGCGTATAAATCGGGGATCTGTGTCAGCGGACTTGTCCGTTTCATCGAAGCCGGAAAAAAGATCGGGGATCTCGTGGTTCCGCAGGGACAGACCGCGATAATCACCATGTGCAGTTCGACCCTGGATGGGATCCTCTTAAAAAAAGGTGTTCCGCTCAACCCGATCGGCGGCGGAGTCGTCGAGATCGAGCGAAGAATCCCCCGCAGGTTTACCCATATCATCCTGTACGAGCATACGACCATCGACCCGCTCCAGGTCCTCATATCTCAGGAGATCACCTCCATCACCAGCGTGATGCGGAAGGGCAGCGGAAACATCCTGGCAAACATCCGGCAGTGCCATATGGAGGCGGAGGCCCTCATCGGGGAAGTGATGGACGACCTTGCAGGGAGCAGTTTTTCGGGGATACTGGACGTGGGCCTCCCGAACACACCCACATTAGGCGTTGCGGTCGACCCTCAGTACATGGGGATAGTCGCGGTCGGAGGTACCAACCCGATAGCCGCGATCCGAGAAGACGGGGTTAATGTCGTCACCCACGCCATCAAGGGACTGATGGAAGCGGATACCATGATCGAGATACTGGATTACTGAGCCTCCGTGCCGGCCCATGCGGAGAAAAAATTCCAGTATATTGAAAAAAACCGTAAAAATCCGATCGATTCAGAGTATAGCGCGGTAAACCCCTCTTCATTTGAGCCCATCAGTACCATGGACTTTTTCGCGTCGACCAGGAAGACGCCTCCGGCAAATGACCGGGGCGTTATCTGTTCGTGATCTTTTGGCCCCTGCTTGATATGCACATTCATCCCTTTGGGAACCTGGCCGTCCCATTGATCGGTAATAATCTCCACCGAGATGCGGGCTGCCAGTTCGGAGAGTATCTCGGTTATTTCCTGCTTTAAAAACCCGTGAAAGAAGATGATCTTCACCGAATCTTCCGCTCCGGAGATCATATCGATCAACCGGACTCTGATATTCTCGTTCCCGTAGATGCTCCAGATCAGCTCCTGGTTTCCACGATCGGGCGAGGAGCGCTCCCGGTACATTTTGTTGAGGATCTTTTTCGCCTGCCTGGCGTCGGATTCCACGGTCTTAAGCAGGCTGTCGATCCCTTCATCGGGGGGGATCGAGGTGAAACGTTTGGGGGTTGTATGGGAGACTGCAACAAGGTTCTTTTGAAGAAGCCTGTCCAGGACCGGGTAGACCGATGCGCGTGGCACCCCGGATATCTCGTGGATCTCTGTCGCGGTCGCACCGGTGACCCGGAGCAGTGCAATGTACACCAGTGCCTCATATTTGGTTAAACCGAGAGATTTGAGAGATTCCGCAATCGTCAGTTGCTGGGGTGACAACTCAGTCATCAATTACCTATATATATAGTAGAATAATAAATGTTGTTATTACAATAACAACAAGTGATCGACCATGGATCTGCGATATCTTGCGTTAATAGCCGTTATAATGGGCTTAATAGTATCCCCGGTTATGGCTGGGACCAAGTACATGTCCGGGGGTCCCGATATCTCCGCAGCACTCTCAGGTTCCAACCAGTTCTCCCCGGGCCAGGACACCACCCTCAATGTAAAAATCGAAAACAAGGGGCTTATCGATATAAAATTTGTCCAGTCCGGGATCGTCGATCGCGATGACCTTCCGAATACCGCAAAACTGGTAAGTGTCGCACTCTCGCCCGGGGATGCCCCTATCGTCATCAAATCCGATCCCCAGAACGTGGGAGACATCCCTGGAGGGAAGAGCGCATCGGCATCCTTTGCAGTGAAGTTCTCCTCGGATGCCGCTGCGGGAAGATACGTGCTCCCCCTGACGGTCAAATACACGTACCTTAGCTCCGCTGAACAGATCGGTCAGGACAGCATCCAGTATATCTATAAGGATGTCGAGGAGACTATCGACCTCCCCGTCTCCATAGAACCAAGGGTGATACTGGAAGTCGTCTCCGCGGACCCGGAACACCTGAATGTGGGAAACGAGGGATATCTGCACGTTAAAGTGAAAAATACCGGTCTGGAGACCGGCGAGTCGACCATCATAAAGATCGCCCGCAATGGGAACAGTCCCCTCATCCCTACAGACAGCAGCGTGTACATCGGCACCCTCAGCCCTGGTGAGACGGTGGACTGCACATTCAAGGTCTCGGTATCCCGCGATGCAACCGCCCAGACGTACCCCGTGGACCTTCTCGCAGTGTACCAGGACCACGAGGGGGACACGGTGACCTCCGATCCCGTGACCGTGGGGGTTCCTGTGGGCGGGAAGGTTTCGTTCGAAGTGATCTCGACACCAGGCGAGCTCACCCCGGGAGTCAAAAAGGTAATCGAGGTGGAATACAGGAATACCGGAGATACTACGGCGTACAATGCCCAGGCGCGGATTAGCGCGATCGATCCGTTCACGAGCAACGACGATACCGCGTTCCTCGGTGACCTTGCACCAGGGGACACTGCTATCGCCCGCTACGAAGTGAGCGTGGACCAGGCGGCTGTTGCCAAAGATTACGGGCTTGATTCTGAGATCCGGTACAGGGATGCTTTGGACAACAGCCAGATCTCGGATACCATGAAAGTCCAGGTGAAGGTTGCCCCGGCCGGATCCCCCCTGCCGATGATAATAGGAATCATCATCATACTCGGGATAGTGGGAGGGGTCGGGTATTATGTGTACCAAAAACGAAAGAAGAACTGATGGTTTTGTGGGGATGGACCCTTCCCGAGCCTGACATCCGCACAGGCACCGATATGCACCGGGTGCTGCAGTCACCTGCCTGCGCAACGGATACCCCCCTCTATTTTATGTACCGGGACCTGGCCCGGTCTGAGAGAGATAAACTCTGGTTACAGAGCCACAATGTGCGGTTCGACCTGACCATCATCCCCCCACGCCAGATATGCGGCGAGTTCGTCAAGACCAAAGGGCATTATCATCCAAAAAATGCCGCAGGTGTAGGGTACCCCGAGATCTACGAGGTTATTTCGGGAGAAGCGCATTACCTGCTGCAGCATCGGGACCTGCACGACGTGGTAGTGATCCCCGCGTATGAAGGTGATGTGGTGATCATCCCACCGGGGTACGGGCATGTCACGATAAACCCGGGATCGTGCAGACTTAGCATGTGCAACCTCGTCTCGACGGAATTCAGGAGCGAATACGAGGAGTTCGAACAGAACCAGGGGGCGGCGTATTACGAACAATGCGACGGATCATTCGTAAAGAACAGCCGCTACCGGGACCTGCCGCCGCTCCGCATCGCGGAGCCGTCACTGCTCGGCAACGAGTTCAGGGAAATAAATGCCCCGCTGTACGAACTGGTGGGACACGGGGGGGAGCTGCCCGGGCTCCTCAACAACCCGGAACGCTACCTTGACCGTTTCAGCAGATTCCGACCAGACTAGGGGCCGGTAAACGTTTATGCTCGCTTTTCTTGACCATTTCGAGCACCTTCTCCTCCCGGTTGTTCTTCGGTCGCCATTCCTGCGCTTCCAGCGCACGGATCGCCGTGTCGATCTCGGCATAGGTCATCCCGATCTCCCCCTCGTCGCTCTGCCCCGGCCATAGCCCTGCGGAAGGAGCTTTTTTAATAATGGCCTCGGGAATGCCCAGTTCTTGTGCCACTTCGACGACCTCTGTTTTCAGGAGGTGCAGGATCGGCTGGAAATCCCCGGCGTTATCCCCGTATTTCGTGGTGTAACCGAGCAGAAACTCGCTCCGGTTCGAGGTCCCGCAGACGAGCCGCCGGTCCCGGTTCGCATAATAATAGAGGATCGCCATCCTGCTCCTCGCCATCAGGTTGCCAGTGAGGTACGGGGTCTCCATAAACCCAGGCATCGCCCGGTATGCGTCCAGCATGGGATCTATCCGCACTACCATATGTGATATCCCGAGGTATTCGCAGAGGGCTCTGGCATCAAGGAGGTCCTCCTCCCTCGAGACGGCGCTTGGCATCGATAATCCGAGAATGTTCCCGCCTCCTATCGCTTTCTCGCAGAACGCCGCAGCAACCGCAGAATCTATACCGCCGGAAATCCCGATAACGATGCCGCCCGCACCGCTGTTCCAGAGTGTGTAGCGGATCATCTGTTCTATCCTGCCCATCGCACAACCAAGATCGCCTTTCATATCACACCTTCAGCCATCATAATAATCGGATAAATTTTCTCAATCCCTCTGTATCGCCCATTGCGATCAGTTCGTCTCCTTCCTGCAGCGCCTCGCCAGGGCCGGGCCTGACCAGCGACCGGTTCCGCCCCTCGATACCGATCACCTTCACCCCGGCTTTTTTCTCTATCCATTCGATATTCTGTGAAAGGACCTTCATCGCCCGTTTCCTGACCACTTTCCTCCCGTCAGGGAGGTTAAGGATGACCTGCACGATGTCGGAGAGCACGACCCCCCCGATCACCTGCCCTCCGATGCTCGGGAGCAGGGCGACGTAATCCGCACCCGCACGGTAGAGTTTGTCCACCGATACCGGTTCGTTGGCACGGGCCAGGATCCTGATTCCCGGGTTTAAGTCCCGTGCCATGAGGGTCGTAAAAATGTTCAGTGTATCGTCATTAAGAGCTACGATGCAGAACTGCGCCTCCTCGACATGCGCCTCCCGGAGGATCCGCTCATCCTCGGCGTTACCTATCACCTGGGAGACCGGGTGCTCCTTCTGGTCGATGACCACGCAGTCGATCCCGAGCCCGGTAAGTTCCCTGTATGCGGCGGATCCCACGTCTCCGAACCCGGCGATAACCGCGAGCGAACTTCCCCGTTCGTCGATAACGAACTCCTGCTCCATCATATTTCCGATATGCTGCACCGATCCGAGGAGAAAGAGCATGGTTGAGGTGTCGAGTATATCGTCGTCCCCGGGCTCGAACGAATAGCGGCCACCCTGCGAGAGAAAGAGTGTCTCGATCTCATACCTGGTAAAGAGGGAGAGGTCCCCGAGTCTCTTTCCCGCGGCCCTGGACCCGGGAATAACAGGGATATTGACAAGTCGCAGTGTTTTCCCGGGATCGGTCCCCGGTGCCCGGGGTTCGCGGTCGGTGATGGTCTCTTCCACTATTGTGCTCACATGGGAGGAGAGTGCGGCGTGGCGGGCCAGGATCTGGCCGGTGACGTGCTTCGGCGAGAGCACGTATTCGGCCCCGGCATAATGAAGGTACCGGTCGAATGCAAGCTTGTCCACCACCGCGATGATCCGTCCCCGGGTTATCTCACGTATCCCGAGGATGACATTCGCTGTGATCTTCTCGTCCTCGTTCACCACGACATTGCTCGCCGTCCGGACCCAGGAATTTGCCCAGGTCGCAGGGTTTGAATAATCCCCCCATACGACGAACGCCCTTCTCCCGTACTTCCGGGTAAGCTCCCTTGCGACATCCTGCGAGTCAGAGACGATGACCATGTCCATCTCTGATATGAGGAGACTGTCGATGAGCGACTTGGTCAGTTCGCCAAACCCTATGATCACCACGTGACCGTACATGCCGTGGGGGGTTTTCCTCGGGGGGGTCGAATAGAAGAGGTTGCTTAGGTAAGGAACAAGGAGCAAAGGCACGATCATGAAGATCAGGATGATCCCGGTGAGCATCATCAGGATGGTAATCCCCACCGTGATCTGGTTCTGGAATGGGAGGAGTTCTCCGTACCCCGTCGTGGTGACCGTCTCCATCACGAAAAGGAGCGCTGCAGGCCAGGTGATGGGCTTTTCCTCGAGGATCGGGTAGGCATAGTGGAAAAGGAACGTATACGCAGCGATTTGAAGAAAGAACAGGGAGAAAAAGAACGCAATCTTCATCCTCCCCGATCCGTGAACCAGGCGCCAGAGGAATCCTCTCTTGTTCAGGACCATTGTCTCACCTGCCCGAGGATCTCGCAGCTCCTGCATGTCGTCCCGCACGGCTCCCCGCATATCCGGCACACCCCTCTCTCCGGAGATTTTCCGGGAGACGTCGTCCCGGAGAGTTCTTCGCCAAGATTTACCAGCGAATGGCGGGCGGACGGATGATACCAGGCATACTGGTTCAGCATCAGGCGAACTTCTGCCCGGAGGGCGTTATGGGAGTACGGGCAGCGGCCCAGTTCGAAGCCCTTCACGTTAAGAAAGGAGTAGAGTGCGACCTCCCGTTCAGGGACGAGGATAAACGGTTTGATCCGGGGGACCATTCCGGGAAAAGGGACTGCCTTTCTCTGGAGCCGGGCAACATCTCCCCGGAGGACATTCATCAGTATACTCTGTGCTTCGTCATCGAGGTTAAATCCGAGGGCGAGTTTGGTCACCCCGTTCTCCCTCGCGACCTTGTTGATCAGGTGACGCCGGAGGACCCCGCAATAGGAGCAGGACTGGGCCTCACCGGTCCGCTCAAGAATACGGTCAAGGGGGATCCCGTATTCTTCTTCAAACGAGGCGGTAATGCAGTCAATCCCCATTCCCCTGGCAAGGTCGCGGGGGGCTTCCGGAGTACGGTACCCCCGGATCCCTTCGTCTATCGTGATAGCGATGAGATCCACGTCCTTCCGGGGCGACAGGATCTTCTCGAGAAAGTAGAGCAGTGCACTGCTGTCCTTGCCTCCGCTTATCGCCACCCCGACACGATCTCCCGGCAGAATCCACCGGTGGGTCCTTACGGCTCTTTTCGCTTTGGTCTCCACGTCCTGGATAAAATGGCTTTCGCAAAGGTGGAGCCCGGAATAACGCTGGAATATTATGGCAGGCCGGAGGCATTTGGTGCAGCGCATATAGGGTATCAGATCAACCTTTATCATCAGGATAGATAAAAATGTGTAGAAACCATGGGAATTTCTGCTGATCATATACGGAAACTGCATAAATACGAGATCCGCATACTGGTCGCCCTGGAACGCCTGATGAAGCGTTACCAGTGGGTTCCCCTTGATATTCTCACCAGAACCGTCCGGCTTTCGGAGTCGGAAGTGAGCTACCGCCTGGGACGACTGATGGACTGGGGCATGGTCCGGTACGATACCGTGCCGTACGAAGGGTATACGCTTATCTTTTCAGGATATGATACGATCGCCCTGATCTCGCTCACGCGAAAAGGAACGGTGAGCGCTCTGGGATGCATGATCGGCGAGGGGAAAGAAGCCCTTGTATACGAAGGCCTCGGGCTGGGCCCGGTGGCGCTGAAATTTCACCACGTCGGGCAGCGCTCATTCCAGTCTGCCCGGGTCACCCGGGAATACCTCCCGGAACAGGGACACTGCCCATGGATCTTTGCCTCGGGATACTCGGCTGAAAGGGAATACCAGGCGCTCCAGCGCCTGCAGCCCGCGGTAAGCGTCCCCCTTCCCATCGATCATAACCGTCACGTGGTAGTGATGGAACTCATCTCCGGGGCGACCCTGAACAGGTGCAGGCTCAGCGAACCCCGGGTCGTACTGGATGCGATACTCGAAAACGTACGGAAATCCTACGAGGCGGGGATAATCCACTCAGACCTGAGTGAGTTCAACGTGATGGTGGACGGGGACGAGCAGGTCTACCTCATCGACTGGCCCCAGTGGATCGACCCCGCCCATCCCAATGCAGAAGAAATCCTTGCCCGCGACGTGGACAATATAATCCGGTATTTCGACCGCAAATACAGGATATCCTATGCCCTGCAGGACGCAATGGCGCTGGTGATGCGATGAAGGTATACGGGATCGATATCATCAGGGGGTCGGTGAGGTCCAGGTCCCGTCGCCCCATGTATGCCCTGGTCCGGATGCATGACCAGGAAATTCTGTCCGAGACCGAGATCTCCTCGTTCCGGCTGGAGAGAATTTTATCGAATGAAAAGCCCGACATCCTGGCGGTCGACAGTCTCCAGGAGATATCGGTCGACCAGCACGACCTCTTTGCATTTCTCCAGGCAATGCCCCCCTCGGTCCGCCTGGTCCAGGTTACCGGTGGCGAGCGAAAAGAAAGCCTCGGCAAGGTTGCCGCCCGGTTCAATATCAGTTTCAACCGCTTTGACCCTTTTGCAGAAGCACGAACCATTGCGAGGGTCGCCTCTCTCGGAGCGGGATACGAGGTGATCGCGTTCGAGAATACGAGCGACATCGTGGTGAGCAGGCACCGCTCCCCCGGGAAGGGAGGATGGAGCCAGAACCGGTATGTGCGGAAGATCCACGGGGCGGTCCAGCAGAAAGCGCGGGAGATTGAGATGGAGCTGGTTGCCGCGGGGCATCGGTACGAGAAGAAAGAGACACGTGCCTTCGGAGGGTGCAGCAGGGTCTCGTTCCAGGTATTCGCCCCGAGGGATCAGATGCCGGTCGCAATGTACCGCGGGGCGGACGTCCAGGTTCGGATCAGCGGGAAAAAACTGGACCGGATCAGGTTCAAACCGCTGACTGGACGGCCAAAATACCTCATCGTGGGGATCGATCCCGGTACCACCACCGCAATCGCGGCCCTGGACCTCGAAGGGAACCTGCTTCACCTCTCCAGCTCCCGCCAGATGTCCATGTCGGACGTTACCGAAGTACTGTACAAAGTGGGAAAGCCGCTGATCATCGCATCCGACGTTCATGAAATGCCGTATTCAGTAGAGAAAATACGAAGAGCGTTCAACGGCGTGGCCTATACTCCGCGCCAGGATATGAGCGTGGAAACCAAGCTCGATCTCGCGGCCCCTCACCCGTATAAAAACGACCACGAACGGGATGCCCTTTCAGCGGCCCTCGATGCACACAGGAGTTATAAGAACAAGTTCCAGAGTATCCAGAAGAGAGTACCTCCGGGCTACGACCTGGACGAAGTCCGTGCGGCGATAGTGCGGGGCCTGTCGGTGGAACAGGCCCTGGGGGAGATCAAAGGGCGGGAAGCCCCGGAGGTCACCGTGACCCCGCATGTTGAAGTGCAGGCTCCGGGTGACGAAAGGATCCGGATCCTCGACGGGACGGTGAAGCGGTTACGTTCTCTGATACAGGAGATGCAGGAGGAATCGAAGCAGAAGGACAGGGAGATCATCCGTCTCCAGGGAAGGTTGAGGAGGATACGTTCTCACCGGGAAGACAAGATCCGGAAGGATAACGAGATCGTCAAGCGCGATGCGATCATCACCAGCCTGAAAAAAAGGGTCAGGCGGGAAGAACGGGTAAACAGGAACCTACGGAAACGGGTGAGCCGGCTGAAGGAGTTTGAAAGCCTGCAACAGCAGGAAAATGCAGTCCCGTTGAAGATTCTCGTCTCGTTTACCAGGGAAGGGTTAAAGTCCCTGATCGAGGAGTTCGGGCTCCGGGAAGGAGAGCTCGTATACATCGCCAGGATCGACGGTTGGAGCCGGAACGTGGTCCGCGATCTCGCTGGCACCGGCATCATGGGCCTGGTGGTCGGCGACGAGGAGAGCATTCCCGGCGACCCCCGGTTCATGGAGCCTTTCCATGAGTATAACATCCCCCTTCTTAACGGGGAGGATGTCGATGCCAGGGTAAAAGGCAAACAAGGCTCGGCGAATAAAAAAATGGTCGACGATGCCCTTTCCGACTGGGAGGAGCGGCGAAAGACCTATGAACTCGAGAAGAAGGCGAAGATGCTCGAGCATATATTCAAAGAATACCGGTCCGAACGTGGAAAGGAGATGAAGAAAGTTGGATGATCGGGAGCTCCTCCGTGAAGTCATGGAGATTGTAGGAAAGGAGTGCTGCCTCGACGACTGTGCGGTGATTCCCGCCGGAGAGCGCTACCTGGTGGCATCGACCGATATGCTCCATAGAAAAACCGATTTTCCTGAAAGGATGTCGGAGTGGCAGATCGGGTGGACCTCGGTGGCGGTGACCCTGAGCGATATCGCTGCGATGGGAGCCAGGCCCTGTTTTGTGCTCCTCGCCGTAGGACTGGATGCAAACACCGCGATCGCTCCGCTCCTGAAGGGAGCGAAGGACTGTTGCGATACGTACGGAACGGACCTGGCAGGGGGGGACCTCGACCATCATGACGAGCTCACGCTCGTGAGTTCCGGAGTCGGCGAAGTCTCCCGCACTCACATTGTGCGGAGGCGGGGGGGCACGCCTGGCGACCTCATATGCGTTACCGGAATTCCCGGGAGGGCCCAGGCAGCGCTTGAGGGCTACCAGGAGTTCGATCGGTATCTTCTCGAGCCCAGACCGAGGGTAAAGGAGGGGCAGATCCTGGGGACGGCGGGAGCGACCTCCATGATGGATCTGAGCGACGGACTGGCGCTCTCGCTCTATGACCTGTCCCTCGCCGGGGATGTGGGGTTCGCCCTCGATTCACGATGTATTCCACGAATTCCAGGGATCCCTGCGGACAAGGGTCTCGAATGTGCGTTGTTCGGCGGAGGAGATTACGAGCTCCTTTTTACCTGCCCGGCAGGCATGCTCCCGGTGGAAGGGGTCGATGCCACCCCGATCGGATCCGTCACCTCAAAAAAAGAGGTCAGCATGGATGGCGCCCCCCTCCCGCGGAGAGGATACCAGCACTCCTGGTAACCCGGCCGAGCGGAGTGCCCGGACTGATTCGGGAGATCTCGCGGGCGGTTTGTGTGGATCAGGAAAGTGCACGAATTGCAGGCGGAGAGATGTTCAAGTACGGGTCAGGTAACTCGGGATACGACCGGTTATACCGTTATCAGGAACAATAAAATTACAGAAAGGGATTATCCCGGGTAGTTGGGCCAGTTTACCTGGATTGCCTGGATCTTCCCGTATTGTGCGTCGGTGTTTCGGGGATCCAGTTCGAGTGCCCGGTCGAACGAACTGATCGCCTCGCTGATATCGCCGAGTTTGATCAACGCGAAGCCTCTGTTGGCCCAAGCCATGGAGATATTCGGGTTGATCGCGATCAGTGCGTCGTATGACTCGAGCGCTTCTTCGAACATGTCATTCCTGTAGAGTGCGATCCCCTTATACATGTAGGCCTCCGTATTATCCGGGTCGATGGCAAGCACCCTGTCATACATCTGGATCGCGGGGAGATATCCTCCCTGGTTCATCCGCTCGTAGGCGAGGTCGAGCATCGCCACCGTGTTGTCAGGCTGAATATCGAGGACCTTCTGGTAGAGACGGATGGCATCGGAATAGTCCCCGAGCCGGTCGAACGCGTACGCGGTATTCATCAGTGCGGGAATGTTTTCCGGGTCGTCTCTGAGTACTTTATCGTAAATACGGGTGGTCTCCTCTCCTCTTCCGAGACTGTGGTACGCCGAGACTTCATAGGACCACGCGACGGAGTTGGAGGGGTCCAGTTCCAGGGCCTTATTATATGCGGCAATGGCATCCAGGTATTTTCCCATGTTATGGAGTGCGAGTCCTTTGGATATCCAGAGCGTAGTAAAGCGCGGGTTCATCGTGAGCGCGGCATCGTAGGCATCTGCTGCCTCCTGATACCTTCCGAGTGCATTAAGGGCGTTTCCTTTCGCCATCAGGGCCATGAAGCTTCCGGGGTCCAGTTCCAGCGCTTTTCCGGCGGCTTCCAGTGCGTCGCTGCTGCGTCCCACGTTCACCAGGGAATTCGCCTTGTAGGCATAGGCGACAGAAATGTCAGGGTCGAGGGCGAGTGCTTTGTCGTACGAGACAAGGGCGTTCTTGTCCTGACCCATGCTGGCCTGGGCGTAGCCCATATTTGTCCATGCCACCGAATTCTCCGGGTCAAGCGCGAGGGATGCATTGTACGCTTCGATCGCCTCGCTGTAACGACCCATGCTGTTAAGCGCAAACCCTTTATTATTCCATGCCACCGAATTCTCCGGGTCGACCTCCAGTGCCCGTTCACTTGCGTCCAGACCGTCGGAATACCTGCCGAGGTTGTTCAACGCGTAGCCCTTGTACGCCCATGCAGAAGCGTCGCCAGGGTTCTGGTCGTTTATCCTCTGATATACCTGGATTGCTTCCGTGTATCGTCCCATGCTGTTGAGCACGATACCCTCACTGGAGAGCAGAACGGTGCTGTTCGGGGAGATATTGAGTGCGTACTGATATGCCTGCAGGGCCTCGTTGTATTGCCCGAAAGCCTTGTAAAGGTCCCCGATCTTCTTCGCGGCACTGGTCTGTTCCGGATTTATGGCTATAGCGTTCTTATACGCGGCCAGCGCTTCGTTATATTGTCCCATCTGGAGGAGGAGGTCGCCCTTGTTCTCTGCGGCTATCGCAAGTTTCGGGTCAACCTCAATGGCCGTATCGAAGGCATCGAGCGCCTTCTGATAATCTCCCATCCTAGCGTACACAATGGCCTTGTACCCCCAGGCGACACCGAGCGAAGGGTCTATGGACAGGGCCTTGTCGTAGGCGTCAAGGGCGTCCTGGTATCTTTCAAGAGTCTGAAGCGAGTTGCCCTTGTACCCCCAGACGATCGCAAGGTTCGGATCCAGCGCAAGGGCATGGTCGAACGATTCGATCGCTTCGGTGTTCCGCCCGAGGTTCTGGAGTGCCATACCTCTCCGGGTCCACGCAAGTGCATTTCCCGGTTCTGATTTTACAATCGAATCGTATATCTCGAGTGATTCGTTATATTTTCCCGAGGCCTCGAGCTGTTTCCCCGCGTCAAGGGATGATTCCGACTGATTGGTCAGGCAGCCAGCGGAAAATATCACTGCGAGGAGGGATACGATCACGATGGCGGGGAATATTTTCATCATCAGGAATGCAATGTAAATACATATAAACCTCGCAGAGCTGGCAGCAGGGGTTAGTATAACCTAAGAGATAAAAAAATATTTATCCCAGAGAATTAAATTATCAATTAAAAGGAGGTAGGATAGATGATATCAATCAGGACCGCAGGAGCAATTGCGATGGTGCTGGTATTTTTAACCGCCATGGCAATGCCGGTCTCCGCGGCAGCAGATTTCAGCAATCTGATCAATTCAGGGAGCTCGATGAATGGAAACATAGGCTCCCTGGCGACCAGCCTGTCGTCAACCATGACCGGACAGCCAAGCGTGAACTATAATGTCGGGCTCCAGGGGATAGGAAATACTCCGGCTCAGGGGAGCATTTCGGCATATGCCAGTGCGAATCTTATGGAAGGAAGATCGGACGGAAGCCTCGCGCAACAGATTCTCTATAGCCAGAGATCCACGGCGAGCGGAGAAATCTCCCTGTTCAGCTTCTCTTTCAGCTATCTGAGCAAATTAAACTCTTAAAATTAATTTTTCCATCCGTTTTTTTGTCAGACATTTTTTTTATACGAATTGGTCATTTAATCCCCTGTTAGGTAAAACGGAGACCAATTCAAGGGAAACTATAAATACTACCACGTAATTATCATTATTTTGATCCGATTCGAAAAGTCGATCAAGGTGGCAAAATGAAGACGAGACTGTTATTACTACTGGTCATCCCGATGCTGATGATCGTATGTGTCACTCCTGCTCTCGGAGCCAGGACAATCCCTGCGAGTAATGAGACCAACCAGTTGACGGTGGTCACCTCGGCAGCGGCGATTGGTTCCGTGACTGCACACACCACTATTGTCTACACCCAGGGGAACGGAAACCTTACGGACAACCCGCCCCTCGAATCCGGTGAAGGCCAATCTACTATTGCCTACACTGAGGATACCTTGGCGGTAAACGGTGCGGTGACCTATGATAAGTACACCAACCTCGATACCGGCAACCAGGGTCCCAACGGAGATAACCTGGAGACCGAGAGGATCATAGAATACTCCGCGGAAGGCGATGGCCAGACCGGAGGCCGTATGCTCTCGAGTGAAGAGATATTGGTTGACACGGCCGCTACCGGAACCATCGACAGTGCGGGATGCTGTCCGTGGGGCTCTGGTCAGGACCAGGTATTGCCAGCTAACAATGATATCGTGGTGGCAGGCTCTACAATGGACGTGACCGAGGCATCGGTGGCATCCACATCCGGGGCAAGGACTACCTCTTCATCGGTCGACACACCTGTGGAGCTCACCTATAGCGTGAACATCCAGGGTATTAACCAGACACCGGGCGACATGAATGAGGCGGCCCAGGGAAGTGCGACGGCCTACGTGAGCGCCAACCTCCAGGAAGGGCTCGGCAACGAGACTGCGAAGGGTACTGATGTCCAGTACAGTGACGTGACCTCCGCAAGCGGCCTGTTCGACCTGGCAAAGGAAGTCTCCTATACTTCAGGGTAATTTTAAACCCACACCTCTTTTCTTTAAAATTTCCACTGATTCACAGGTTGAACCGCCTGGTTCTCCCGCGGGATATCGTTCCGACTCCTTCCCGGGAGTTTTATTCCACGGTCTTCAAGGGTATATCATCGTAAATGCGGCGCTCATATGGTGAATTCTTTGAAAAAATATTTCATCCCGACTGTTTTATGACGTCCATTTTCCCCTCTGGGCATTCTTTTGAGGTTCCCCGGCTCTGCAGCAGCCCCCGGTGCGATATCTCTTTAGCATGGTTTCAAGATGGGTGTCAATGCCATGGTGTGTTCCGGATTTTGTAGATCTATGGAGCATATTTTATCGATATCAGCTGAAAATCTTTCCGGAAACACGAGCGTTCAGGACTAACCTTGTCGGGACGCGAAAGCGGCGGGTATGCCGCCCCTTACGCGTCATTTACGGAATGATTCGTCGCCTTCATTTGTCCGGGGAGAGGCCTTGGAATATATGTACCTGCAATAAGGTGCTCAAGGAATTCAACAGGGATTCTAACCCGGGCGAAGTCCATCTCACCGAATTTGATGAGTTGTTATCCGAGACATTACCTTTCAGGATTTACTGTCGGGCCTATTGTGAGAATTCTTATGAACGGGAAATCTGGCAAATACCTTCTCCATCGACCTGCCAGCATATTGAATGGAATATAATCCGTTCCCCATACTTTTATCCGGAAGGGACATTCCGGCATATTTGCCGGATTCCGGGCGCTTTCTCCACCAGGGATCTGCCTCCCGAAGGTTTTTCTGTTTGTCATATATTTATCATTTCATATAATCATGAACATTCACGATTCGTACCGGGTTTTAATTGCCTGAGAAAAGAGGATACCGTGGTTATAGGATGTCCAGGGGAGTTTTCCGCCATCTGGAAATCGTAATTCTCACTTTTTTCCAGGGTCCCCGGGGGGAAAGTGATCCTGAAGAAGTTCTCCACTGACGGATAATCCATCAGAAATTTTCCATTATTCTTTACACCGGGATATTTTTCTTGGGCAGTACCCTGAAAATTACATCCACCGGGCAACCGGTGCAATGACTCAAAAATATACTCAAAAGTACGCGTCTGCCAAGAAAAGGGATGGTTGAGGAGAAACCTCAATCCCCTTTATCCTGAGACTTCAGAACCGGCGGAGGCCGGACTGGTATGCAATTACCTTCTGGAACAGGGTGATGTCGCCTGCTGCAGTGGACATCTCGGAGTAGGTCAGGTCTTCTGCCTTCGCTCCGTCGTCGGTGCGGGCCTCCTGGATGTGCGCATTGATGTACGCGTCAGCGGATCCCATTGCGGGGACGTCGCCGAAGCCGGTCATCTTGATCGCATAGTCGACTTCAACAGCCGGGTCGCTGGACTTCATGACATGGCGCTCGTCTGCTGCGGTGGTGAGGGACGCAAGGGTCACGTCAACGTCGCTGCCGACCTCGATGATGTTACAGAACGGCGGCATTTCCTCGGTCACACCTACTGCGAACGGGCAGATGAATCCTGTTGCTACATCCTTTCCTTCGGCTGCACCGTCAAGGACCATGTTCTCGGAAGAGAGCATGCGGCCGGTGTCGAGGCCGATGAACTCGACGACCTTTCCGGTCTCGAAGTTATAGGTGCCTGCGACCATGTTCGCGGTGTCAAGGGACTGTCCCTTTACATAGCTGACCAGGCCCTGGTCCGCAATGGTGTCCTCGGTATAGGACATGACGTAGTAGATCTCGTCATCCCCGAGCGGCGGAACAGTGAGGTCCAAGTATGCAAGCGACCATACGATGGTGTCGGTCTCGGTAACGGTTCCCAGTGCTTCGATGTTGGTTGCCGTCACAATTCCCTGGGTCTCAGGTACCTGGTTGACCCCGGTATCGGCCATGGCCATACCGGTGAATGCAACGAGCATGGCCAGTGCAATGACCATGATTGTGAGTTTCTTCATTTAGTTCCTCCTACAGTTATGCTGATACTCTCAGCATCAAACCAGTTTTTTAGTTGCACGATGTTAATAAACTTTCCCTCGAATTGACCACGTATCCAGCCATTTTTACCGGCGAGATAGCTCCGTCAACCGTGGACACGGATGATCAAACCGGGAAAACGTTCGATTAACCCCGGGATCTCATGACCGGACGGACCCTGCAGGCAACGCAGGATCTGCCCTGTTACGAGACCATCAGAACAAGATTCCGAATGAATCCGGATAATCCGGAGAAAGAAGATCCGGACTGATAAGATTCACTGTAGTGCACACTTCCAGAAATCAGCGCCAGAAATCGCAATGGCATGAGGATTATTACAATCCGAAAACAGAATAAAATTTAAAGGGTTTGGGTTTCCCCAAACCGGTCCATCTGAGACCTTAGTACCGGCGGAGGCCGGACTGGTAGGTGATTGCCTTCTGGAACAGGGTGATGTCGCCTGCTGCAGTGGACATCTCAGAGTAGACTACATCCTCAGCCTTGCCACCGGTTGCAGTGCGGGCTTCCTGGATGTGCGCATTGATGTACGCGTCAGCGGATCCCATTGCGGGGATGTCGCCGAAGCCGGTCATCTTGATTGCGTAGTCGACTGCGACTGCGGGGTCACCGGAGGCCATGACATGGCGCTCGTCTGCTGCGGTGGTGAGGGACGCAAGGGTCACGTCAACATCGCTGCCGACCTCGATGATGTTGCAGAACGGCGGGATAGTCTCGGTCACGGCGGATGCGAACGGACAGATGTAGGTAGTAGCGGTGGTCTGGCCGTTGCCTGCACCGTCGAGGACCATGTTCTCGGAAGAGATCATGCGACCGGTGTCAAGACCGACGAACTCGACGACCTTGCCGGTGTCGAAGTTGAAGGTGCCTGCGACCTTGTTCGCGGTGTCAAGGGACTGTCCCTTGGCGTAGCTGACCAGGCCCTGGTCTGCAATGGTGCTCTCGGTGTAGGACATGACATACATCTTGTCACCTGCATCGAGCGGCGGAACGGCGAGGTTGGGGAATCCCAGCTGCCATACGACGCTGTCGGTCTCGGTGACGGTTCCCACTGCCTGGACGGCGGTGGAGGTAACGATGCCCTGGGTCTCAGGGACTGCATTGATTCCGGGGTCTGCCATCGCAACTCCGGTGAGCGCGAAGAGCATGGCCACGGCAATGACCATAAGTCCGAATTTCTTCATTTAATATCCTCCTACAGTTATGCTGATACTCTCAGCATCAACCATAAAATTCAATCTGGTTCCTTAATAACCTTTCTTTTTCTTCTCTGAATTTCGAGGTTTTTATGCGATTACAAACCCATTTTGAATTTATTATAATAAATAAAACGCCTGGCAACATCTGAAATTTTCCCAGGTCCGGAAACAATCAAAGGAGCGCCCGTAGGCATTTGCCGCCAAAGACCGCGGGGACTGTCATCCTCTGTGCCGATATGGATGATTTTGGGCTACATGTGGAATAATGGTTGATTTTTCGGGTGCGAATGAACAGGTGTGCCTGGTTGCAGCTGCCTGCATCTTGAGCGGTTGAGAACCCCACACCGCCGGTGCAAGGCGGACGAACTCAACGACATCCGCTAGTGAAGGGAAGGTGTCAGCGACCTTGTTCGCGGTGTCACGGGATTGCCTCTTGGCGTAACTGACCTGGCCCTGGTCCGTAATAGTGAATTCTCAAACTTAAGCCAAACCGCGTTCTGATGGCCCGGAAAAGATACCAAAAAACACCTGATGGCCTCTGAAAAACAAAATCGATAAAAAATTGGGTTTGGGTTTCCCCAAACCAGTCTTATCTGAGACCTTAGTACCGGCGGAGGCCGGACTGGTAGTCGATTGCCTTCTGGAACAGGGTGATGTCGCCTGCTGCAGTGGAGGTCTCGGAGTATGCTACATCCTCAGCCTTGCCACCGTCGCCGGTGCGTGCTTCCTGGATGTGTGCATCGATGTACGCGGTTGCGGATCCCATCGCGGGGATGTCGCCGAAGCCGGTCATCTTGATGTCGTAGCCGACTGCAACACCCGGGTCGCCGGAGGCCATGACATGGCGTTCGTCAGCGGCGGTGGTCAGGGATGCAAGGGTTACATCGACATCGCTGCCGACCTGGATGATGTTGCAGAACGGCGGGATGGTGTCGGTGGTGGCGGATGCGAACGGACAGATGTAGGTAGTAGCGGTGTCCTGACCGTTGCCTGCACCGTCGAGGACCATGTTCTCGGAAGAGAGCATGCGGCCGGTGTCGAGGCCTACGAACTCAACGACCTTCTGGGTTGCGAAGTTGTTGGTGCCTGCGACCTTGTTTGCGGTGTCAAGGGACTGTCCCTTGGCGTAGCTGACCAGGCCCTGGTCTGCAATGGTGTTCTCGGTGTAGGACATGACGTAGTACTTGCCGCCTTCAGGGTCGAGCGGGGGTACTGCAGCGTTGGGGTATCCCAGCTGCCATACAACACTGTCGGTCTCGGTTACGGTTCCCACTGCCTGGACGGCGGTGGAGGTGACGATACCCTGGGTCTCAGGGACTGCATTGATCCCGGGGTCTGCCATTGCCATTCCAGTGAATGCAACGAGCATTGCCAGGGCAATTGCCACGAATGCGAATTTCTTCATATTGTTCCTCCTACATTTATGCTGATACCCTCAGCATCAACCAATTTGTTGGAGACAATCGGTTATCAACTTTTCTCCGTTTTTACGGGAAACGGGGTTAATATATCATTCCTTTTGGTGAAATGATAGAAATTTGAGGTTAATTCGTATAACCTGCAGGTTCAACACATCGAGGAAAGATATCCCTGCTTATTTCTTGATTACCTCAAAAAATAAAGTTATTTCCGGGCGACCGTCAGGTAGCCGCTATGGCATACCCTGGTCGAAGGCCGGGTTCCCCGTGTGCTGCGGGTCATCTCCCGTTCGATGCACTCGCGGGAATTCACCTCCGAAAACAGCCCCCCCGCCGCATCCGCGACGAGCGCGAGATGTTCGAAGAACGGGGTGTAGCATACCAGGAATCCCCCGGGGACAAGAAGCCGGTGGGCGAGGCTGACATGGTCCCGGGTCAGAGTCATGTCAAAGTTCACCACGTCGAATGTTCCCTCCGCATTCAGCACGTCGTCTGCCACGACATGTACGTTCGTAAGTCCTGCGTCGGTAATATTCGCCGAGGCGAGGCGGGCGAAATCGGGACGCACTTCGTAGGTCGTGACCTCCTTCGCGATCCCTCCGAAGTATATCGCCGCAATTCCCGAACCGGTCCCCGCATCGAGGACCCGGTCGTCCCGGTTCATGCCGGTATACGCGATGACCATCCCGATATCCCTGGGGAGCATGGGGGCCCCGCTTCTCTTGGAATATTCGAAAAAGTCAGGAGCCCGGGGACGCAGAATGAGAAAAGAGTTTCCGTTGTGGGACTCGATGCAATCACCGCTCTCCTTTCCGACCGCCTGGCCCAGGTCTATCATGCCCAGGTCGGTGGAGAACGTCCCGCTGCCCGCACGGACGAAATATTTCCGGTCGGGACCGACCAGGAGAATCCGTTCTCCCTCGCCGATCATTGCTGCGAGACCGAGAGGATTGCCTCTGCAATGTCCCCTTTGCACCGGATCAGGGCTTCACGCGCCTTATCCATAGGGACCCCGGACTGCTCGGCCACCATCTTCACATCGTCTTCCGGAATGTCCGGAGCCGACTCCTCGAAACGGGGCTGGCCCATGATCTGGTACGTGGTGACACCCTGCATCACCATCGCAGTGACCTCTGCAGAGTCGAAAATGTACCTGCCTCTGGAGGTGGTGATGACGATCTGCTGCACATCCTCGATGGGCTCGATCTGCATACCCATCTGCTTCATCATCTGTTTCATCTTTTTTGGGTTCACATTCCCCGGAAACATGGTTATGCACTTCCTTGCCGTACTTTTACCGCTACACCGTAATTAAATGCCAGCATCTCTCCGCCCGACATCACCGCCGACCCCGTTGCGAGCAGGTCGTCCGCACTGCTCACGACCAGCACCTCGTCGTCCGCCCGGATCGCGGGATCGGCTGCCACGACGTGTTTCGCGAACGCATTCTTCCCCTGCCGGATAAATTCCGTCACTTCGGGATCGATTACCACGCGGTACGACGGAGGGGAGAGTACTCTTTTCAGCCGGAGGCCTCCCTCGATCCCCAGGGTGAGGCGGCCGTCTTCCGCCCGGACCGTCGCCAGGCGTTTCTTTCCGAGAAGTATCTGCCGGATCCTCCCGGTTCTCGAAAAAATAAAAGTACACTCCTCCGGAAAGAGTTCCGGTCCGATACCCGAGCCGAACTGGTATTCAGCAATCGTTCTTGCCCGCCGAAGCGAACTGTTCTCCAAGCAACTCGTTGACACGATGTACAAACTCCTCTTCGCTGGTTTTTGGTATGAATGCTCCGGCGGCTATCCTGTGGCCTCCTCCCGCCCCCCCGAACTCGGCGGAGGCGGTCGTAAGGGCCTGCTGGAGGTCGATTCCCCGGGCGACCGTACGTTCGTTGGTCCTCATGGATACTTTGGTGACCAGGGGATCTTCGGGCTGTTCCACCAAGATCATGATCGGTTTGCCCATGTCCAGTTTCGAGAGCGCCATTCCTGCGCCGATTCCGACGATGGTATCGGGATACCGGTCCCCCACGTGGATATACTGGAGGTGCGGGAGGTGCTTCACCCCGGTATCCAGGATATAGGAGAGGAGATCGCGGATCACCGCCCGGTGGTTGGAGAGCATGTGTTCGGCCTGGCGGTAGGACTCACCGCGATCTCCCCTGCAGATCATGCCTCCCACCCGGGGTCTGGACCACCTTCCGCAGGCGTTCAGCAGGGTCGCGAACTCCTGCGCATTCCGGAGTGGTGTTCTCGCGGTTTCCCCCGGGAAAAGGTAGCTCTCGGCGAACAGCCGTTTCACCGGCTCACCCCGTGACACGAGGTGCTGGATCAGCATGCTCGCGATGGCCCGTTTCTCTTCGAGTGAGAGCTCTTCCCAGACCCGCCATCTCTTTGTTCCGGTCTGGAGCGGTATTTTCAGTCCCTGGAGAAATTTCAGCGCCCCATTGGGGTTGTTGGAGATCCCCGGGATGTAGGGGTCGTCGTTATAGGCGAGGCAGACATGCACGGGCCGGGTCGACGTTCCGTAGCAGTTGAGGTCTTTCTTCACGATCTCGATATGCCCGTGTTCCGCTCCTTCCCTGGCGATATCGGCCGCCGGACCGACCAGCCCGCAGTCTTCCCTTGCCATCATGTCTCCGACGTTTCCAATCACCGCGAGCGGGGCGAGGTCGACATTCGCCGGGTCCATCTCCCTGGCGACCAGATACGCGACTCCTGCGGCACTGAGTTTTGTATGTCCGTAAGGAAGACTGTTCACCTGACGGTAGTCGGTTTCGCACGGCTGGCTCACATGGTGATCGAGGATAAGCACGTCCTCCGCCCGGAGGCCCTTCTCGAGAAGGAGGTTCTGCTGTCCGGAACCTAGGTCGCAGAACACCTTGAAACTCTCGTCCTCCGGGATACGGTGCATGGTAAGCGGCTCCAGCTGTCGGACGAAGACCGATTCTACCCGTATTTCAGCCCTGGCCAACGCCTGGGCCAGAATGCTCTCGCCCGAGATGCCGTCCGCATCGATATGGGAGATCACGGTCACTTCGTCATGCGACAGAAGTTCTTTGGCTGCGTCCCTGATCTCCCCGGTAAAGCCCATCATAAGGTAATTGACGAACCAGGGTAAAAATCTCGCTTTAACGGAATGGATCTAAGTCAAAAAATGAACGTCAAAAAATGACACGTCGCGCCATCGGTCCCGGCTTGCCCGCGAAACTTCCGGTCCTGGAAAAAAGACATGAATACGAACGAATAAATGAGTGAATACAGTACGGAAACCAGGGATGCGTGAATTTCTCGAGACCGGGGTCATCTCCCCGGCAAGGATGCGGGCGGTGGACCGGAATGCCGCCGCCCTGGGGGTCGGGGCGCTCCAGCTGATGGAAAGTGCGGGGATGGCCCTCGCACGGAAGGTGCGGGAAGAAGACCCGTCAGGGGTGCTTATCCTGTGCGGGAAAGGAAACAACGGGGGGGACGGGATGGTTGCAGCCCGCCATCTCCAGGACCTCGAACCGGCGGTGTGCTATCTCGATCTCCCCGGGCAGAGCAGGGAGACCGCATTGCAACTTGCGGCCCTGCGTCATTGCGGCGTTGAACTTTTCCCTGTCCGCTGTGAGGAGAACCTCAACGCCCTTGACCGGCATTTTTCATCGGCAGGGGTCATCCTCGATGCCCTGCTCGGAACAGGAGCACGAAGCGGACTGGCGGGACCGATCGCCGGGCTCGTGGAACGGGCGAACAGGAGCGGGGCGAGGATAATCGCTGCGGATATCCCCACACCGGGTATGAGGGCAAACCTCGTGCTCTCGTTTCACCGGCCGAAAGTGGCCGGGGCGGAAACCGTCGGCATCGGGATTCCACTCGAGGCGGAGTGTATGACAGGACCCGGGGACCTGACCCTCGTCCCGGGAAGGGAGCGATCGGCACACAAGGGAGCCGGAGGGAAGGTATTGATCATCGGTGGAGGCCCGTACCAGGGAGCGCCGTTCCTCGCAGGCCTCGGGGCGCTTCGTGCCGGAGCGGATATCGTCCGGGTCGCATCCCCCGCATTTGAACCCGTTCCGGAGCTGATCTATGAAAGATTACCCGGAACGGTCATTACCCGGGACCATATAGATGACCTTCTCCGGCTGGCAGATCTTTCCGATGTCGTGGTGATGGGAAACGGCATCGGGGAAGGGAGCCACGAGGTGGTCAGAGAGGTCGCGGCCCGATGTAAAAAGGCGGTTTTCGACGCCGATGCACTCAGGCTGCCCCTCCCAAGCGCGGAAGAGTCTTTGTATACTCCCCATGCGGGTGAGTTCACCAGGATCACGGGCATCATCCCTCCGGAAGATCTCTCCGGCAGGGGACACGCGGTAAAAGTCGCTGCATCGCAGGGGACAATCCTGCTAAAAGGACCGGTCGACGTGATTTCGGACGGCGACCGGGTCCGGTTCAATCGCACCGGCACTCCGCTCATGACTGCCGGAGGGACGGGGGATGTCCTGGCCGGGGTTGCAGGGGCACTGTTCTGTCACCTGCCCGCGTTCGATGCGGCCTGCATCGCGGCGTACGCAAACGGGAAGGCGGGAATGGCAGTCGAATATACTCGCGGAGGAGGGCTCATGGCCGGAGAGCTGGCAGACCACATTCCGCGGGAACTTTTCAGAGGAGGATTGTAATGGCAGAGTTCAGTCACATAAAAGAGGACCGGGTTCACATGGTGGACATCGGGGAGAAGTCCGAAGTACGAAGGACCGCGACCGCACGGGGGAGGATCCACCTCAGGGATACCACGCTTCTCGCGATCCGGGAAGGGGCGGTGGTGAAAGGGAACGTGCTCGCGACCGCCCGCATCGCGGCTACCCTCGCAGTCAAGGACACCCCGCGCCTGATCCCTATGTGCCATACGATCCCGATCAGCAGTATCAGTGTCGACTTCTCCGAGGAAACCGGGTGTATCGAGGCAATAGTGAAGGTAAGCTCGGTAGGAAGGACCGGGGTTGAGATGGAGGCGCTCACCGGGGTAAGCGTGGCACTCCTCACCATCTGGGACATGGTCAAGTCCGCCGAGAAAGACGAGCAGGGGCAGTATCCCTGTACCCGGATAACCGGTATCGAGGTCACCGAGAAGCGGAAAGGATGAGGCACTTTTACGGGGTGCGCCCGGCCCCGGGACCTTCATGCACGGTGGAGTTTAATACCACGAACGTCGAATATTACTGGTCTTTCGGGATCCGTCCCGAAGAAGGAATGTGGCTCGTTCGCGAGCTGAACCTGAAGGTGAAGAATTATGGCGAAATCAATGTATGCGTACGTCAGGGACGCCTGGAAGAGACCTGAAGATTCCGAAGTCAAGGCTCTCCAGTGGGAAAGGATGCAGATCTGGCGGCGCGAAGGGAGTGTCGTCCGCATCGAGCGCCCGACCAGGATCGACCGCGCCCGGTGCCTCGGCTACAAGGCAAAACAGGGCATTGTAGTTGTACGGGTGAGCGTCCGCCGCGGAGGAAGGAGAAAATCCCGGTACGTCCGCGCCCGGAGAAGCGCAAGGATGGGAATGGCACGGATGACCGCGGGCAAGAGCCTCCAGCGGATCGGCGAAGAGCGTGCGTCCCGAAAATACCCCAATATGGAGGTCCTGAACTCCTACTGGGTGGGGCAGGACGGCAGGCAGAAATGGTTCGAAGTCATCCTGGTCGATGGCCACCACCCCTCGATCCGGCGTGACCCCCGCCTGAACTGGATAGGAAGACCCCAGAACCGCGGCCGTGCGGAGCGGGGAAAGACCAGTGCGGGAAGGAAAGGCAGGGGTATGAGGTACAGGGGCAAGGGTACCGAAAAGACCCGCCCGAGTATCCGGTCCCACGGCAACATCGGGAAATAATCATATCCTCTTTTTTACCACAGTATTCACAATGTCCCTTACCGACGCATGTGTCCACCCCTTCCCGGCCGGCGATTCCAGCATCCGGCGTATGGCCCTCGAAGCCCGCCAGCTGGGGCTTTCCGGACTTGTCGCCATCGACACACCCCCGGGGATCGTCGAGGGGATGAAGGTGACCAGGGGGGTGATCATCGCTGCCACGCAAGTGAAGGAGGTGCTCTCGACGCTCCGCAAAGTACCGAGGGCCGACACCCTGGTAATGGTGAACGCGACCGATCCCGGGTTTGTAAGGGCGGTTATCGGATTGAAGAGCGTTCATATCCTGCGGCACGTGCACAAGGCAGAGAAGTATGCGTTCGACCATGTGGCCGCACGGATGGCGGCCGACCACGGGGTGGCGGTGGACTTCGATCTCCGCCCTGTCGTGTATTACCGGGGTGTACCCCGCCAGAAGGTTCTCCAGAGATACCGGGACGTCCTGACCCTTCACCACCGGTACGAGTTTCCGCTCACTATTTCCACAAACTCCCGTTCGATACTCGACATGCGGGGGCCACGCGAGCTCCGTGCGCTCTCTGCCCTGTTCGATATGGATGAAGTGGTCTTCGACGGAATCGCCCCCGCGGTGGACCGGCTTCTCTCCCCAGGAAATCCGGTGAGGGTGATCGGATGAAACCGAGACCCCCCACCCTTCGGGAGAAACGCCGGTACCTGCTGGTGAGGATCGCCCCTCCTTCGAACGTTGTCGAACCCCGTGAACTCTACCTCGCGATACTCGAGGCTCTCTCCTCCCTGCACGGGGATACCACCGTGGCGAAAGTCCAGATGGCCGTCGTGAAAGCAACCGGAGAGTACGCGATAGTACGATGTACCCGGGGGTGGGAGGCACTGGTAACGGGGGCGATGAGCACCGTAACCGCGGTAAACGGAAACCGGGTCGCGCTCCGCACGCTTGCCGTTTCGGGCACCATACTCGCACTGCAGAAGAGAATGGCAGGATCCGGGGGTGGCGGGCCGGAGAGGACCTGTGATCTCATGTATCGGGAGAAATGGTACCAGGCGTACTATTATAGCGGGGAAAAGGTTGATTTGATTGAAAAAGGATTTAAAAGTCAGGAACTATTGTTTCTCACAACTGAAGATCTGGAGGAGTTATAATGCAGCCACAGGCATATCAGATGGGATATGACAGGGCAATCACGGTATTCAGCCCTGACGGCCGTCTTTATCAGGTCGAATACGCCCGGGAAGCCGTGAAGAGAGGTACAACCGCGGTCGGCATCAAGTGCAACGACGGGCTCGTGCTGATAGTGGATAAGCGGGTGAGTTCACGACTTCTTGAAGCCTCGTCAATAGAGAAGATCTTCAAGATCGACGAACATATCGGGGTTGCATCATCCGGACTGGTCGGCGACGCGAGAGCACTTGTCGATCGGGCCCGCGTGGAATCGCAGATTAACAGGGTCACCTACGACGAAAAGATCGATGTCGAGACCCTGGCAAAAAAACTCTGCGACCACATGCAGACCTATACCCAGTTCGGGGGAGCGAGACCCTATGGAACGGCGCTTCTTATCGCAGGGATAAGCGACGGGGAACTGCGCCTTTTCGAGACGGATCCCAGCGGCACGCTCCTTGAGTACAAAGCGACCGGGATCGGGATAGGCAGAAATGCGGTCATGAAGGTCTTCGAGGAGGAGTATAATCCCGAAGCCCCCCTGAAAGAATGCATCCTGCTTGGAATAAAAGCCCTTCACGACGCCACCGAAGGAAAATTCGACGTAAATACGGTGGAGATCGGGATTATCGAGACCGATAACCCGGTGTTCCGGAAGATGAGCAAGGAAGAAGTGGCCTCGTTCGTGGAAGGCTTCGAGAAATAGGGGCGATCGGGATGATACCACTCGAAAAGGCAGTGGTAGCCCGGCTCGACAGCCACGGCGAACGGTTCGAGATCCTGGTGGACCCGGACCTTGCGGTCAGGTTCCGCCAGGGGGAACCGCTGGAGATCGAGGACGTGGTCGCGGCACTCTTCGTATTCGAGAACTCATCCCATGCGACACGCGCTTCGGAAGAATCCCTCCAGAAAGTCTTCCATACGACTGATTTTAGCCCGGTTGCAAAAAGAATCATCGAGAAAGGAGAGATCCACCTCACCGCCGAGCAGCGGCGCCACATGATCACCGAGAAAAGGAGACAGGTCGTAGCGTTCATTTCCAGGAACGCGATCAACCCCCAGACCGGCCTTCCCCATCCTCCGCAGCGGATTGAGATGGCGATGGAGGAGGCGAGGGTCAATATTGACCCCTTCAAGCACCTCGACGAACAGGTCAAGGAGACCGTCAAGGCACTTCGGCCCATTATTCCCATAAAATTCGAGGAGATAAGGATCGCGGTAAAGATACCCGCGGATTATGCGCCGAAGGCTTACGGTGACATCCAGGCCGCCGGCACAATGGAACGCGAGGAATGGCAGAAGGACGGGTCCTGGATATGCGTTCTCAGGATACCTGCCGGGATCCAGTCTGATCTCTACGACCTGATCAACCGGCTCACCAAGGGTCAGGGCGAGGTGAAGATCCTCAATCAAGTATATTAATGCAGACCACGAATTATATAAGACAGCTATCAGGGTAGTCACTATGAGCAGGCAACAGAAAGCAAAAGGACGGGTGACCGGAAGCGCAGGAAGATTCGGCCCCAGGTATGGACGATTTATCCGGAAAAGAGTAGCCGAGACCGAGAAGATATCAAAGGCCGTTCACCCGTGCCCCCGTTGTGATGTCCTTGCGGTGCGCCGGGAAGGAACCGGGATATGGGCGTGCCGGAAGTGCGGGTTCAAGTTTGCCGGAGGGGCATACCAGCCGCAGACCCCGCAGCTCCGGGTAGCACTCCGGACCATTGACCGGGCGCTCCAGAAGGAGGCGTGAAGGACAGTGGCAAGTACCTACAAGTGTGCCAGATGCAAACAGAAGGTTGAGATCGACGTAAACGTCCGGTGCCCTTACTGCGGCCACCGGATCCTGTTCAAAGAACGCGGTGCCGGGATCAAAGAGCTGAAAGCTCGATGACCACGGTGACCACGTCCAGAAAGCCTGAATCCGAAGTGCGTGCCCTGGCCAAGGACCTCGCATTCGCCGCAAAATGCCGGTACATGGTGAGGGGTAAGATGGGGATGAAAGAAGTCGGGGAACAGGACCCTTTTTTTTTGATTGTGTTCCGGGAAAAGGGAGAGATGAGGATCCAGGCGTTCGATCACGGGGTGCCCTCAGGAGAGATCATCGCCACCTCGGTCTCGGTCTCCCGGCGTGAAGACGAGTTCAAATCCGGGATTTTCACCTCAAACCAATCTATTTATGAACTGCTGAAATCATATGTACCGGTGACCCTGTCAAAAGGAGGCAAGGATATGCTTTCTTTCGACGGCACGAGAAGAACCCGTTACCATCTCACCGTGGTTATCCATGCGGCATGAGGCGATATTCCGGGTGCATCACCCCGACGCGGTATACCTGTTCGGGGCAGTGGCACCGGAGATGGATGAGAAGAATCAGCGGTCAAGGGCGGAATGCCGGCTCGAAGGACGCGAGACCCTGGTGCTGAAGGTAACCGCCAGGGATATCGCTGCGTTGCGGGCGGCACTGAATATGTGGCTCCGCCTGATCAATGTCGCGAAAGAGATGCAGGACCTGATTAAAAGACCAGGAGAACACGACACATGAATGGAATTTCACCAAAAGTCCAGAACCAGATCGCCATGCTGCAACAGATCCAGCAGCAGATGCAGACCATAGGGGCACAAAAGACCCAGTACGAGATGGCGGTACGGGAAGCGAAAAGGGCGACGGAGGAGCTAAAGGACGTTGCCGAGGATGCACCCGTGTACCTGAGCGTAGGTACCGTAATGATGCAGAAGAAGAAAGAAGAAGTCGAAAAGAACCTGACCGAGAAGATCGAGACCCTGGAACTCCGGGTAAAATCCCTGGAAAAGCAGGAGACCATGCTCCAGGGCAAGTTCGAGCAACTCCAGGCCCAGATCAAGCAGGCGCTGGAGGGCAAGGCCCCCGTTAACGCCTCTTAATTCTTTTTTCCTTCAAAAAACTGTTCACAACGGGCCTTTTACCCGCTGTAATAAGTTTATGGCATTGATCATCGCTTCGGCAGACGAGAGCACGATGTCGTCGCCCGAGGCACTCGCATCGAAGACATGCCCGTGCTCATCCTCGACCGCGATGGTCACGTGACCGATCGCGTCCGACCCCCCGGAAATGGCCTCGATGTTGAACTCCTTGAGTTGTATCCGTGCCGGGAGGATACCGAGGATGGCCTTCAATGCGGCATCCACGGGCCCGTTGCCGGTGCTGGAAAAGACATGCTCTTTTCCGTTCACCAGTGCCTTCACGCTTGCGGTGGGGATAACATGATTTCCGGTCATGATGGCAATATCCTCGAGCTGGATCACCTTTTTACCGGTTTCAAGCCCCATGACGCTCTCCGCAATCTCATAGAGATCCGCATCGGTCACCCGCTTCCCCTTGACCGAGATGAACTTGACCTTCTCGACGATGGCATCGAGCTGTTCGTCGGAGGGGTTCATGTGCACCTCCTGGAGCATCTGGCGGACCGCGTGCCTGCCTACATGCTTACCCAGGGTGAGCTTTCTCCGGTGCCCCACCATCTCGGGGGTCATGATCCCGGGCTCGAACGTGGCGGCACAGGCGATCACCCCGTGGGAATGGATCCCGCTCTCGTGGGAGAACGCGTTGTCCCCCACGATTGGCTGGATGGGCGGGATGCCGATCCCGGAATACCGTGAAATCAACCGGGAGGTCTCGACCAACCGGGGGAGATCAATCCCCGTCCGGATCCCGAAGATGGTCTCGAGGATCATCACCGACTGGGCAAGGTCCGCATTTCCGGCCCGTTCGCCGAGTCCGTTCACCGTGACCTGCATCTGCGACGCACCCGCTTCGACCGCGGTGATGGTGTTCGCCACCGCGAGGCCGAAGTCGTTATGACAATGGACGTCAACCGGGCAGTCCACATCCGCGACAATGCGGGAGACGAGGGCCCGCATCGCCGACGGAGCATAAACCCCGACGGTATCAGGTACATTGATGATGGTGGCCCCGGATTCTGCCGCCGCCCGGAACACCGAGATAAGGTATTCCGGTTCGGTACGGGTGGCATCCATCGCAGAGAACATGCACTGGTCGCAGTGTTCCCGGACATAGGCCACGATCTCCCGGGTGATATCAAGCACTTCTTCGGGAGATTTCCGGATAGTGTGTACCCGCTGCACCTCGGAAGTGGGGATAAAGACATGCACCATGTCGACCCCGCAGTCGAGACAGGTATCCACGTCCTCCTTTCTCGAACGGGCGAGCCCGCAGACTACCGAGTCGAGCCCCAGATCAACGATGGCCCGGACCGTTTCCCGTTCTCCCTGCGAGGACGCAGGGAAACCGGCCTCTATGGCATGGACCCCGATTGAGGATAACTGGCGAGCGATCTCCAGTTTTTGTTCGAATTTAAACGAGATACCCGGCGTTTGTTCGCCATCCCTGAGGGTGGTATCAAAGACAGTGACTTTTCTGGTCGACTGGCTATCGGTGAAGAAAACAATTCCCCGCAACCTTTGTTATGGGAGACATACACCTATTACAATGCGCCCGAAGTATAAAAGAGTCGCGGGAACGGCTCGCGAGGATATCGTAAATCGGAACGTTTAATAAGTTACCTCTCCATATATGATGAGCGCAGAACCCGCCTTAACTCAGCCTGGTAGAGTGCGCGGCTGTAGTATGAGTTGCCGTTCAGGCAAATTGCGCGGCTACCGCGATGTCCCCGGTTCGACTCCGGGAGGCGGGATATCTTCCAGCGCGAAACAACGGTGCCCAGGTAGTGTAGCGGCCTATCATGTCTGCCTGTCACGCAGACGACTCGGATTCGAATTCCGACCTGGGCGTAGCAATCTTTTCGCCATAATCTGTGCAGGGAAGACTACCTCACTTTTCTAGGCTAAGTCAATCAAGGTGACCTGATATTTTTTATAATTTTATATTCGGGCTGACCTCCGTGATAATCTCTATTCCGGCATTTCTCCCTAATCGGAAACAAGTAAAATCAAGATATGCGGGTATGACAGCCCATGGACGAAAGTGCGGTGTTCCGGAAAAACAAAGGCCGGCGGACCTGTCCTTCCAGGGGAGAACTATCCCGGCCGGATTGAAAATAATTTCATATAGCCCGGCGTAGATACATTCAGTGATCGCGATGGACTCCGGAAATATTATGATACGATTACTATTGCTGACTTTTTGCGGGTTCCTGGTATTCCAGGCGGCTTCAGCCAGCTGCCCCTGTCTTTTGCCAAACTTTTCCCATGGCAATACCAGTTATTCCCCATCGCAATGTCTCTGCCCTTTTAACCAGAGCAATGTGAGTTATCCCTTTTATCCCTGTTACTGTCCGTTCTACGACCCTAACCAGACCATTTCCCCCTGCCCGACACCTTGTCCCTGCCCTTTTAATACGTCCTGCAGTCTCCCCCCAAGGCCGGTGTTGATGACAACGGTTCAGGCGGATTTTACTGAAAACGTCACTTCGGGGGATGCACCCCTGACGGTAAAATTCACCGACAAATCCTCGGGAAGACCGAATTCATGGCTCTGGGATTTTGGGGACGGGAGCACCTCCAGCCTGCAGAACCCTGTTCATACCTACTCGAGCGCGGGGACGTATACCGTTACCCTGACTGCGGGGACGGTATTTGACCAGGGTGGTGTCCATTCGGGAATATCCACCGTGATCCGGAAAGAGAACCTGGTCACCGTGACCGGGACGATCCAGGCTGTGCAACCCGGTTCCGGAGTGATTCCAGGAAGTTCGTCACCGCCAAAGACCAGTTTCTCCGCGGCCGATATTGAGGAGTTCATCGGTCAACGTTCGCTTCCAAGCATTTCCGGGCAACTAGTATCCGATAACTCCACGGGGAGCTACAGGGGTGTCGAAAGCGCTACCAGGATTCTGGTATTGGGAGATCCGGCAATTCCCACCGAGATTTCTACTGCAGAACAGGATCTGTTGCAAAACCGTCTTCACTCTGGACAAAGTGGTTCCACTGCGGCCCTGTTGATCAGGCAAAGGTTATCCACATAAACTCCGGCAGTTCATGGAGATTATCTCGAGGTCGGGGCCCGGATGGACTTTTTTTTGAATGGATACTCTTTTATCACCGGCTGGCTACAATGAATCTGCAGCGGAATGCTTTTCCTGTCGAAAGCCAGTAAGATGCTGTACGTAATGGAGATGATCCCATGTTCAGCGGGAATTTGAGAATTTTTGCGATATTGTGCGTCATCGCGCTCCTGGTATCCCCGGTGCTTGCCGGGGTGAACCAGGGCCCGATGCAGACACAGGTTCGGAACCTGCTTGAAAAGGTGAGATCCGGGGGGGTAACCGAGAGTTCATTACTCTCCACCCGATCATTTGTTGCGGATATTCAACCGGGTATGTCGGGTCCACAGGCGTCTCTACTCGCAATCACCTACCCCTATCGACCGCCGGTGAGGAATTCGACGATAACCTACCCATTTCCCGGGCCTGCTCCGACCGTATATCCTCTCCCCGTGATCCCCACGATCCCCACCACGACCCCGATCATCCCTTCCTCTTCGAGAGGCTTTGGATCCCTTCTGGTAAAGACCAGCTATGAGGGGCAGCTTTACCTTTGGATAAAATCGGATTTCTTTGCACAGGACGTGGAGCCGGGATATGATATGCGATGGCACACAGGAGGGGCGATTCCGGTGTATTACGAGAATAATATCCTGGCGGGTCACTATTATCTGAAGGCCACCACCAGCTCACACGACAACTCCACCGGGGTATTATGGTGTGGTCAGGCTACGATTTATGAGGGACAGGTGACCGAAGTGAATATTGTTCCCACTGTATGCCCCTTCGGCTGTTCCTGCTGCTGACCCGGTATTTTCTACCCTTTAGTTCTTTTTTGCTTCGTTGAAATCCCTGATCACCTTTCGAACTATTACGTCCAGGGTTATGTGCCGGGGACTGCCGCAGCGGCAGAGCGAATCCTGTGAAACGTAATGAGAAGGATTTTTGGGATAGCCCCGTTGTTCGGCTGTTTTCCCTCTGTCCCTGAAATGAATGGCCCTGCGTCGATTTCGGGTTAACAGGTATCCAAAACAAGGATTTTAATGCCAGTACAAAAATCCGGGATATCTGATTACGCGGGGGATCGAAGCGGTATTCGGGGCCGACAGGAGATCCTGAATAATCTCAGGGACGGGTGTCGTTGCCGGTGATTGTCGTGGTCGTGTTTTTTTCGAAAGAACAATCCAGGGAGATGCATTCACATCGTTGTATCCTCCGTCTCCTCCCTTATTAAAAGAAAATTGTGACCCGATATCTCCCCCATTTCGTAATTCCGAACGCCTTTCAAAATACGGCGATATTTTTGATTTTTCAACTATAAACCGTATAGTGCGATATGATAAATGCGTCAGGGATCTACCTTGCGCAGAAGGAGAGAGAAAAGAACTATACCGGGGGATGACAGAGTCTGGACCCTGCGAGAAGCATGACAGAACCGAAATCAGCCAATCCCTGCTGCCCGTTATTCGGGGTGAAGAGCGGGGTGCCCCCCATTGGAATCGGGATACTGTTGATCCTCTTCGCGGTGATCCCCGTGGCAATCGGGATGCCGGGTCTTCCCTTTCCTGTAACCATCGTATTTGTGGCGGCAGGGATTTTCTTCATCTGGATGGGATTTGCCCGGTGAACCGGAAGAGCCGGCCGGTGCCTCCGGGCCTTCGATGAGAGGGTTATTGAATCCTCATAATATAATGGAATAAGTATGGAGGAACATGCATCCGATTACGATCGCGGCCGCGGAGTTCTGGTGAGAAGTGCAAGGGAGTGCCCCGACCCTCATGCGAGGCGGTACTCGATCCTCCTTCTTTCCCGGGAGAAGGACCCCGATCTCCTGCCGCTGTTCGTGGCGGGGATGAAGGATGAGGATAAGGGGGTCAGGGAGCAGGCGGCGAGGGCACTCGCAGAAATGGGCGAACCCGCGACAGCAGCCCTTCTGGACCTCATCAGGGACAAAGAGTGGAGAGTGCGGTACAGGTCGGCCGAAGCGCTCGGGTTGATGGGTTACAGCCCGGGAGATGCCGCCCTGATCGAGGCACTTCATGACCCGAAGGATCATGTCCGCTATATGGCCGCGAAATCGCTGGGCCTGATAGGAGACCCCTTAGCGCTGGAGCCACTGATCGGACGGCTGGAGGACGAGAACGAGTTCGTCCGGCGGATCGCAGCGGTATCGCTGGCAAAGATAGGTCTTCCGAGGGCCCGCTCCGCCGTTGCCATGGCAATGGAAAAAGAAAAGAATCCCGAGGTGCGTGAGGCCATGGCACTCGCTCTCGCGGGCTTTACGCTTTCCGGCCCGGAACTCGATGACGAGAACACGGATTGATTTCCGGGCTGATACCGACCCTGGGATGATCCCGTGCCCACGGATTGAATGGTCCGCATCCGGTCCGGTATGAGATACGAGTACCGGATGAACCGGACACCCTCAAATTTTCTAACCCATTTTTATCCGAAAGTTTCCGATGTGCCCGCCCGGGGGGCGGCTCACGCGTCTTCTTTTCGAAGCAACGTGCTTGAATCCGGAAAAAATTTAACGAATTTTCGTACCCGGTTCCACAACAGTGAGCGGGACCAGGAGGGAGGCGGTATCGCCGGCGGCGAGGATCATTCCTCTGCTCTCCACCCCGAAGATCGTCGCCGGGGCAAGGTTCGCCAGTACCGCGACCTGCTGTCCCACCAGATCCTCCGGGGTATAGAACTGGGCGATACCGCTCACGATCTGCCGTTTCTCCTGGCCCAAATCCACGATAAGTCTCAAAAGTTTTTTGGATTTTGGAATCGGTTCGGCCTTCAGGATCTTACCGATCCGGATATCCATCCTGCAGAAATCCTCGATCGATATCTCCTCCATTTTCGGGGCCGGTGGAGCTCCGGCCTCCTTTACCCGTTTCTGGAGGAGGAGATCGAGCTCGGCGATAAGACCGTCCTCGAGCTTCTCGAAAAGCGGTGCCGGAACGGGGATTGCGCCCCCAAGGAGAGGATCGGTTGCGTCCCGAAGGAGATGGGAACCTGCCTGGTCCGTATACCCGAGCGCCTCCCAGACCTTCTGGGATTTCTCCGGGATCACCGGCTCGAAAAGCAATGCGAGAGCCCGGACCAGGAAGAGGCAGTTCTTGATGACCTTCCGCGCCTGGTCGCGATCGGTCTTGACCAGTTTCCATGGAGCATTGGACTGGATGTAGTTGTTGCCGAATGCGGCGAGTCCCATCATGGCATCGATTGCGTTCTTGAACTCGTACTCCCTCATCGCGGAGTCTACCGCCGCAAGTGCGCATTTCACCTCTTCGAGAACGAGTGCGTCGACGGGGTCATCGGGTATCCCTGAAAACTCTTTATTGGCGAAATAAAGGCTCCGATAGATGAAATTGCCAAGGGTATTGACCAGTTCGTTATTGACCCGCTCCTGGAACACAGTCCAGGAAAAGTTCAGTTCCTTGGTGTGATTGGTGTACGAAAGAAGGTAGTACCGGAGGTAGTCGGGAGAGAGCCCGCGGTCAAGGTAATCCTCGTTAGTCCACACCACGTAACCTCTGGACTTGGAGAACTTGTGGTCGTCGACCTTCACCATCCCGCTCGCAACCACCGCATGGGGGAGGCCGTAACCCGCTCCTTTCAACAACGCAGGCCAGAAGATGCAATGGTGGTAGATGATGTCCCCGCCGATGAAGTGGGTGATGCGATTTTCCCCGCACCAGAATTCTTTCCAGTCGTTTCCGGTTATTTTCGCCCATTCCTCGGTGAAGGAGATGTATCCGATAGGGGCGTCGACCCAGACATACACGACAAGGTCGTCTCTTCCCGGGAACTTGACCCCCCATTCGAGAGTCCTGGTGATACACCAGTCGTGAAGCTCGTCTTTCACCCAGCCCAGGGCATAATTTCTTGCGTTCAGGGTTCCCTTCAGGCCAGGGAGGTATTCGAGCAGGAAATCCCTGAAATCGCTCAGCCGGAAAAAATAATGCTCCTGGTCGCGGAACTCGGCCTTCGTACCGCAAACTTTGCAGGTCGGCTCCTGGATCTCGCCGGGTTCCAGGTGACGACCGCACCCCTGGTCACACTCGTCACCTCTGGCGGGAGTCCCGCAATGGGGACATATCCCCTCCACGTAACGGTCTGGGAGGAACCTCCTGCACCGGGTGCAGTAACTCTGCTTGACCACCTGGGAATAGACATACCCGTTCCCTATAAGGGAGGAGACGATCTGCCGCGTGCGATCGTGATTGGTGGGATCATCGGTCATCCCGAAGTGATCGAAGCAGACCTGCATCCGTTTGAATGTCCGGTCGAAATGGTCGTGATACCGTTGGGACATCTCACGGGGGGAGATCCCCTCCATCTCCGCGCTGACCACGATAGGGGTCCCATGGTTATCCGAGCCACAGACAAAAACTACCCGCTCACCGCACCGCCGCATATAGCGCACGTAAAAATCGGCCGGCACGTAGGTCCTCAAATGCCCGATATGGCACGGACCGTTGGTATAAGGGAGTCCGCAGGTCACCAGCAGCGGTTGATCACTCATCAGTATGCTTTTGATAATGATGCTATAAATAAGATAACGAGATGGCCAAAAAACTGTTTTTTCCCACCAGATCGTTCGGATCCGATAGTCCCCAGGCCGGGATCACCGAGTTGTCGGAATGGGTGGGCACCAGGTCGGGGAAAGGGGGAGATCTCCTTCTTTACCGCCTGGAAAAAACGCTTATTCCCCAGATAGAAGCGGGCATCGGAATGCCATGCGCGGGAGGGCCTTTCTATGACGAAAGAATACTCGAATGCACCCCGGGGATCCGTGAAAGGAAGATCGCGGGCGAACTCTGGCTAGAAACCGGGCTTGTGGAAGGTGACGGGAGAATAATCAGGGGGCATTCCTCCTGCGCCTGGTGTGCTATCCCCGCGCCCTCCCTCCTCGATCTGGACAACGAATATTACTCCGATGACGAAGATGCCCTCCATGCCCTCTGTTCTCACTACCAGGTCATTATGAGGGAGATGCGGGACCAGGGCGTCGCGGGACACGTGATCGTGGCAGATGGTGCCGTGGAAGAGGAGATTGAGCGGCTTTCGGGGAAGAAAACATATTTTTACATAACAAGGAATGAAGTGGATTCTCTCTCCACCCTTCTCGAATACCAGCGCGATGTGGCCGTGGTTCCTGGGGACCTCGATGTGCTGGCCGGCCTTTCGGATGAGTTCCGGGTAGGAACCGTAACCCTTTGCGAGCCTGATCGGGATTCCCTGGGCCGGCTCCTGGAATGGAAAGACCGGGACCAGGTGATGGCGGGAGGGTACTGCCGGGAAGACTGCCCCGGGTACTGGAAACGTCTGGTTGAATCCTCTGTATTCACTCAATAGATTCTGCGATCTTCACGAACCTGTCGAATTTTGAATTTTTCCCGCGCAACCAGAAGAGGAATTTCTCCCATAACGAAAAATCGAACGACCCTCCCGCGGCATTGGGGTGTCCGCCACCGTTAAATTCCCGGGCGATGAGGTGGCTTATCGGGGGGACGGACCTGAGTGAAAACCGTCCGCCGGGCGATATCAGGACTTCCATATCGGAAGAGAGGTCTTTTCTGAGACGGGCCGCGGTCTCGCTGGGATACCCGTAGAGGGGTGCGAGTACGATCCTGTACCTGCTCCCCATTACGACTGCCCTCCTTTCGCTCTTCTCCATCATTGCCTCCATCTCATCGCTGATCTCCCTGTATTCCCGTTCGATCGTCTCGTCCGACAGGACTCCCTTCACCATGGCATCCCTTACATAATCGCGGTTCTTCCGCTTCTGCAGCACGATCCCGAGAACCGCCGAACGGGGGTCCTCGTGTTTCCACAGGTCATAGTCACATACCACCCGTGCCACCTCCGCGGCCTGCGGATCGCCCGGCATAAGGTCCCTCGCACACAATCCGCACCCGCAGGTGGTGACATCGACCGAGAGCAGGTCGACGATCTCACCGGCGATGCGGAGTTCCTCATCTTTCCACCGGTGATGGTCCCGCCATTCTATACGCCATCCGTTCGTCTTCAGGTTTTTCAGCGGTGCGACCGCCTGCTGCTGGAACCCGAGGTCGCTTATACTGAGCAGGTCCCCGTTTCCATGGATACCGCTGATCTGCCCGAGGATCGAGGGAAAACTCCCCACGGAGCAGAAGACGCTGACGATTTTCCCGAATTTCATCCGGTGGATTGCATCCGCCCCTACTGCATCGAGATCGTTATGGGTCAGGTGCACCACCCCGGTCTCTCGTGACGCGATCATCTCCCCGATTCCGCTCTTCCCCGCTCCTGCCGCTTTATCCCGTGAAGTCTTTTTCAGAAAATCCACCGCCTCGTATGGAAAAAATGTGATTCCTGTCGTACATCGGTCTAAAAACCAGATCATTTATCAACCTGCACGTTCAATACTGTTACCCTGCCTCAGTAGCTCAGTTCGGGAGAGCGCCAGACTGAAGATCTGGTTGTCCCCGGTTCAAATCCGGGCTGAGGCATCCGGAACAGTAGTTCCAAATCCTCTCCTCGAACTTTTTCACGCTATGTCTCTTATCGATCCCTTATCTTCCGGCAATATCACGACGAAATACCTGCTCTGTAACATCAATTAACCTCTCCAACCGGAGGTGCGATGGACCGATACAAATCGATTCGGAAACAGTCCCATGAACCTCACTTCGATATCTACATATCAGGTGTCCTGTTCATTCTGATCTATGGAACAGCACCGCTCGTTCCCCTGGGGCGTTCTCTTTATCGTGAGCCTGGCGGCATTCATCCTGGTCATCGACACCACCACGATTGAAGTCTCCCTCAGCGCCCTGGCCGTAGGCCTGAACACCGACCTCACATCCATACATTCCATCATTACCCTCTATACCCTGGTGAAAGCCTCCTCCATGCTGATCGGGGCAAAGATACAGGACATCATCGGGAGGAAGAAGACGTTTATGACAGGGGCCGCGATTTATGGCGTTGGGACCTTCATCGCCGCAATAAGCCAGGACGCAGGCATGTTTCTTTTCGGCTGGTCGATACTCGAGGGGATTGGCACGGTGCTGATGCTCCCGGCAACGGTAACGTTCATTACCGGGGCGTATAAGGGGAAAGAACGGGCTTTTGCCTTCGGTGTCTGGGGCGGGATCGCAGCGGCAGCGAGCATCTTCGGCCTTATCTTCGGTGGTTACCTGGCCACCTTTTACTCCTGGAGGTGGGTATTTGTCCTCGAACTGGTAATCCTGCTCGTCATCTTTGCGTTTCATCGCGTGCTTACGGAAACCCGTCCGACGACATCCTGGAAAAGATTTGATATCGGGGGGGCACTCCTCTCGTTTTTCGGCCTTATCGCCCTCGTTTTTGGGATCCTGCTCGTCAAAGAGCCGGAAAAATGGGTGCTCGTCCCCTTCCTCGTCACTGGTGGGATCATCCTTCTCTTCGGGTTTTACCTCTGGGAACGGCGGCAGATCGGGAAGGAAACAGACATCCTGGTAGATGTGACCATACTTCCTACGCGTTCCTTCCTTGCGGGGAATGTCGTTGCAATCGGCCAGAAATTTATCACTGCCGGGTTCATCTTCCTCTTTCCCGTGTTTTACGAGATCGTTGCGGGTGCAAGCGCATACGAAACCGGTATTGCCCTTCTGCCCATGTCCCTTGCGATCGTCGTGTTCTCCATCCTCGGCGCCCGGCTCGCGTCGTGGTTCGAACCAAAATATGTTCTTCTCGGAGGGATTGCTCTCACCGGTGCAGGACTGGCAGCCATCAGGGATGTCTTTACCCTTACCACAACCGTCTATGACATCCTCTCCGGGAGCCTCCTGTTCGGGATCGGGCTCGGCATCGTCCTCTCCCAGGTGACCAACCTCACCCTCTCTTCTATCCGGAGCGAGCGCCAGACCGATGCATCAGGTATCTATAATACTACGAGACAGCTGGGGAGTTCTCTCGGAACTGCAGTCATCGGGATTGTCCTGGCCCTCGGTTTCGTGGCCGGGCTGTTCCCCGGTCGGTCGCTGTCACTCCCTTCCGGCCAGCCGTTGTTGTCACTTGGGATCAGCGATGCAGCGGTCAACCAGGGAATGGAATGGGCGTTCATTGCGATGATCCTGGTGGTAATCGGTATGTTTATCGCGGGCCTGTTCATCCGGAAGACCGGGAAGATCGCGTGAAGCCGGAGAATTGAGAAGAAAAGGAACCCCGGGAAAAGGGCTTGTTTCTTCGGGACTGATCCTGACGGGCTGAATCAAGGTGAGAGCGGGGTGACAGGTCCGGGCCGGAATTGGGTCCCTTTGATTTTCCTTTGTTTTGCGTGGCGGCGGCAAAAAGGAAGGGGATGGGGATTGCTTCTGGCACCATGTGGTCTTCAGGATGTAAAGCATTGCATATTCTCTCTCTGAAACCCCGGGCTGAAACATCTTTGAAACTTCATAAAAATGGTGATTATCTAATTTTATGCCATTTAATGGATTTTTAAATCTTCATTTTTTTTACCATCATATTATGTCGCCGTAACGCTCTTCCCAGCCCCCCGTGCACTTCGCCTGCCAAGCTCTCCCGCAATGATCATCAGGATGATAAATCCAATTACCGCTACGTCCATTACTTCTATCAGTACTTCCGGATCGGCGGCAAAATTGCTGGAGGCAACGGCAAACGCCGCGGCCAAATTTCGTTGACCCGTCCCGAGTGCGAGAACCTTTTTATTGTCTTTATCGGTCCCCCCCAGCAGGTACCCTATGATAACCGCGCCTACCACCAGGAGAATGGACACCAGAATTCCACCGGTTCCAAGAACTCCGTAGGTTACATCCCAATAACCCACAAAATATCCGATGAACATTGCCGCGAGGGACAGGTTGGCTGCCATGTTCATAGTGGGGATCAGGCCCTTGGCCACCTCTTCATACCTGGCTCGAATTAACAGGGCGACAGCGAGCGGAATCAGCATGAGCACGATCAAGCTCTGGGCGATCTCCCACGGATTGACCTGCACTCCGGTCAACACGAGTGGCAGGACTATGGGCAGGTAGGCGATGGTTACCACCATCAGGAGGACCATCAGCCCTGCGGTGAACGCCATGCCGCCTTTCGCCATCTGGACCAGCTTTGGCAGGAATGGCGCCCCTGCGGCGAAACCAACCAGAATCAGGCCGATCTGCAGTCCCTCGGAGAGTGGGATGATTCTCACGATCAATAAAGCCAGGATAGGCACGAGAACGAAATTGGCAACGAGAGACATGATGACCAGCGTTCTATTCCGAAGCGGGGTCAGGATTTGGGAGAAGGTCAGGCCAAACCCCATACCGAGCATGCTGGTAATCACGAATATCAGCACGCCCAAAGTACCAATGGCGATGAAGAAAGGATCGAACTGGGTCATGATTTCAACCCCTGCCTAATACTACTTTTATTGAGCCGGCTTTCGCTATCATAGACTTGACCCTCCGGCAACGCCATTTTTTCTGAATCATGTGTGTCAATGTATGCTCCAATTCAGGGATAGTGTCGTGATTAAATATGATTTGTGTGATTCGCTCCGCGGAGGCGCGGGAGCTATCAATCCTTGCAACAGCTCTGACAAGGCTGGGTTTGCGTGGCTTAACTGCCGGGAAATGACCGATGCGTCGGTAGGGCGGAAGAAGGTCCCGCATGTTCCGCCCGGGACACAACGAATGACCGGATATATAGTCAGATTGCGAGAATAGAAAAAAAAGGATTCAGGAAAAGATTGAAAAATCGTTTTTCAATGCGATTGTGTCTACAATGGGCTTGAGTACTGCTTCGGAAATTCCGAACTTCTCCGCGTACTGCTGCAGCAGTTTCTGCTCGTTGCCCACGAGCACTCCGTCGGCCATTGCGAGGTCTGCGAGGATCGCGATGGTGGAGATTTTCTGTTTCTCGTCAAGGCAGTTGTTCACCATATCGATTGCTTCCGGCAGCGGGGTTGTTCGAAGAACCTGAATAGCGGTGTCTATGGCCTTTTTATCACCGCGGACAATCTTTGCGAGGTCTCCGAGTTCGGCCTCGTCGATTACCCCGTCCGCCGCGACTACGGTAAGGGCGGAGAGGACCAGGGCTGATTTCGGGGTCAGCTGCACATTTTTGCTTCCTGTAAGCTTGTCAAAAATTCCCATACGATTCACCTCTTTACGATTCCACAGTGATATGAACCTGAATGGATATCTTCCTTTCCCTGGCGCAGGTTACCTGCATGAACCGATCAATCCGGCCTGGGGGAGACAGGACCATGGACTGATGCAGGGTTAGGCGATGACGGAAACTGAGTTTCCGTTCACTCGGGTGTATAGTGAGCAGATAATCTGACGACAGGAAGTCAGAGTGCCGGGTTTCACCGGAAGTTGAGGGGTCTATCTGCCGGCCCTGCTCAGGTTTCGTAGTATACGGATGAATGCAAACGGATCTCTTTTCCGGGCCGAATGAGAAACAGGCCGTACATCAGTGCCAGAAGTCCTGCCCCCGCAACTGTTGCGAGCTGGATCGGCGACTGGGCCGGGACAAAGAGCGTCCCTCCGGAGAGCAGTGCGGTGAAATCGGTCAGGGAATGAATCCCTACGACCGGCCAGATCGTGCCGGTCCTGAAAAGAATGGCGGCGAACGCGACCCCCAGGCCGAACGCGGCAAAACTGTCTGCAAGGGTAAAGCCCGGGTCCCATGCCCCGGAGAGGGCGTTGAGGAGGTGGGGCAATGCGAACAGGGCAGCTGAAATCATAACGGTCCTGAACATGCCCAGGGAGACCAGGGACTGAAGCATCAGTCCCCTGAAATAGGTCTCCTCCGATACGCCGATGACCAGCGCCACCGCAAGGAAATACAGCACTGTAACGGCGGAAAATTCCACGGTCCCTTCCGAGAGCGAGAGGAGGGCAATTCCCGCGGGCAGGATATACAGCGGAACGTCGCCCAGCCTCCCGGATGTTGCGTATCCTGCCCGCCTCACCCATCCGAGACGTAAGATAAACAGAATTCCTACGATTCCCGCAGACCCCTCGGCGATCGCGACCAGTGTGAGCGTGCTTCCGGTCACAAGGATCCCGACGGCTCCTCCAAGTGTTCCGACGAGCAGGAACAGGATCAGAAAGTATACCGCTCCGCCGATCGGGTGCCTCACGATAAACCCCGGAAGAATCCCGGGCTTCTGTACCTCCATTGCAACACCTTGTCCGATAACCGGAATTCGAGCTATGTGGCCTGCATCCTAAATAACTACATCTCCATGTCGGTCAGGAGTTTCGGGAGGAGGACCGTGTCCGGCCGGGAGTCTTATTGTTTGCGCATCGCAGGACAATAGGACCCCTGGAATGGGAAGGGCGATCAGGATCGGCAGGAAAACGGCCTGCGTTCCTGTTATACAGATTACGAAGATGTTTTTTCTCACCGGCCCTGGTACCGGTCGAGATATTCATCCATCAGTTTCTTCCGTTCGGGGTCGATCCCGTAAAGCCCGCACACCAGAGAATCGATCGCCATCGCCGTATGTCCTATGCGGACCGCAAGCCTTTCTGAGGCGTCCTTATCGGGGCCACGGACCAACAGGGCGAGGTGGAACATCCGTTCGACAAGCATCCTGATCCGTTCCCAGGTTCGGGATTCTTCCGCCGATGCGGGATCTATCACGTGGACCGGGAATGCCATCGCCCGGGAGACTGCAGTACTTCCCGGGCTTCCGGGTGTTTTTTCCTCGCCGAATATCATGTAAAACCTGGCGACGGAGGAGTTGATCACCCCGACGAGATAGAGGTCCGGATGGGGTGCATGCAGTATTCCCCCGTCATAGCACATACCCTGGTCGGCGATAGTTGCCATCAGGGAATGAGCCCCTGTGGCGATTACGAGTTCCCCGTCCTCCTCGTTTTCCCGGCAGGAGTCCGTGGCCGTTTCCAGTCCGGCGGGATGCCCTGACGTGGATGGTACTCTGCAGGATTCGTCCGGGCCGAGGTATCCGTCGGGGACGAGTCTGACATACGGGATTACCGACGAGCCCCTTGCATACGGCCGGGAGGAATCAGGTCGCCCCCCCCCGGGCGCGGAATGTGGGACTTCCCGCCTGAACCCCAGAGGGAGTGTCCCCCGGAAGATCTCCCCGAGCAGGTACCGGGAGAGAGGGGTGCCGTGGTTCGCGATATGCGCCCGGAGTTCGCCTAGTCTCGGGTCTTTGAGACTCCAGCCTCCTTTGCCGGTCGGGGCGGGGATCTCCTCCCGGGGGGTCATCAGAGGCCCGGGAAGCCTTCCCGTCGATGCATGAATCACCCCGACGGACCCTGCCGGGGGTGCGTTTCTTCCGGTGATGACACAGTACCCCTCGCCCCTGTGGGAAATTGTGCCGTGGCGCTCAGGTCCGTATTCCAGGACCGTGAGAATCTCTTTCCCGGAGATCATATCCCGGGCATCCCCATCAACGATAGCCGAGAGCCACCTGCCGGGAAATGTTACGGAATAAATGCCGCCTTCCCGGAGGAATTCAAGAATTCGTTCGAGATAGCAGTCCTCGAGCCCGGCGGCAGGCCGGAAGAATCGGTACTTCCGCGCCAGGTAATCCCGGACGGCACGGGGAAGCCGTTCGGGTGGAAAGAGGAACTCCCCCCCGATGCCTTCGAATCCTGCCTCTTCCACCCAGGGGAACCGGGCGGGCCAGTCGAGAGGAAAGAGCCTCTGCTCCTGCAGGGTGCCTGTTTCCGCACGGAAGAGGTCCGTGAGAATATCGGTACCGATGATTGCGTTCCCCCGTACAAGGGTGACACCTGGCAGTTCCTCCCCCCTGCGATAAAGGGAGGAGAAATCCGCCTCATCGCCCGTGTCATTCCCTGAACCACCGTAACGCTGGAGGAAAAGCACGAATCTCGTGCACTCCAGCATGACAGGGTCGGGGTCCACGCCGTACAGCGTGATAACTGGTCCGGAATCCTGCCGATCGGTCGTATGTTCCGGCATCCCGCCTCCGTCTCCCCGGAAACAATGGAATATCCCGGAAAGTTCGAGCAGGAACGTCCCGGTCCTGCAGCAGGGATCGAGGACCCTGACCGGGTTCATCCCCTCATATTCCCGGCACAGCCCCTCCGAAAACAACGCCGCTGCCAGTCCGCTCACCGCCCCCGGGGGATTCGGCGGAATTTGGAGTTCATGGTGCGGCATTTTCCGCTTTTTCTGGAGCCGGTGCTCCTTTTCATGGAGTACGATGGAAAACACCCGGCTGTACAGCTCCGGGGGAATCGGGGAGAACAGGAGAGAAGGGCCGGCGAAGTCATGCATACAGAGCCTCCGGAGCCGCTCACCTTCAAGCCCTTCGACGGAAAGAGAGGGAAAGTGTGATCCGGGGCCATTTTCTAAACGTGGCCGGTTACCCGGTGTCTGCGCCCGTTCCAGGTCCATGTGTTCGAGGATAAGATTACACACGATCTGCATCGCTCTCAAATCCCGTTTCTCGTGGTCAAGGCCCGGATCGGCGGATCTCAGGATCCGTTCGACCCCCTCTCGCCAGTATTTCACCCGGGAAATCAGTGCGTCCCGAAGGGTGAGTGCAGTTTCATCCGGTTCACCGGGAAGGATCCGGTCGTGCCGGGCAACCCTCCACAAAAGAGGGACCGGAGAGATCGAGTGTAAAAAATTCTCTGCACTCTCACCGGGCAGTCCCGGGGTCCAGGCCGAGATCGTCCTGGATCCCGGGGGTCGTCCCTGAATGACCGCAGAAGTGTCCTGCAGTGCACAGCGTTCCGGAGTGAAGAGGACACAGCACGGATGATTTGTGTTCCAGGCCCATTGCAGTATGGTTTCCTTATCCCGGGAATTCTCCCGTTCCCCGGGCCCGGCCGGTGCGAGGACTGCAACGGGTGCCCGCAGGAATCGCGGGGGGAGCGGGGGGTATGAGACATCCTGTTCCACATAGAAGCATGAAAGTCCGGGATCCGGCAGGAAACACGCGGGAATACGAACGGGTGATACCCTGTGCCACCCGAGCGGGGAGAAGAAGCGGAGAAGTATCTGCGGGAGATGGCCGCAATCCCCCGGGGGTCCGGCGAACACATCCCCGAGGCACTCCGAAAGGTGCAGGAGAGATGATGTCGCGTCAGGCGGACTACGCTTCTCTGAGGCCATGAATGGGAGAATATTGGAGATCACGGGTGATAAGGCTGCCAGTGGAAGGGATGCCGGCGGTTTAGCAACAGGTAGTTCGGCACGAAGACCGATATTCCGACGGGAGATCATCCTCACATTCCCTGAGTCCGGGGTCGGGGTTCCGGGTCATGTCCCATCCCCTCTGTGAAAACCGCCGTACCGATGATCACTAATAGAATATTTCCCAACACTCTACCATGCGGCCCCATGTATGGGTGAATGTTGCCATGAGCGCCGACGGGAAGCTCTCCACCCGGGAACGGCGCCAGGTGAAGATTTCGGGAAAAGAGGACTTTTCGAGGGTGGACCGGCTGAAGTCGGAGAGCGACGCCATAATGGTGGGCATTGGCACGGTCCTCGCCGATGACCCCTCCCTTACCGTCAAGTCTCCCACGCTCAGGGAGATGAGGACGAAGCGGGGGGTGGAGGAGAACCCCGTGCGGGTCGTGGTGGACAGTACGCTCCGCTGCCCGGCCGATGCATCGGTCCTTCACAAGGGGGGAGGGAGAAGGGTCATCGCCTGCACCAATCGTGCAGACCCGGAAAAGGTGACGCTCCTCGGTGAGTACGCGACGGTCATCCGGGCGGGAGGGGATCGTGTCGACCTGAAGGTGCTCCTCTCCAGCCTGTACGACATGGGGATCCGCAGGCTGATGGTCGAGGGAGGGGGGACCCTGATCTGGGCCCTTTTCGAGGCGGACCTGGTGGACGAACTGACCTGTTTCGTAGGGAATATTATCATCGGCGGGGCGAGCGCGCCCACCCTGGCGGACGGAACCGGGTTCACACGGGAAGACGCATTTATACGCCTTGACCTTGAATCTGCCGTGCGGATCGAGGAAGGAGTCCTGCTCACCTGGAGGGTCAGAAGATAGGAGTGCCGGAGACGGATTATCACGTACATCCCGGTCGTGGTTCTCGGGCTGGTATTTCTTCTCATCGCGATCAGGCAGGTGGGAAGATACCGGTTCAGGATATGGCAGATCATGCTCTTCGGGGCAGTGATAGTCCTGATCACAGGACAGATCAGTCCGGTCGAAGCGCTCGCTTCCATCAACCCGGAAGTTATGATCTTCCTGTTCGGGATGTTCGTAGTGGGCGGGGCGCTTGTTGAGAGCGGATCTCTCTCCGCCATCGCCTATAGTATTTTCAGGCACGCCCGCACGGGAAACCAGCTGATCCTGTTTATCCTGTTCGGGCTTGGCTTTTTCTCTGCGGTGCTGATGAACGACACGATCGCCGTCATCGGGACCCCCCTGGTCCTCGCCCTTGCCGGGACGTTCGGGGTCTCCCCGAAGGGGACACTCCTCGCACTCTGCACCGCAATTACCATTGGCAGCATACCGAGCCCCATTGGGAACCCGCAGAATGTCCTGGTGGCGAGTTATGCGGGATTTGCCAATCCCTTCGTAACGTTCGCGGTATATCTCGCCATTCCCACCCTTATCAGCCTGGTTATCGCCTACCTTCTCCTGGGCCGCCTGTACCGGTTCTCATCCCCGGAGGAACAGGTGCAGATTTCGATCCCCGAAATAATAGACCCGGCTCTTGCCCGGCTGGCAAAGATCTCGCTGCTTCTTGTCTTCGGCCTGTCAGGAATGAATATACTGGCAGGATTCGGGATATTTCCGTTTACATTCCCCCTCTCGCTCATCGCGGTCGTTGCGGCCCTCCCCGTCCTCCTGGGATCAGGGAAACGGTTCAGGATCCTCGCTTCGATAGACTGGGGCACCCTCGTCTTTTTTGTGTCGATGTTTATCCTCATGGAGAGTGTGTACCTGTCGGGTATCATCCAGCAGTTCCTCACTTCGGGGACAATTACCGGGATACCCGCAATATTCTGTTCGAGCGTCCTGGTGAGCCAGCTGGTCTCGAATGTTCCCTTCGTGGCGCTCTTCTACCCCCTCATCGCCGGGGCAGGACTTCCCACCGCCCAGATCCTTGCGCTCGCAGCGGGGAGCACCCTCGCAGGGACCCTCACGATCCTCGGGGCGGCGAGCAACGTGATTGTGATCCAGAGCGCCGAACGTCATGGGATAGAACTTTCATTCTGGGAATTCCTGCGGCTGGGAATCCCCCTCACTGCCCTTTCCGGGGTGGTATACGTGATCTTCCTCCTGCTCTTCTCATGAACGGGAATGGATGAAAAAAGTTCACTTTCCTGGAAAAACCCTGTATTGGAGGAGTCGAGCCGATTCCCCCTTTGAAAACGACGTCACGCCCTATCCGTCCTCTGGTGCCAATGGCCGGCACTCGCCGATCATCGTGACCTGAACAATCATGTGTGGAAAATGATGAACGGCCAGGTTGACGGCCGCATTACCGGAAACGTGATCTTCTTCTCGTTGCTCTGGAACTTTTTTATCAGTTCTGCCGCGGACGACCCATGGTCCTGGAAGGAAGGGGATACCGGGGTGGGTGTCACCGTGGGAGTGACGGTCGGTACGGAAGTCGGGGGAATATAGATATAGCCGCTCCCGGAATCCGGCTTTTCAACGACAAGGACGGTGAGCAGGTAATTCCTGGCGACTCCCTCCTCGAAGGGCCTCTTATACTCACCACGAACTTCCTGGAGGCCGGGTGCGGCTGCCAGGTAGACCCATTCGTGTTGTCCCTCTGCACCGAAACGATCGTTCTCGAGTTTAGTATAGGTATCATCTACGAGTTTCAGCCCGCTCGTTGCGTTCATCACCCAGCTGTACCCGGTCGACGGGTTTTCACTGAGTGTTACCGTGATCGTCGCGCCCTGCGAGACGGTCATGCTGTTCCGGGTCTCAAGTCCGACCCCCTGCAGGTCTGCGGCTGCAGCGGAGACGAAAAGCGATCCCAGCACCAGCAGGCCGGCCATCAGGAATATTGCACTTCTCTTCATCTGAATCCTGCTCCCTAGTTCCGGTGAGTATCGTTCTCCGGTCTACCCCTGATTAATTATACTGATGGATCCGGTTCACAATACTCCTTGTTCCGGTTCAGCCGGATCTGTCCATGATACCCCGGTATTGCGCAATAATTAAGGATTAAGGAGTTTATGAAAAAGAAGGAATAAAGGCGGGTAATGTCCGGATGATGATATGACATGGCGGAGGAAAAAAAGAAGGTCGATCTCAAGATTTCGGGAATGCACTGCGCGACATGTGCCATCACCGTTGAAAAAGCGGTGAAAGGGCTCGAAGAAGGTACGGATGCGAGTGTCAACTTCGGGACCGATACCGCCAGCGTGACCTTCGATCCCGGCAAAGTCACTCTTTCGCAGATCGAGGATGCGGTCCGTGAATCGGGGTACGAAGTGCTCTACGAAGAAGCGACCATAAAGGTGGGCGGAATGGTCTGCGCGACCTGCGTCCAGACCATCGAAGAGGCCCTCCGGGCTCTTCCGGGGGTTATCAGGGCGAACGTGAACCTCTCCACCGAGAAGGCGTATGTAGCCTACAACTCGTCGCTCACGAGCCTCGAAGATATGAAGGATGCCATAGAGTCGGCAGGATACCAGTACCTCGGGCTCGCTGATCTCCTCACCCAGGAGGCGGAAGAAAAGGCGAGGGCAAAAGACCTTTCCGGAAAGTTCCGCCGGTTCACGATCGGGTTTGCCGTCAGCATCCCCCTCTTCCTCCTGATGTACGTGTCCCTCCCCATATCGATGCAGGCTTTGGCCTATGCAGAACTCCTGGTGGCGACGCCGGTCTTCGTCTACGTGGCATCCCCCATATTCCGGGCGGCATGGACCGCACTGAAGAACCGGACCCTGAACATGGACGTGATGTACGCGATGGGTACCGGTGTCGCCTACGTGGCGAGCGTGATGGGCACGTTCGGTATCGTGCTCACCACGGAGTTCATATTTTACGATACGGCGGTCATGCTGGCATCGTTCCTCATGCTGGGGAGATATCTCGAGGCCCGGGCGAAAGGGCGGACCTCTGAGGCGATTAAAAAGCTCATCGGGTTACGCCCGAAGACTGCAACAGTGATCTCCGACGAGGGAGAGCGGGAAGTTCCGGTCGAGGACGTCCAGGTGGGGGACCGGATTCTCGTCCACCCGGGAGAGAAGGTGCCGGTGGACGGGGAAGTCATCGCCGGTGAGAGTTATGTCGACGAGTCCATGATAACCGGAGAACCTGTTCCGGCCGCAAAGAAGAAAGGTTCCAAGGTTGTGGGAGGGACCCTGAACACCAATAGCGTGCTCACGTTCCGGGCCGAAAGGGTGGGAAAGGATACTGTGCTTGCGCAGATCATCGCCCTCGTCGAGGAGGCGCAGGGTTCACGCCCGCCGGTTCAGCGGATCGCGGACGTCGCGGTGACCTATTTCATCCCCACGGTGCTGATAATCGCGGTCGGTGCGTTTCTCATATGGTACTTCGTCGCCGGGCAGACCCTTCTCTTTGCACTCACCGCCCTGATCTCGGTGCTGGTGGTCGCCTGCCCCTGTGCGCTCGGGCTTGCCACACCGACCGCGGTAACCGTAGGAGTAGGGAGAGGTGCTGAGCTGGGCATACTGGTAAAGAACGGGGAGGCGCTGGAGGTGGCGGACCGGCTTACCACCGTTCTTTTCGACAAGACCGGGACACTCACCCGGGGAAAACCGGAAATAACCGATATTATCCCGGAAGGGATGGATAAGGGAACGCTCCTTGCGCTCGCGGCGAGCGTGGAGAGGAACTCCGGTCACCCCCTGGCGGAGGCGGTCGTACGTGCGGCGAAGGAACAGGGGCTCCCGCTCCATGAGAGCGTGCGCTTCGACACCCTCGCCGGGCTGGGAGTCAGGGCGGAGGTGCTCGGCGAGGAGGTCCTGATCGGGAACAGGGCACTGCTTGCAGAGAAGGGGATACCGCTTCCGGCCGGCACGGATGCGTCGCTCGTGTCGCTCGAGAAAGATGGCAAGACAGGGATTATAATCGCGGTGGCCGGGATGGTCGCGGGAATCATCGGGATCTCGGACATCCTTAAAGACCACAGCAGGGAGGCTGTAGACGGGCTCGCGAAGATGAAGATCCGGGTCGCCATGATCACCGGGGACAATGAAAAGACCGCCTCGGCCATTGCACGCCAGATTGGGATCGACAGGGTGATCGCGCAGGTACTGCCCCAGGACAAGGCGAACGAGGTGAAGCGTCTCCAGCAGAAGGGAGAGGTGGTGGCGTTCGTGGGCGACGGTATCAATGACGCCCCCGCCCTGGCACAGTCGGACGTAGGCATCGCCATCGGGAGCGGGACGGACGTCGCCATAGAGACCGGTGATCTCGTCCTGATCAAGGACGATCCTCTCGATGCGGTGGCGGGGATCCAGCTCTCAAGGAAGGTGATGACAAGGATTAAACAAAATATATTCTGGGCATTCGCCTACAACACCGCCCTGATCCCGGTCGCGGCAGGGGCCCTCTATCCCTTCACCGGGTACACGTTCAAACCGGAGCTCGCCGCACTGGCGATGGCGATCAGCTCGGTGACAGTGATCTCGCTCTCCCTCCTGCTCAAAAAGTATATACCTCCGGCCAGGAAAGGTAGGTGACGAGGCGTATGCTGAAATGGCCGTAGATCCGGTATGCAAAATGGAAGTAGACGAAAAGACCGCGAAGTTCAAGTCGGAGTACCAGGGAAAGACCTACTACTTCTGCGCTCCGGGGTGCAAGAAGCAGTTCGAAAAGGACCCGAAGAAGTACCTCTGACCTCCAAACTTCTTCACACCCTTTTCCCGGGCTCCCTGCCCGTATCAGAACATCATCACCGGGCTGGAACCGGGTGTCTTCCGTTCAATCGGTTACGATAGGTATTTTTGCCCGGGAGGGGATGATCTTCTCGGTTTTTCGATGATTCAGCTACGCTGGCAGGTCAGGCTCGGGATTATCCTTGTCCTGGCGTCCCTGTCGATCTACATGGTAAAATTCCTGGTGCTGGGAGATCCCGAAAATACCTACTATTACGTCTTCAATGCGCTGGGATTCCTGCCCATCAACGTCCTGTTCGTGACCCTGATCCTGAACGAACTGCTGAGCATCCGGGCGAAGAGAGAACGGCTTGAGAAGCTGAACATGGTTATCGGTACGTTCTTCTCCGAGGTGGGGACCAACCTGCTGATGTACCTCTCGGACTGTGACCCGGATCTCGACCGGGTCCGTTCGATGCTCCTCGTCCGGAGTGACTGGTCGGAGGATGATTTCCGGCACCTGGCCGAGAGCCTGGGGAAGTACCAGTACCGGACCGACGCAGGAAGAGTCGATCTCCAGGCATTACATGCCTTCCTGCACGAACACCGGGATTTCCTGCTCCGCCTGCTCGAAAATCCGGTCCTGCTCGAACACCAGACCTTCACCGAACTGCTCAGGGCGGTGTTTCACCTCACCGAGGAACTGGAACGGAGAGAGCGTCTTGTCGGGCTTCCCGCAACTGACCTGACGCACCTGGAGGGGGACATAAACCGGGTCTACCGGAACCTGGGTGGGCAGTGGGTCGCCTATATGAGGTACCTGAAGAACAATTACCCGTACCTCTTCTCACTGGCGATGAGGACCAATCCGTTCGACCGGAATTCATCCGCGATAGTGGCGGCATGAAAAGAAATTCTCTCTCTTTTCTTCTCACCGGAAAAACACTGTTACGAAATTATTAAAAGAAAACAAGATACATACGGTTGCGTAAAGGAGATTGTACTATGTTGAAAAAGAGTGTCGAAGATGCCTTGAATAAACAGTTGAATGCCGAGTTATATTCATCGTATCTCTACCTTTCCATGTCGGCGTATTTTGAAGAAATACCCATGAAGGGCTTTGCAAAATGGTTGAGAATACAGGCGGAAGAGGAAAAAGCCCACGGGATGAAGTTCTACGATTACATCATTGAGGCCCAGGGTACCGTGAAACTGACCAAGATCGATGCCCCGAAGACTTCATGGAAGTCTCCGCTCGATGCATTCGAGGAGGTTTACGCCCACGAACAGAAGGTCACCGGTATGATCAACAATCTCATGGACCTCGCCGTGAAGGAGAAGGACTATGCAACCCAGAACATGCTCCAATGGTTCGTGAAAGAGCAGGTCGAGGAAGAAGCGAACGCCAGCGAGATAGTGGCGAAGATCAAGATGATCGGTGAGCGGATCGGCCACCTCTTCTGCCTGGACCACGAGCTCGGTAAGAGAGAATAACTTCTTTTTTGTTACCGCGGGAAGAATACGGTTTTTTGGGCAAATCCCGGCATGTTCCGGGAGAGAGCATTGATAAAAATGTCTGAACGTTTCGGGGATGCACCATCCGAAGTATTTTTTGCCGATATCAGGGCACGGGCCCCGGGAGAAAACACGATCGGGCAGATCAGGAATCTCTTCGACCGGGCGGGTTTTCCCGCGGTTATCGCGAATTCGGCTCCCACGGCAATCAAGCTCCATTTCGGGGAGTGGGGTAACGATTCGTATATCAACCCGGTGTTCGTCAGGCAGGTGGTGGACAAGGTAAAACAATCGGGGGGGCGCCCGTTCCTCACCGATTCAAACACCCTTTACCGGGGGAGCAGGTCCAATGCGGTTGATCACCTGATTACCGCCATCGAACACGGCTTCTGCTATTCGGTGGCGGGCGCCCCTCTTATCATCGCAGACGGGCTGACGGGGAAGAACCACCGCAGGGTCCGGGTCGAGGGAAATCACTTCACCTCCGTCCTCATATCTGCCGATATCGCAGAGGCCCCGTCTATGGTGGTGCTCTCACATTTCAAAGGGCACGAGGTGGCGGGTTTCGGCGGAGCGATCAAGAACCTGGCGATGGGCTGCGCCCCCCGGGCAGGCAAGCAACACCAGCATTCGGCGAGGCCGATGAACGTCGAAGGACATTGCGTAGGCTGCGGAAGGTGCATCGCGGTATGCCCGAGGCATGCAATCGACCTGGATGCAGGGGTGTCCCGCATACGAACGGAGGATTGTATCGGGTGCTTCGAATGCATGACTGTCTGCCCGGAAGACGCCATCGACGTGGACTGGACCACGGAGATCCCTCTGTTCATCGAAAGGATGGTCGAATACGCCCTGGGTGCAGTGCACAACAAGACGGGCAGGCTCGGCTTCATGAACTTCCTCATAGACATAACCCCTGACTGCGACTGCGTGCCCTGGAGCGATGCCGCAATCGTCCCCGATATCGGGATTCTCGCCTCGCGTGACCCGGTGGCGATCGATGCAGCAAGTTTCGACCTGGTGAATGCCAGCCGCGGGATCGAAGGTCCCTATCTTTCGAGGAACCTGGAGGAAGGTGCCGATAAGTTCAGGGGGATGAGAGCGCAGACCGATGCCTGCCGGCAGATCGCGTATGCCGAAAAACTCGGGCTTGGATCTTCGGACTACCGCCTGGTAAGACTGTAAACCTGGCGGTTTATTTGTTTTTTTTCTGTTTGGGGGTCGAATATTCCGCCGCCTATTGCATGATAGAAAGGTTTATAAAATGGGGGAAGGCAAGCGCTTATAAGCGAGAGAAATATAAAACTATGTTGTGTTTGAGCAATTCCCGCTCAAACGGACTTCGATATTTTATTGAGGTCAATTTTAGAGCAAAGGAGAGAATCAATGAATCTTCGACAGCCAAATGCCAATGAAGCGACCGGCACCGCAAACCGTTCGCGTGATGTGGCTCCCATGTCCGGGATCTGTACCAGGTGCCTGGACGGATGCAAGGGGAGCTGTGAAATATGGCTTTCCACGTTCAGAGGGAGAGAAGTACTCTATCCGGGACCTTTTGGAGAGATAACCGCCGGAGCGGACAAGAATTACCCGGTGGACTACTCACACCTGAATATCCAGGGATACGCGGTAGGTGCGAAAGGGCTCCCCGAGGGGACCGATATCGGGCCTGACACTGCCGTCTTTTATTCCGTGGACACCGAGACCGAGTACGGGTGGGACAAGAAGGTCAAGATGCGCCTGCCCATCTTCACCGGTGCACTTGGTTCCACCGACATTGCCCGTATAAACTGGGAGCACTTCGCCATCGGTGCGGCAATCTCGGGTATCACCATCGTCTGCGGAGAAAACGTGTGCGGGATCGACCCCGGCCTTGTCCTGGACAACAACGGCAAAGTAACGAAATCGCCCGAGATGGACCGGAGGATCGACATCTACAAGAAATTCTGGGAAGGCTACGGCGAGATGCTGGTCCAGATGAACGTGGAAGACACCCGTCTTGGCACGGCTGAATACGTTTCTTCAAAGCACAACCTCGAGACCATCGAACTCAAGTGGGGCCAGGGAGCCAAGTGTATCGGTGGCGAGATCAAGGTGCGTTCGCTGGACCGCGCCCAGGAACTGAAAAAGAGAGGATATATCGTTCTCCCCGATCCCACCCGGCCCGACATGCAGGCCGCATTCAAACAGGGAGCAATCAAGGAGTTCGAGCGGCATTCCCGTCTCGGGTTCGTGTCCAAGGAAGGCTTCCTGGAGGAGGTCGACAGGTTAAGGGGCATCGGGTTCAAGAGAGTGACCCTCAAGACCGGAGCGTACTCCGCAGTCGAACTCGCGATGGCAATCCGTTACTGCTCGGAGGCAAAGATTGACCTGCTCACCATCGACGGTGCCCCCGGCGGAACCGGAATGAGCCCCTGGCCGATGATGAACGAGTGGGGTATCCCTACCTTCTATATCCAGTCCCTGGCCTACGAATATGCGGAACTGCTCAAGCGCAGGGGAATGAGGGTACCCGACCTGGCGATGGCGGGAGGCTTCTCGGACGAGCCCAATGTGTTCAAAGCGCTTGCAATGGGTGATCCCTACGTGAAAGCGGTTTGTATGGGCCGCGGTCTGATGATCCCCGGTATGGTCGGCAAGAACATCGAGAAATGGATCAAGAACGGGGAACTCCCGAAGACCGTTTCCAAGTACGGAAGTGTGCCGGAAGAGATCTTCGTCACCTGGGAAGAGCTCAAAGAGAAGTACGGGTCCAAGTTCAAGGAGATCCCCATGGGTGCAATCGGCATTTACACCTATGCCCAGAAGTTCAGGACCGGCCTCCAGCAGATCATGGCCGGCAGCAGGAACTTCTCCCTGTCCTCCATCTCGAGGAACGACCTGATGGCACTCACCGAGGACGCATCCCGCATCTCCGGCATCCCCTACGTGATGGATGCCTACGCGGACGACGCGCTCACGGTGCTGTTGGATTAATCCACGGACCGGAGTTACCGATACGACACCGGGAGGGGTTCCCCCCTCCTTTTTGTCAAAAATAACCCCGGGATGAAGACTTTTCCCCGATTAGTCGTGTAACTTTTCTAAAATCCCCTGACAAAAAAACCAATGCTTTTAAGAATGATTTCAACCGGATAACGCAGAGGTAATGGGGGCAATTCAAAATCCCGGAGCAACTTCCTCTCCTGCGCGAACGATACGAATAGAATACTGAATATCAGCGAGGGGAAAACGCGTCGAGGATCTTTCCGGTTATCCGGGCTCCGAGGCTCGGGCTTATGGACTCAAGCCACAGGAAAAAACCGACTTTTGAGGGGGTTTTTCGTTCAAACTTAAAATTACCGTCTTTGTCCTGCACCATCTTCAGGTATTCCCTCTTCTGGCGGGACCGGAGATAGACCAGAGGTTCGTAATCAGGAAGATCTGTTGCAAGGATAACCTTTGAATACTGGCTCATGAGATTTTCGAAGTCGAGCTGCCGCCCTTTGATGGAGAGCGCCCGGTCCTGGCAGAGGTTCCTGATGGCCGAGGGATAAAGACCTCCGTACAGGATCTTCTTGACCAGCCTCGAGGTCTCTTCCGGGGTTTTTGTTCCTTTCACGTCGACCTCTTCGGCGACGTGCTTAAAGACCCTGTTACGCTCCCAGTCGTGATATTTCTGGTAATTAAATGGACGTTTCACCCGGATGCTCGTGGCACTGATCATTTTTGCATGCGCTTCCGGAGGCCTGTTCGGCACCCTCCTCGCGTCGTCCCTCCGCAACAGTCCCTTGATCTCCTCGCAGGATGCGGTCCTGATATTGATATTGTCGGGGGCTTTGAGGAGCCGCTTACCTACCGCGTAATTACTCACGTCGAACGATGAGACCAACAGGAATGGGACGCTCTGCTGGTCGAAAAGATACCCGAGCAACTGCTTTTTGTACGCGATCTCCCTCTCGAACTCCTTCATGTCCGAGGCTGAGGTGACCACCTCAGCGAAGGCGACCCTGTCCTGCCAGTCCACCATGAGGAGATCGAACTCCGCGAGGTCCTGCCCGTTTCCTCTGATGGTGATATCCCCGCAACGGGAATAATAAAGGCCGTTCTGTCCGAGCTGGATATTTTTCCGGCCGCAGGGTGCGTCGGCACCCTTGAGCGCGAGATACTTGATCACGTCAGTCCGTGCCGTGAGTTCAACGAACATCTCGTAGGCGATGGCCTCGTACCAGCGTCCTTCTGCGGTGCGCATCTGTTCTATCTCGGGAGAAAACAATCTTTTGCGCTCGATCTTGTTCATGTGTCTCACGGCGCTGGCGGCATGCAGCCGTGTAGGCTGGAGAAGTGAACGGTTTTGTTTAAGCCAGCTGGTGAGTTCTCCCATGGAATTCCTGGTAAGTATTTATTCTTTTTGGTTAAAAAGATACCCGAAGAGATAAAGAAATTCGGTTTGAGGCTGGGCGCGTGAAGGAAAAGACATTTCGGGAATACCCTCGAACACTGTACAGGGGAGCGGGAGTGTCAGGGGTGAAAGGCAGGGTTCTGGTCGTGGACGATAACGCCTACATCGTCGAAGGGCTCACAGAAATCCTGAAAAGAAAGGAGTATTTCCCGATTCCCTGCAGGGGCGGGGAGGAGGCGTTGCAGATCCTGAAATCGACCGAGGTCGATGTGATGTTGCTCGACATCTCCATGCAACCTCTCGACGGATGGAAGACGCTCGAACGGGTGCGCACCGACCCCTCGATAGCCGACACTCCGGCAATCATATTCTCGGCAAGGAAGTTCCTGGAGCACGAAGCGGAGGAGTGTCACTGGCGCGTCGATGCGGTCCTCGCCAAGCCCATCAATACCCGGGACCTCATTGAGGCGATAGAGAAGGCGATTAAAAGAACGAGGGCTCCTGCATCGGTCCAGGACGACAACGACCCGGATCTCCTCGTGCCGTGGCCGGGGGACGTCGTCTCGCTCGCCGGTGATGCTTCCCGGGATGGGGGCTCGCGTGACTGAAAGGATCCGGCAAACGGGAGCCGGGAAGGACCACGATGGTCCTGTGGTCAGACCTATAAATACTTTTAAATACTTTTCTTGTATTGTAATAATGCTGTGTTGTACTTCTGGGTGGGTCCGTAGCTCAGTTAGGTAGAGCGCCTGGCTTTTAACCAGGTGGTCGGGGGTTCAAATCCCTCCGGGCCCGCTACCGCGGTACAGACGTGGTTTTTCACCGGTGATGCATCTGAAAAAAACTTGTAGAATAATTGATGGGGGTTTTTAAGTGAGCACCAAACTGAATGTGTTGGAACACGTAATGGTGCCGGATCATAAAATCATGACTGAGGATGAGGTGAACGGCCTCCTCTCTTCCTACACTATTACTACCGAGCAATTACCAAAAATTTATCATGACGATCCTGCAGTGAAGACCATCGGGGCGAAGGTCGGTGAAGTCATCAGGATCATCCGGGACAGTCATACTGCCGGCAGGGCCGAATCGTACAGACTTGTTATCAAGCGACCGAAGAAATAAACGCGGAGCTGGTACATCTGATTGACCGTAGCATTCTATCTAAGGCATATTTTTCGCGCGAACACGTGGCGCGCCACCAGCTGGACTCGTTCAACAACTTCCTGACCCAGAACCTTCAGAAAGTGGTGAACGAGCAGCGGGTTATCGAGACCGATATCGAGATCCGGGGACGGAGCAACGAGCCGGTCTGGGTGGAACTGGGAAAGGTGGAGGTGAAGAAACCGCTCGTCAGGGAGGCGGACGGTTCACAGGGAGATCTCTTCCCGAGTGAGGCAAGGCTCCGAAACCTTACCTATGCGGCGCCGATCCAGCTCGGGCTCACCCTTGTACAGGGAGAAGACCGTCAGGAGCCGGTGATCACCACCATCGGGCAGTTACCCATCATGGTGGGGTCGGCAGCATGCAATCTCTATGGGATGAGCGACGACGAACGGGTTCTGCACGGGGAGGACCCCTACGACGCCGGCGGCTACTTCATCGTGAACGGAACGGAACGGGTCCTGATGACCCTTGAGGACCTGGCCTCGAACAAGATCATGACCGAGTATACCGAGCGGTATAACGAACGGATCTACGTGGCCAAGGTCTTTTCCCAGTACCGGGGCTACCGGGCACTGGTAGTGGTGGAAAGGAACCGGAAGAACCTGCTCGAGGTATCGTTCCCGTCCGTTGCCGGCCACCTTAAATTCGTCGACCTCATGAGAGCGCTCGGAATGGAGAGCGACCACGACGTGGTGAACGGGGTTTCGACCGACGAGGACATCCTTACCTTCATGATGCAGAACCTGGAGGAGAGCGAGTGCGACTCCATTGAGGACGGGATCATGTACGTGGGGAAGAAACTGGCCCCCAACCAGACGAGGGACTACCAGCGCAAGCGGTCCGAATTCGTGCTTGACAACTACCTCCTCCCTCACCTGAACTACCTCATGCCCGCGGGCTTAAAAGAGGAGGACGAAGGATACCGCGAGGCGGTTGAGAGCGTAAGGCTCGCGAAGGCGCACTTCCTCGGGAGGATGGCGGAGGCCTGTTTCGATCTCGTCCTTGAGAGACGGAGAATCGACGATAAGGACCACTACTCCAACAAGAGGCTCAAACTCGCCGGCGACCTGATGGAGGATCTCTTCCGTATCTCGCTGAACCGGCTGACCAGGGATATCAAGTACCAGCTCGAGCGGGCCAGCATGCGGCACCGCGATCTCTCCATCGGGACCGCGGTAAGGGCGGACGTCCTGACCGAACGGCTCCTCCACCCCCTCGCGACCGGCAACTGGGTCGGGGGAAGGACGGGGGTTTCCCAGCTCCTGGACCGGATCGACCACATGAGTGTGCTCTCCCACCTGCGGAGAGTTATCTCTCCGCTTTCGCGGTCACAGCCCCATTTCGAGGCTCGTGACCTGCACCCCACCCAGTGGGGCCGGATCTGCCCGAGCGAGACGCCCGAAGGACCGAACTGTGGCCTGGTGAAAAATTTCGCCCAGATGGTCGAGATCAGCAAGGGGGTTCCCGACGAGGACGAGGTCACCAGGATGCTCTATTCCATCGGGGTTGAACCCATCAAGGGAGGCATGAGATGAGACAGGCAAGAGTGTTCGTCGACGGTGCCCTGATCGGGCTGGTGGACGACCCGCGGTCCCTCGTGGGGAACATCAGGGCGATGCGCCGCCAGGGCGGGATCTCCACGGAGGTAAATGTCTCCTACAAGGAGTTCAACAACGACGTGATCATCCACACCGACCGGGGACGCGCCCGCCGCCCCCTGGTGGTGCTGCAGAACGGAAAACCCGTCGTGGGCAATGAAGACCTCGAGAAACTCCGTAAAAAAGAGACAGATTTCAATTACTTCATCCAGAAGGGGATGATCGAGTTGATCGACGCGGAAGAGGAGGAGGATCTCCTTATCGCGATCAATCCCGAAGACATCTCCCCCGACCATACCCATCTGGAGATCGACCCCTCCCTGATCCTGGGTATCGGCGCGGCACATGTCCCGTTCCCGGAGCACAACGCGAGTCCGCGTGTCACCATGGGTGCAGGGATGGTCAAGCAGGCGCTCGGATTCGGGGCCGCAAACATGAAACTGCGTCCCGACACCAGGAACCACCTGCTCCATTACGTGCAAAAACCACTGGTGCACACCCAGACTTCCGACCTGATCGGGTCGGACGACCGGCCCGCGGGCCAGAACTTCGTGGTCGCGATCCTCTCGTTCGAAGGGTACAACATCGAGGATGCGCTCATCTTCAACAAGGCCTCGATCGACCGCGGCCTGGGGAGATCGCACTTTTTCCGGACCTACGAGGGTGAGGAGCGACGTTACCCCGGCGGCCAGGTGGACCGGATCGAGATCCCCGACGAGGAGGTCGTGGGAGCGCACGGCTCCGAGGCCTACAAGAACCTGGACGACGACGGGGTTATCAACCCCGAGACGGTGGTCCAGGAGAAGGACGTGCTGATCGGAAAGACCTCTCCGCCCAGGTTTCTGGAAGAACCCACGAGCGACCTGATCACCGTGGAGAAGCGAAGAGACACCTCGGTGACCATGAGGAGCAACGAGCACGGCATCGTGGATACCGTGATCATCACCGAGGGCGAGAACAGCTCCCGCCTGGTGAAAGTACGGACCAGAGACCTCAGGGTCCCCGAGGTGGGAGACAAGTTCGCCTCCCGGCACGGACAGAAGGGGGTTATCGGACTGATCGCCTCCCAGGAGGACATGCCCTTCACCGAGTCGGGAATCTCGCCCGACCTGGTGATCAACCCCCACGCGATTCCCAGCCGGATGACCATCGGCCACATGCTTGAGATGATCGGCGGAAAGGTCGGCTCTCTCGAGGGCAGAAGGATCAACGGGACCGCGTTCTCGGGAGAACTGGAGACCGACCTCCGCGAGTCCCTGAAACGTCTCGGTTTCGCTCACTCCGGGCGCGAAGTCATGTACGACGGGTTTACCGGGCGCAGGTTCAAGGCCGATATCTATGTCGGCGTGATCTACTACCAGAAACTCTACCACATGGTCTCGTCCAAGATGCATGCCCGGTCCCGGGGACCGGTGCAGGTGCTCACCCGGCAGCCGACCGAGGGTCGTGCCCGTGAAGGAGGTCTCCGGTTCGGTGAGATGGAGCGCGACGTGATGATCGGTCACGGCGCCGCCATGGCATTGAAAGAGCGCCTGCTCGATGAATCGGACAAGGTACAGGAGTACGTGTGCGCCCACTGCGGTATGGTGGCCATGCTCGACCGGAAGTCAAATACCACCCGGTGTCTTGCCTGCGGCAGCGAGACCGACATCTACTCGGTGGAGATGTCGTACGCGTTCAAGCTGCTGCTCGACGAGATGAAGAGCATGGGAATTGCCCCCCGGCTGAAGCTGGAGGACGTGGTGTAAGGAGGTTATCATGCCCAGTCCAAAGAGAATAGGAAAAATAGAATTCGGCCTGCTCTCCCCGAAGGAGATCAGGACCATGAGCGTCAGGAAAGTCATCTGGGCCGATACCTATGACGACGACGGGTTCCCGTATCCCCAGGGGTTAATGGACCTCCACCTGGGAGTGATCGATCCCGGGCTTCGGTGCAAGACCTGCGACCAGAAGGCGAGCGAGTGCCCCGGGCATTTCGGGCATATCGAGCTCGCGAAGCCCGTGATCCACGTCGGCTATACCCGGCTGATACGGAAACTGCTCAGGGTGACCTGCCGGAGTTGCAGCCGCCTGCTCCTCTCCATGGAGGAGATCGAGAAGGTCGTGGGGACCGAGGACGACCTGACCGGTGACGTGCTCTCCGAGAAGGATATCAAGAAGGAGCGGGTCTGCCCCCACTGCGGGGAGCAGCAGCTGAAGATCAACTTCGAGAAGCCCACCACTTTCTCGGAGGTGCTTCTGGAAGAGGGCAAGAAGGTGGAGCACAAGCTCACCCCGGCCGATATCCGGGCGCGGCTGGAGAAGATCCCCGACGAGGACCTCCGCCACCTTGGGATAAATCCCGATGTGGCACGTCCCGAATGGACCATCCTCACTGTACTGCCGGTCCCGCCGGTCACCATGCGCCCCTCGATCATTCTCGAGAACGGGCAGCGGTCCGAGGACGATCTCACCCATAAACTTGTGGACATCATCAGGATCAACCAGCGGTTCAAGGAGAACCAGGACGCGGGGGCACCCCAGCTGATCATCGAGGACCTGTGGGAACTGCTCCAGTATCACGTGACTACCTATCTGGACAACGAGGTCGCGGGATGCCCGCCGGCCAGGCACCGGAGCGGAAGGCCGTTAAAGACCCTCTCCCAGAGGCTCAAGGGCAAGGACGGGCGGTTCCGCGGATCGCTTTCGGGGAAGAGGGTGAACTTCTCGGCCCGTACGGTCATCTCGCCGGACCCCAACCTGAGCGTGATCGAGGTGGGGATTCCCCTCGCGGTGGCGAACGAGATGTCCATCCCGGTCCACGTCACCCCCTACAATATCGAAGAGCTCCGCCAGATGGTGCGCTGCGGACCGGTAAGGGCGAGCCTTCAGCAGCCCTGCGGGGCGAACTACGTGATCCGCCCCGACAAACGCAGGCTGCGGCTGGCGGAAGGGAACCTGGACACCGTTGCCGAGATGCTCGAACCAAGCTGGACCGTGGAGCGCCAGATCCGTGACGGCGATATCGTGCTCTTCAACCGGCAGCCGTCGCTTCACCGGATGAGCATCATGGCCCACCGGGTCAAGGTCATGGACGGGAGAACATTCCGGCTCAACCCGGCCGTATGCCCGCCCTACAACGCAGATTTCGACGGGGACGAGATGAACCTCCACATCCCCCAGACGGAAGAGGCCCGGGCCGAGGCGGCGATCCTCGTCGCAGTGGAGGAGAACATCCTCTCGCCCAGGTTCGGGGGCCCCATCATCGGTGGGATCCACGACCACGTGTCAGGCATCTTCATGCTCACAAACCAGCTCCGGTGGTTCGAGAAGACCGATGCCCTCTATCTCCTGAAGAAGATCGAGGTGGACCACCTTCCCGAACCGGGAAGGACTGAGAACGGTATGCCGATGTGGAGCAACAAGCAGGTATTCTCCACGATCCTTCCCCCGGAACTGAACATGGTGTTCCGGGCGAGTTCCTGCCAGAACTGCGATACCTGCATGCGTGAGGACTGCGACCGTGACGCCTACGTGAAGATCATCGACGGGGAACTGGTCACCGGCACCATCGATAAAAAGGCGGTGGGTGCGTTCGACGGCCAGATCGTGCACCGGATCATCCGGCAGTACGGAATGAAGCGTGCCGCGGGCTTCATCGACGATGTCACCCAGCTCGCAATCCGTGGAATCATGCTGGACGGTTTCTCCTTCGGGATCGATGACGAAGACCTCTCCAAGACGGAATACGGGCAGATCGACGATGTGCTGCATACCGCAATGATGGACGTCCAGCGCCGGATCCGGATCTACGAAGACGGCCAGCTCGAGCCGATGCCGGGAAGGACGCCTGAAGAGACCCTGGAGATGCAGATCATGCAGGTGCTCGGCAAGGCCCGTGACCGCACCGGTGAGATCGCCGGCCGGCACCTCGGGCTCGGGAACTCCGCGGTGGTGATGGCGGTGAGCGGTGCCAGGGGTTCAATGCTGAACCTTACCCAGATGGCGGGGTGCGTCGGCCAGCAGTCGGTCCGTGGGGAACGCATCATGCGAGGGTACGACGAGAGGACCCTTCCCCATTTCAGAAAAGGCGACCGTGGCGCTGACGCCCGCGGGTTCATCATGCACAGTTACAAAGGCGGCCTGAACCCTACGGAATTCTTCTTCCATGCGATAGGGGGCCGTGAAGGGCTGGTGGACACTGCGGTGCGTACATCACAGAGCGGGTACCTCCAGCGGCGGATGATCAACGCGCTCCAGGACCTGAAGGTTGCCTACGACGGCACCGTCAGGACCACGGGAGGGAGGATCATACAGTTCAGGTACGGAGAGGACGGGACCGACCCCATGAAGAGCAGTTTCGGGGACCCGGTGGACGTAAAGGGCATCGTGGGAAGTATCCTCAAAGAGGAGGTGTAAGAGATGCGTCCGGAATTTGAGGAGCTGATCGAGTCGGCCGAGCTCCCGGTCAAGACCAAGGAGCAGCTCCGCACCCATCTCGAAGGAAAAGAGGTGAGCGAAGCGCAGTTCAGGCAGATCATCGACCAGGTGATCAGAGAATACCAGAACACCAGGATCGAAGCCTGCGAAGCGGTGGGGATCATCGCCGCTCAGTCGATAGGCGAGCCCGGCACCCAGATGACCCTGCGAACCTTCCACTACGCGGGTGTCGCCGAGATCAACGTTACCCTGGGTCTGCCCCGGTTAATCGAGATCATGGACGCGAGGAAGGAGCCGTCCACCCCCACCATGACCATCTATCTGCGGGCCGACTTTTCGGCGGACCGCGACAAGGCGCGTGAGGTCAGCTGGCAGATCGAGGCCGCACCCCTCCATGAATTCGGAGATATTACCATCGACATGGAGAACATGCAGATCCTTGTCCAGCTGAACAAGGCGGTCTGCGACAAGCGGAAGATCGCGGTCGCGACAATCATGGAGATCGGGCCGAGGAAGATCCGTGAACGGCGGCACTACCGGGACTTCGAGTTCGAGACGGACGAGGAGAAGGGGACCCTTCTCTTCTTCCCGAAGGACCGGGAGAGCTACCAGAACCTGTTCCAGCTCGCGGAGCACGTGCGGAACGTGATCGTCCAGGGCATCGACGATATCGAACGGGTGGTGGTCCGAAAGGAGAGCGGAGAGTATATACTTTATACCGAGGGCTCCAACCTTAAAGACGTGTTCGAGGTTGATGGTGTGGACACCACCCGGACCCGCACCAACAACATCAGCGAGATCTCCCAGGTGCTGGGGATCGAGGCTGCCCGTAACGCGATCATCTACGAAGCCCTCTCCACCCTGTCGGAACAGGGTATCATGGTTGACGTGCGGCATATCATGCTGGTCGCGGATATGATGTGCATGGAAGGGGAAGTAAAGCAGATCGGGCGGCACGGGATCGCCGGAGAGAAGGAAAGCGTCCTCTCCCGGGCGGCGTTCGAAGTGACGGTGAACCACCTCCTCGATGCCGCGGTGGCCAACGAGGTGGACGAACTCTCGGGTGTGACCGAGAACGTCATCGTCGGCCAGCCCATTCAGCTCGGCACCGGAGATGTGAAGCTGATTGCAAAACCTATGAACTAGGAGAAATTATAAATGGACTTTAATGCATCATTGCGCAGGGCCATCAAGACGGGCAATGTGATCCTCGGGCAGAACGAGACCGAGAAGAGCATCCGGGAGAAAAAAGCCCAGCTTGTGGTCGTAGCGAAAAATTGCCCCCAGGAATTCAGGGAAATTATCAACCAAAACAAAGAACTCGATGTCTATGTCTTCGAGGGATCGAGCGTCCAGCTCGGGATGGCCAGTGGAAAACCGTTCATGGTAAGCGCGCTTGCTGTCGTTGACCCGGGTGAATCAGATATTTTAAGCCTAAAGAGGGCATGAAATGGCAGAAGTTGTGCTGACCGAAGACTGCATGCGCCTGATCTCCCAGTTCGAGCGGCTTACCGGTGCAGGGAGCAGGGACTGCGTCATTGACGAACGGAACAACCGGATAATCTTCGTGATCAATCCGGGTGAAATGGGACTCGCTATCGGGAAATCCGGCTCTTCCATCAAGAAAGCGATGGAAGTGATGGGCAAGAGGATCGAGGTCGTCGAGTATGCCTCGAACGCCGAGCAGTTCCTGAAGAATTGTTTCCTTCCCGCCAAGGTCCTTAACGTGGACCTTGAAGGCAATGACGACGAGAAGGTGGCATATATCACCGTAGCGGATGAAGACCGCGGCATCGCGATTGGAAAAGAAGGAAAGAATATTTTCAAGGCGAAGAAGCTCGCCCAGCGTCAGTACAACATTGCAGACGTACTTCTCACTTCAAACGAAGAAGCTTCTTAACCTTCCCGCTTTTTTTTACTAATTAACGAATGATTTCAACCGATCGAATTTTCATCAGCGTACCTCGTATCCGAATATTCAATTGACCTTGTCGGATCTTGCCCGTTGTTGACAGGATAGTCCCGCCCTGGGAGAATTCTCACTGAATGAGACGCGACAACCCCGACCCTGTAGAACCGTGACTCCGAATAATTCCAGGTCTTTACCCGGATTGACGAAACAGGATCGTCGCTCCCGTCCACAGGGCAGGCACCGCGCTCTCCGAAGGCAGCGGTGGTATTGACGCCGGAATTCATGGTCCCCACGTAGAAGAAAGATCACCATCACCGGGACCGGTCAATGCGATCAGTTTGAGCATGGTGATACGCGACGACCGAGAGAAAATACACCCCTCACCTTCGTAAATACATTCGTGTATCCGCCCGTGGTGCGTCAAATCGTTCCACGCGATCCCGTGATTCGAAATTCACCGTAAGGCTGCAGGAAAAAAAAGATAGATTTGTCCGGGGGTCACCCGTGATACCACGGGGGCCTTATCCGGTCGAGGATGCTTGATCCGGAACTGCTTCCTGAAGTGGTCTGGCTGGGGACCGCCACCTTGATCTCACCTGTCTTGATCACGGTATTTGCCCCCCAGTCGTTCATCGCGGTCAGGGTTACCGTGTAGGTTCCCGGGTTGGTGTAGATGTGGGTCGGGTTTCTCAGGTGCGAGGTGGTGTTGTCACCAAAGTCCCAGAGCCATGCCGTTGGTGAGCCTGTAGAGAAGTCCATGAACTTCACCGAGAGCGGTGAACCGCCTGTCCTCGGTATGGCCACGAACCTGGCGACCGGGGGATACACGATCACTTTGTGCGGATCGGGTATCCTGGCCGGGTTGATCACTACCGTATTGGTGGTGGTGGTGGTCACCTGGTCGGAGAAGAACGTCACTACGTTGTCCACCGCCGGGTCGACGATGATCAGGGGGACCTGGACGATGATCTCGAGTTCTCCCTCGGCGCAGGCCGGAACTTCCCCGATGCTCCAGGTGACGTTGTTGCCGTCGTAGGTCCCGCCGTGCGTCGCCGACACGAACACCACCTCATCGGGGAGATGATCGGAGACGACCACGCCGGTCAGGTTTCCGCAGCAGGAATTCTCGTATTCGATCGTGTACACGAAGGACTCACCCGGCGCGACCTCCGGCTGGGATGAAGTCTTCTCCAGTTCGACTGCCGGGACGCAGCCGACTACGGTCACGTTCGTGCAGTCCTGCACGGTCTCGGTCTCGTCGGTGAGGAGCAGCGCACAGTTGGTGATGATTCCTTCGGGAGCATCTTCCTCGACCTCGACGGTGAGGGTCACGTTACCTTCTTCGTAAGGCCCGAGGGTGCCGATATACCAGGTGACGGTCGAATCTTCCAGGGTCCAGTCACCTGTGGCATTCACGAACTCCAGTCCGTCGGGGATGGTATCGACGATAATCGCCCGGGTCAGGCTAAACCCGGAGGGGTTCTCGTACTCGATGGTATAGGTGAACGTCTCTTCCCGTGCAACGTTGTCAACGGATGCGGTCTTCTCCAGTTCGGGCACGACCTCCATCACGTGAACATCGGTGCAGCTCTCCACGGGCTCCGTCTGGTCGGTGAAGAGGGTGGCGCAATTGGTGATGGTGTCTTCCGCATCTTCCTCTACTTCGACGGTGAGGGTCACGTTACCCTCTTCGTAAGGTCCGATGGTCCCGAGGTCCCAGATGACGGCGGTACCGTTAAAGGTGTAGGGGTTGGTGGCGCTCACGAACTCCAGCCCGTCGGGAATGATATCGACCAGCGATGCATTGGTCAGGTCGAAGTCCGAGGGGTTCTCCCATTCGATGGTGTAGGTGAACGTCTCTTCCCGTGTAACGTTTTCAACGGAGGCGGTCTTCTCCAATTCGGGCAGGACTTCAATCACGTGAACGTCGGTGCAGCTCTCCACGGGCTCGGAGAGGTCGGTGAAGAGGGTTGCGCAGTTGGTGATGGTGCCGGCGGGAGCATCGGTCGCTATCTTGACAAACAGGAGAACCTCACCTCCGCTGTCGGGCGAGAGGGTACCAAGGTCCCAGATAACCGCGGTTCCGTTGAAGGTGAAGGGTCCTGTGGCATCGACGAACTCCACGTATTCAGGCAGAATATCCACCAGTGACGCCCCGGTCAGGTCGAAGGTCGAGGGGTTCTCCCATTCGATGGTGTAGGAGAATGTCTGTTCCCTGGTGACGTTTTCAACAGAGGCGGTCTTCTCCAGTTCAGGTACGACCTCCATTACGTGAACGTCGGTGCAGCTCTCCACTGGATCTGCCTGGTCGGTGAAGAGGGTGGCGCAGTTGGTAATGGTGTCTTCCGCATCTTCCTCGACCTCGACGGTGAGGGTCACGCTTCCTTCATCATATGGCCCGATGGTCCCGAGGTCCCAGATCACGGCGGTCCCGTTAAAGGTGTAGGGGTTGGTGGCGCTCACGAACTCCAGCCCGTCGGGAATGATATCGACCAGCGATGCCCCGGTCAGGGCGAAGTCCGAGGGGTTCTCCCACTCGATGGTGTAAGAGAAGGTCTGTTCCCTTGTAACGTTTTCAACGGATGCGGTCTTCTCCAGTTCAGGTACGACCTCCATTACGTGAACGTCGGTGCAGCTCTCCACTGGATCTGCCTGGTCGGTGAAGAGGGTGGCGCAGTTGGTAATGGTATCTTCCGCATCTTCCTCGACCTCGACGGTGAGAGTCACATTTCCTTCTTCATAAGGCCCGATGGTCCCGAGGTCCCAGATCACGGCGGTCCCGTTAAAGGTGTAGGGGTTGGTGGCGCTCACGAACTCCAGCCCGTCGGGAATGATATCGACCAGCGATGCCCCGGTCAGGTCGAAGTCCGAGGGGTTCTCATACTCGATGGTGTAGGAGAAGGTCTGTTCCCTGGTGACGTTTTCAACGGAGGCGGTCTTCTCCAGTTGGGGAATTATTTCGATAACCGTCACATTCACGCAATCTTCAACCGGCTCGGTCTGGTCGGTGTAAAGGGTGGCACAATTCACGAGTGTCCCCAGAGGTGTATCCTCCTCGGTCTCGACGGTGAAACTCACGGATCCCTCCCCGTAGGGTCCGATAGTCCCGACATCCCAGGTAATGGTCGAATTCTCGAGAGTATAGTCCCCGGTGGCGTTGACGAACATAAGCGTGTCAGGGATAGTATCCACGATGGTCGCTCCCGTGAGACTGAATCCGGAGGGGTTCTCGTACTCGATCGTATAGGTGAAGTATTCCTCTCGCATGACCTCTCCCACCGAAGCGGTCTTCTCCAGCGTGGGCTCAACCACCATCACGTGAACATCGGTGCAGCTCTCAACAGGCTCGGAAAGGTCGGTGAAGAGTGTGGCGCAGTTGGTGATGGTATCTACCGCATCTTCCTCGACCTCGACGGTGAGTGTCACGCTTCCTTCTCCGTAAGGCCCGATGGTCCCGAGGTTCCAGATGACGGCAGTACCGTTAAAGGTGTAGGGGTCGGTCGCGCTCACGAACTCCAGCCCGTCGGGGATGATATCGACCAGCGATGCCCCGGTGAGGCTGAACTCCGAGGGGTTCTCATACTCGATGGTGTAGGAGAAGGTCTGTTCCCTGGTGACGTTTTCAACGGAGGCGGTTTTCTCCAACAGGGGCACGATCTCCATCACGTGAACATCGGCGCAGCTTTCTACAGGTTCGGAGAGGTCGGTGAAGAGGGTGGCGCAGTTGGTGATGGTGTCTTCCGCATCCCGCTCGACTTCGACGGTGAGGGTCACGCTCCCTTCTTCGTAGGGCCCGATGGTCCCGAGGTTCCAGATGACGGCGGTTCCGTTATAGGTATAGGGCGCGGTCGCGCTTACGAACTCCAGACCGTAGGGAAGGATATCGACCAGCGATGCCCCGGTGAGGCTGAACTCCGAGGGGTTCTCATACTCGATGGTGTAGGAGAAGGTCTGTTCCCTGGTGACGTTTTCAACGGAAGCGGTCTTCTCCAACAGGGGCACGACCTCCATCACGTGAACATCGGTGCAGCTTTCTACAGGCTCGGTGAGGTCGGTGAAGAGGGTGGCGCAGTTGGTGATGGTGTCTTCCGCATCCCGCTCGACTTCGACGGTGAGAGTCACGTTACCCTCTTCGTAGGGCCCGATGGTCCCGAGGTCCCAGATCACGGCGGTTCCGTTAAAGGTGTAGGGGTTGGTGGCGCTCACGAACTCCAGCCCGTCGGGAATGATATCGACCAGCGACGCGCCGGTCAGGTCAAAGTCCGAGGGGTTCTCATACTCGATGGTGTAGGAGAAGGTCTGTTCCCTGGTGACGTTTTCAACGGAGGCGGTCTTTTCCAGTTGGGGAATTATTTCGATTACCGTAACATTGACGCAGCTTTCCACGGGTTCTGCCTGATCAGTGAAGAGAGTGGCACAATTCGTGAGCGTCCCGAGAGGTGTATCCTCCTCGGTCTCGACGGTGAAACTCACGGATCCCTCCCCGTAGGGTCCTATGGTCCCGATATCCCAGGTGATGGTAGAATCATCAATGGTGTAGTTCCCGGTCGCATCCACGAACATAAGCGTGTCTGGGATGGTATCGACGATGGTGGCGCCGGTGAGGCTGAATCCGGAGGGGTTCTCGTACTCGATCGTATAGGTGAAGTATTCCTCTCGCATGACCTCTCCCACCGAAGCGGTCTTCTCAAGTTCAGGGATTATCTCGATTACCGTGACATCCACACAACTCACTACGGGATCCGTCTGGTCCGTGTAGATGGTGGCGCAGTTGGTGATGTTTCCCTCTTCTGCATCCTCGTCAACCCTGACGGTAAGCGTCCGATCACCGAATTCCCCGGGTAACAACGTCCCAAGGCTCCAGTTCACGGTCTGCCCCTCGAGAGTTCCGTTATCCGAAGCCGATACGAATTCCAGGCCGTAAGGGATCGGATCGAGGATGTACGCATCGCTCAGGCTGGCAACGTTCGGGTTCCTGAAATGAATGTTGTAACTGAAGGTCTCGTTCCGGAACACTGTGGAGGTCGTCGCGGTCTTCGTCAGTTCGGGGACCTCAGGAGTGACCACCGGGACCAGGACGCATGCGGTGCGCGGCACGGTCTGGTCCGACGTGATGACGCCGCAGTTCAGGATCAGGATACCGCTCTGCACGGAATCTTTTACCCGCACGGTAAAGTTCACTTCTCCCACGCCCATCGCCGGAATGCTGCCGATGGTCCAGTTTACGGAGGTGCCGTCAAACGTACCCCCTGCCGAGGCTGAGATGAAGATAAGTTCGGGCGGGAGCGCGTCAGTAATAGTGACATTGGTGACGGGGTTATCGCCGGGATTCTCGAACACCAGGGTGTAGACATATTCCTGCCCCGGGACCGCCTGCATCACCGAACTCTCTTTCTCCAGCTCGAGTCGGTACACGCTGACCTCAGTGCAGGAGGTCACCGGAGTCAGGTCTTCGGCATAGATGGTGGCGCAGTTGATGATGGTCGCACTCTCGATATCTTCTTCAACTTCAACCGTGAGGTTCACCATCCCGGTCTCTCCGGGGTCAAGATCACCGAGATCCCATATTACCGCGGTCCCGTTGAAGACACCTCCTCCCGATGCGGAGACAAACTCGAGCTCTTCGGGCAGGATATCTATAATTGTGGCATCATATGCAGGGAATGGCCGTAAATTCCCGTACGAAATATGGTAGGTAAACACCTCTCCCGGTGAAACAATTTCCTGGTCTGAAGTCTTGTTGATTGTAATGTTGCCACCCGGCTCGAACTCCGCCTCGAGGATGTGGTAACAGACGAGCGGCGGGAACGTGTATTCCGCATGCCCGTCGGGGAAGAGCACGTACCCCTCGGTACCGACGACGGAGACCGAATCGACCTCGACCTCATCTATGGAGAAGAACAGGTTGGGGGTGATCACATAGGTAGGGGTCTCACCGCAATCGAAGATCTCGATGTGGTAGGGAGGAGAGATAAACCCGTCCGGAGACTCCACCGTTCCGTTGGTGCCCGATATTGCAGTGACGGGTATCCTGAGATACACATTGTTGCTGATAACGGGGGTGCATTCCTGGTCGGTATTCGCCCAGACATGATACCCCGAGCAGCTGATCGGGCAGAGGTTATGAATCCCGCAGGAGAACGTGATCAGAACATCGTTGTTGAACGGAATATCCATCGGACTGTCGAATTTGACCGTGGTCGTCCCGTTCTGGTATTGGGGATAATCGGGATTTGGGTTATTGATAATGACAACCCGGTCGGGATGAGCAGACGTCCCGTTGTAGGTCACGGTGATACATTCCGGGTTGAAGTACGTATCGGCCGTCAGATTCTGGTCGAACGTGATGAAGAACCCGTCTGTGGTGTTCACAATCCCCGTGTTGATATGAAACGAAACGTTCCATATATTGTCCTGGTCTGCGATTCCGGGATATACCGAGAGATTCACGTGCGTGACATCCGCCGAAACCACCCCGCAGAAGAGCAGGAGAAAAGTCAGAAGAACGATACCGGTAATAGTGTGTGTCCGAAGAAAAACCGGCCCTTCCGGCCGGTCCCCTCCGCTATGGCCACCTGAAGTACTGCGCACCATGATTTTTTGCCACCTTATTTCACCGCAGGGATAATCTCCGGGGTATTACTTCCGATTGCCAGTCGGTAAGATCGATACCCGCCACCTTCCCAAAGAGTGAATATCTGTGAGTTATCTCAAGTAGTATTTAAACTTACCCGGGAAGTGCCTCGAAACTACACCCGAATGTGCGATAAGTGCGAAAAAACCCAAAAAAAGTGAACGGGCCTGGAGGGATTCGAACCCCCGACGTCCGGGTTAGAAGCCCGGCGCTATATCCTGGCTAAGCCACAAGCCCCAGCGACTGTAACCATTTGGCGGATATCCTCATTAAACTTGTACTGTGAGTAAAAAAATGCGGATTCAGGCATAAAAATCGGGTTATCCTGCATGATAGCAGGATGATCTGACCACTTCCACCTCGACCGGGTGGACCAGCCCCTCGTGTGTCACACTTTTCACCGTTGCGGATGCTGCGCACTTGACCTTAATCCTCGCGGACATCCTTTCCCGCTCCTCGTAATGATATCCCTGGGTAAACTCCATCATCCTTTTCATCATGATGCTCACCGAGAGCACATCCACCATGATACCGCTGTCCCCCGCGGTAAGGTCCTCCATATCCACCGAGGTCATGAAAACCGGCGTGCCCGGGTTCACCCTCGAGAGGGTGACCACATTGTGGGTGCTCTGCAGTTCAATGGTCCGTGGTTTCCCCAACTTCAATTCCCTGATCACTTCGGGAGCAATTCCTGTCAATGCGAATGCCTTCATGGTGGTTCACCCGTACATCGGAAGCTGTTCTTTCTTCGGCATCTGCTCGGCGGTCTGGACCTGCTCCGCGAGCTTGTGCATGGTCGACTCGATCTCTTCAGCCTGTTCGAGGAGTGGCTTTACCTCGAGCTCCAGGTTGTACATCTTGTTCAGGACCTCGATCGTTGCCGCGGACGAACGGGGGTCGGGCGCGTTTATCGTCTCCCCAAGGAGGCCATAGGCCGGGATATTCCGAAGCTTGCACTCGGTGAGAATGCTGCTCGCGATACCCGATATGCTTCCTATGGGAAGGATGATGGTGTGGTCCTGGATCCGTGGAAGCGCCTCCTCGGTGGTTGCAACCCCGAACACCCTTTTTTCCGGTTCATTCGTGACGATCCCCGCGATGGTGATCACCTCCCGGACCTTATGCGGCTCGAGCCAGTCCATGAGACCGTTCGCCACCTCGTAACAGATCATGGGGTGGACCGGAATATCCGCGACGATCACCGCGAGGTCGTCTTTCTCGTAAAATCGTACCGGGACGTTGATCACCCCTTTGTTCATCATTGCGAGCGGAGGGAAATATTTGCTGTTCATGCTCCCAATCTGGGTAAACTCGAGCTGGTCGACCATGTACTGGAGCGCAATGCTTCCCACGAGTCCGCTCCCGGGAAACCCCATTAACACTGAGGTGTTCTCATTCGAGAGCGGTTTTGAAAAAATCCTGATATCGGAATTCGGTTCGGGTGACATTAGATTAACATATCACCCCTCCCTAAAAATATTATGCAAGAGTATCAGGTGAAGAGAACCTCCATAAAGACGCTCCCTGTCGCCATGGTCGATCAGCTGAAGGAATGTTTCGGTGCGGAGGTCACGGAGAAGGACGGGCATTACCGGATCGGGTACGGGGCACTCACCCGTATGGAGGTCAGTCTCGGTCCCGGGGGAAAGACCCTGGTGGTCGATACCGAGTCGGACACGGGTGCGTCCGATGAGACCATCATTGACACGAACAAGAGGTTCCGTGTCTATCTTGAACGGGTTACCGGATTTACCGCCAAAGAACGGTTAAAAAAAGCAAAAAAGATGTGCGAGGAATAACTCCTCATTCCATTACAATCGCGGGTTTGAAGGGGAGTGCCGATCCCGCCTTCGCATGCCCGCTCTCTTCTGCACGTGCAATCGTTACCGGGATGCCGAACTCCGCTTCGAGGAATTTCTTTGCCCCGCTGAAGATCGCCATTTCGTCCGGGGCTCCGGCAAGGATCCGTTCCACCAGCTGAGGGGGAAGCCGGTGCACCAGAGTGACGCAGGCGCGGGTGGTATCGGCGGTCTCCTTCCCCCTGACCTTCAGTTCCTGGTCTTTCATGACCTCTTTGATCGCCTGGTTCCGGTCTTCTGAACCCGCAACGATCGCGAATATATTCTGTTTCCATTCGGGTGCGATATAAATGGTAATGGATGCAGGCTCCATCTGGATGATCTTCTTGATGGACTCGATGTCTTCCACGGTCCGGAGCAGCAGCTCCTCCGCCAGCTCCAGGTCCGGCGCAACCGCGGTCTCGTCCGGGACCGGCCAGGGTGCGAACGAGACGAGACCTTCGCCCCCGAGGTCTTTCCACAGCTGCTCGCAGGTGAACGGGATCACCGGCGCCAGCAGCCTTACCCAGGCCGAGCAGAGGTCATGGAGCGCACTGCCGCCCGTTGCGCTATCCCCAAGCCTGCGGCGGTACCACCTGAGATCGGATTCGACGGCGAAGAATGCCTCCTGGAGCGCCTGCCGGGTCTGGAACCGTTCGAGGGACTCGGTGGTCCTCGCGATATGCGCCTGGAGCCGGGAGAGCAGCCACCGGTCAAGTGCGCCTCCCCCGTTCCCGGGCTGCAGAGGTTCCGAAACGGTATTGTAAAAGCGTTCTATCTGCTTACGCGTGGAAGAGACCAGCTCGTTCCTCCAATCGAAATCCTGCCAGGGCTCCGCGCTTCCAATGAGGAACATCCTCACCGTGTCGGCACCGAACTCCTGTACCGCATCTTCGAGAAGGAATACATTCCCTTTCGAGGAGGACATCTTCGCCCCGTTCAGGAGGCCCATTCCGAAGACTACCATGCCCCGCGGGAGGCATTCACGTGGAAATATCGCCACGTGATGGAAGAGCTGGAACGTCAGGTGGTTCGATATCAGGTCTTTTGCCGAGAACCTGAAGTCATAGGGGTACCAGAAGAGAAACTCCGACCGGAGGCGGTCGAGCCTCTCCCGATCCGGAAGCCCGGGGGACTCCCTGCCGAGGAATACGTAATCGAACACCTCCGGGGTGAGTACCGCGGGATCGAACTCCCGGATCATGTGGGCGATGGTATAGTACGCCATGTAGATCGTGGAGTCGGAGAGCGGCTCTATCAACCAGGCCGGGTCCCAGGGGAGCCTGGTTCCCAGACCGACCCTTCTCGTGCAGGCCCAGTCCTTCAGCCAGTCGATAGTCCTCTCGAACTCTGCACGGACCTCGGGGGGAACGAGGTCCATGTCGCGTAAGTGGGATGCAACCTCGGCCTTCCATTCCGGGTCGCTGTACTGGAGGAACCACTGGTCATGAAGGATCTTCACGAAGACCTGGCCCCCGCACCTGCAGACGATGGGCCGGGAATCGAACTCGTACATCACTTTCGATCCGTACTGGGCGATCATCATCTCGCCTACGGTGTCCCTGGCCTGGCGGACGGGCTCACCCCCGTACCGCTCGAAGAGTTTTCCGGACGAAAACTCGGCGCTGTAGACCTCCTGGGTGAGGGCGTCCATACGGGTGTCCTGCTGGTTCCGGATTCCCGCCCGTTCCACCGCGTCCTTTGCGGGGACTTCCCCGTACCCCGGGACCCTGATGAGCGGAACGGGAGTGATGCCGGTATATCTGCCCTTTTCCTGGAGGTCGCGCAACGCGATATAATCGAAGGGGGCGTGTGCCGGGACGCTCATCACCATTCCTGATGCCATATCCGGGTCTACGAACGTAGCGGGCAGGATGGGAACTTCCCCGCATAACGGATGCGAGACCGTCTTATCGACCAGGGTGCTGCCGGGGATTTTCTCGATCACCTCCACGGAGTGGTCCTGCAGGGATAGTTTCTCCGCCGCCTGGACACTCACTACCCAGGGGATGCCGTCTACCATTGCCTTCACATAAGTGACTTCAGGGTTCACCCAGAGGTTGGTCACCCCGTAGATCGTCTCGGGCCGGAGAGTCGCGGTGGGGATGAACGCGTCCCCATACCTGAACATGACCAGGACGAATTTTATGATCTCAGCCTTGTCCCCTTCAAGAAGATCGTGATCTCCTACCGGGTTTTCACATTGCGGGCAGTAGCGGACCGGGTGGGCCCCCTTGAGTACGTGCCCTTTCTCATGGAGATGCTTCCACTGCCATTCGATAAACTTGCTGTACGTGGGGTCCACTGTAGTGAACCGCCGCCTCCAGTCGATGGAAAGACCGCATTCCCGCATCACCCGCTGGTATTCCTGTGAAAAATGCTGAACGATTGCCAGGGGGTCGACGAACTGTTCCAGTACATCCTCAGGCACCTTGTAGAGGTCCCGGTACAGGCTGATCGCTTTCGGGTCTCTTTTCGCGATCCTCTTGGAGATCCCGATAACCGGTGCGCCGGTTACGTGGAATGCCATGGGGTAGAGGACCTCCCTTCCCCTCATTCTCCAGAACCGGGCGATGACGTCAGGAACGATATATGTCCTGCCGTGGCCCACATGCATGGCCCCGGAGGGATACGGATACGCTACGGTGAGGTAGAACTTCTCCCGATCCGACGGGTCCGATTCAAAGGCATGTTCCCATGCCGAAAGTGCAGACTCCTCCATCTGCCGCATATCAAATGCACTCACTACGATTCACCCTCAGAACGCACAAAAAATTTTGATTTCACACAGGTTTCAACCTGATGGTATCCCCTTCGTTATACCGCTTAATCAGTTCCTGGGCGATGGTGCTGTTCTTCGCCAGGTGGATCTCGCCACCCTCGTTTACGGTAGCGGTGAAGAGGTATTCTTTACCTGCAAAGACATCCACGATCTTGCTCCCGTACTCGGGGCAGATTATCGCGAGCTGCTTCTTGTCCATGCGGATCTTGACCCCGCCGCCAAGCGAGAGCTCTTCTTCTGCCTGGGGCTGGGACGGCTGCTGTTTCTCAAGTTCCGACCTGGGCCGGATATCGATCCCGATGCCGACCTTGTTCACGATACCCGCGATATTCTTGCCGCCCTTCCCGATCGCGGCGGGCACGTCCTTATCGTCGATATATACCACGGCCTTTGTATCCGAGAGCATGTGGACGTCGACGTACCCGTCGGTATATCTCCCGATCTCGCGCTGGATCTCCTTTTCGAGGATCTTCCAGGAGGAGTTCCCTTCTTCCTCCTCCTTCTGGGCCGCCGGGGGTTTCAACGGGGCGGTCGCGGTCCCGGTCTGCATCACGGGCATGACGATGGTCTCGGAGTCGTACTTGAATATCTCGAAGACCAGCTCGCCGGTCTCGTAATCGCTCACCGTGGTCACCGGCCTGAGATTGATCTCGCTCGACATCCCCTCGGGGACCTTGATCGTGAATCCCACATCGTAGACGTTGGTGATCTCGCCCTTATCCACGAAGATGATGGTGTTCGCGATCTGGGGGAGCACCCCGAAGTCCACCCGGTCGGAGAACCGCTGCAGCGCGTCGTGGGCCCCAATCGCATGCACCACGCCCACCATGCCGATTCCCGCGAGCCTCATGTCGGCAAAGACCCGGAAGTCCTCGTTCCTGCGGAGTTCGTCGAAGATCACGAAATCGGGCCTGACCAGCATGAGGACGTCGGCAGTATTCTGCATACTCCCCTCGAGGGAGGTATACTGAGTGATGTGATCCGGGACCTGAAGTTCCCGGGGCGACTCCATGGTCTTTACGACCGAGCCGTGATCTGCGAGGTAGGTGGCCACGCTCTGGGCCAGGGTGGTCTTCCCGCCTCCCGGAGGCCCGGCGATGAGCAACCCCCGCTTATCTCCCATGATGCGGTTCTTTATCACGCTCGCCTTGTTGTACTGGTCGAGGGTGATATCCACGATAGGTCTGACCGCGGTGATCTCCATCCCGTCGGAGAACGGCCTGCGTGCAATCGCGATGCGCATGGACCCTATCTGGACCACCGTGACTCCCCGCTTCTCCACCTCGATGAACCCGTCCGGGTCCCGTTTGGCCCGTTCCAGGATCTCCTGTGCCAGGAACCGGAGCTCGTGCTCGGTGGTCGGGTTGTCACGGATCTTCACCAGCTGCATCTCTTTTACCGTGCCTTTCCTGGCGAATGGCGGAACCCTTTCCTTGAGGTGCACTGCGATGGTGAACTCATCGAAGAACTGGTCGATCCCGAGGGGGGTGAACCCTTCGACTTGGGGCTTGAGATACACCACGTCCAGTCCTTTTGCCTTCGCAACCTCGGCCTGGACAAAATCGCTGGTAATGAAGCGTGCCTGGTGTTCGATGGCGACGCTGCGGATCAGGGCATCGATCTCGCCCCCGCTCGCCAGCTTGACCTGTTCGAGGGTGGGTCTCGGACCGGAGAATTTCAGTTCGATGATGCTTTCCTCGGCCATCTTACACAATGCCTGCAGTTCGTTAAGGCCGGAGAACCCGATCTCCCGACCCTGGTTTGCCTGGGCCTCGAGTTCTGCAATCACCGCCTCTGGTATGATTATTGTGGCGCCGGTATATTCACCCGAATGTATCAGCTGGGTGATGCGCCCATCGATGACGACGCTCGTATCTGGAACCAATTTCAAAAAATATCACCAGATATGTACTT